>NZ_BAAAZG010000021.1:0-42993 GCF_039536785.1 Actinomadura miaoliensis
CCGCCCCGGTCGGCCGCCGCCCGCGCGGCGACGCCGAGCGCCACCGCCGCCCGCCGCCGGCGCGGCACGACGGCCCGCCGGTGCAGCACCGCGTAGCCGTCCGCCTCGATGACGCGCAGGATGTCGCGGTAGAGGACGTAGGCGGTGCGGATGCAGGGCCGCGAGACGGGGTGGAGCATGTCCAGGCCCGGCGCGGCCTCGCGGTACACCCCTTCGGCCAGGTCGGCGGCGGCCCGCAGCGCGGACCGGATCCGGGGGTCGGGCCGGCCGGTGTCGCGGCTCCAGCGCAGCAGCTCCCGGTCCACCCCGTGCGCGTCCAGCAGGTCCTCCGGCAGGTAGACGCGGCCCCGGTCGAGGTCCTCGCCCACGTCCCGCAGGAAGTTGGTCAGCTGGAAGGCGATGCCGAGCGCCGCCGCGTGGGGGGCCGCCTCCTCCCGCGGCGCCTCCGTGCCGAGCACCGGCAGCATCTGCAACCCGATGACGGCGGCCGAGCCGTGCATGTAGATCTCCAGGTCGGCGTAGGTGGGGTACCGGGTGACCTCCAGATCGCTGCGCATGGAGGCCAGGAAGTCCAGGAAGTACCGGTGGTCGATGGCGTAGGTGGCCGCCGTGTGCGCCAGGGCCCGGACGACGGGTTCGGCGCTCGTGCCGTCGCGCAGCCCGGCCACCAGCCGCTCCTCCAGGCCGCGCAGGGCCTCGGCGCGCCGGCGCGGTGTGACGTCGGGGTCGAGGTCGTCCACGATGTCGTCGGCCCAGCGGGCGAACCCGTACAGCGCGTGGACGGCGGGCCGGCGCGCCGCGGGCAGCAGCCGCGTGGCCAGGAAGTACGTGCGGCCGTGCCGTGCGTTGAGCCGCCGGCAGCGCGCGTAGGCCCGGCGCAGGGCCGGATCGGTGATGCCCGCCGCGTCCAGTTCCCGCCGGGTCATGGCGACCGCCTCTTGCGGTGCGGCCGGGAGCGGAGGGCCGCTCCCGGCCGGACGAGGCGGGCGGCGGCCAGCTTCCCGGAGATGAGCACGGTGGGGACGCCGACGCCGGGGGTGGTGCCGCAGCCCGCCAGGACCGCGTTGCCGACGCCCCGCACGAGGTTGCGCGGCCGGAACGGGCCGGTCTGCGCGAAGGTGTGGGCGACCGAGAACGGCGTCCCCGCCGCATGGCCCAGCGCCGTCCAGTCGGCCGGGGTGACCAGCCGTTCGCTTTCGATGGACGCGTCCAGGCCGTGGAGACCTCGGCGTTCCAGTTCCGCCACCAGCCCGTCGCGGTAGCGCGGGCCCAGGGCGTGCCAGTCGCGGGCGCTGGGGCCGATGGCGGTGTTGGGGCAGGGCGCGAGGATGTAGAGCAGTTGCCTGCCCTCGGGCGCCAGCGCGGGGTCGCTCGCGGTGGGACGGGTGACCAGCAGCGACGGGTCGCTCATGACCTGGCCGGTGCGCGTGATCTCGTGGAACGTGCGTTTCCAGGCCCTGCCGAAGAAGATCGTGTGGTGCCCGAGCCGCGGCCACGTGCGGGCGGTGACCGCGTGCAGGACGACCGCCGAGGGCGAGTGGCGCAGCGGCACCAGGCGGCGCGGCTCGCGGCCCAGCAGGCGGTAGGCGGCCGGCAGCTCCACGGTGAGCACGACCGCGTCGCAGCGGATGCGGCCGCCCGCGCGGGTGCGCACGGCGGTCACGCGGTCGCCGCGCCGGTCCAGGGCGGTGACCTCGCTCCCCCAGTGGAACTCGCCTCCCGCGTCGGCCGCCGCGTCCGCCATGGCCCGCGCCAAGGCGTGCATGCCGCCGCGCGGGAAGTACACCCCGGCCACGGTGTCCATGTACGCGATGACGGCGTAGGCGGCCAGGGCCCGGTGGGGCGGCACCCCTGCGTACAGGGCCTGGAAGGTGAACGCGCGGCGCAGCCGTTCGTCCGACAGGAAACGGCCGACGCGCGCGTCCAGGCGGCCGAATCCCCCCAGGGCCGCCAGCCTGGCCAGGTCGGGGGTGAGCAGTTGCAGCGGGGAGTCGAAGTCGGCGTCGATGAACCGGCGCATCTGCACGCCGTACAGGTCGCGCAGCCAGGCCCGCAGCCGCCGGTAGCCCTCGGCCTCACGGGGGCCGGCGAACCGGCGGACCTCCTCCTCCATCGCCTCGGCCCGGGTGTGGACGTCCAGGGCCGACCCGTCGGGGAACACCATGCGGTACGCGGGGTGCAGTTCGAGCAGCTCCACCCGGTCCGCGAGCCGGTCGCCGACGGCGCGGAACGCCTCGTCGGCCAGGTGCGGCATGGTCAGCACGGTGGGGCCGCTGTCGGCGCGGCACCCGCCCAGGTCGAGCCGTCCCGCCCGGCCTCCCGGCTCGTCGGAACGCTCCACCACCGTGACCCGGCACCCCGCTCCCAGCAGGTGCAGCGCGGCCGACAGCCCGGACAGCCCGGCCCCGACGACCACCACGTGGTGCGACATCGACGCCCTCCCTGCTCCTGTCCAGCGGGGCCGGCCCGTCCCGCGCGCACAGGGGAACGCCGGAAGCCGGTGCCCGGTCCGGCACAGCTACGTCCCCTCCGGCCACCGTCCGAACCGCGTCGCCGCCCGCGTATTCCGCCAAGATTTTTTTGGATTCTCCAGGTGGGTCAGGACGCGTTCATGAGCCGCGCACGTCTCGCTCTCTGAAACCAACAGGGAACCAACTCGGCCCGCGGCACGCCGGCGGCGAGAGCCAACTTCGCATGTGGCACAGAGCCGGACGCAAGCCCCACATCGCATCACTTGTCACATTTGTTACCTCATCCCGACACCGCCGAAATCTCCTCGAAACGGATGTCCGATTTCCTCACCGATCGTGATCTACGAGTGGAGGAGGACCCGTGGGCATGCCGTCGGATGACGAGCTCGACGCGCTGATCAGGGCGCGGCTGGCGCTGGCGGGCGTCGATCTGGACCAGCTTCCCGAGTCCCCGGACCCCGCGACCGGCGTGCCGACGCGCGCCCAGGCCATGGAGTACCTGCGGACGTTCCTGGCGGGCGCCAAGAGCGGCGGCGCCCGCACCGGCGGGCGTCCCGGCGCGATCAACACCTGGCGGCCGCCCGCGACCGGCGAGGACGCGGCCGCGCTGGCCCAGCAGGCCGCCCCGCCGCTGGAATACCCGTCCATCACGACGGCCTGGACGGAGGCGAAGTGAACCGCGACGTCTCGCGCCGCCTGTTCCTGGCCCGCTCCGGCGCGGTCACCACGGCCGCCGTGGCCGCGGCGGCCGTCGCTCCCCGCGCCGCCTCGGCCGCGGCGCGCAGGCCCGCCCTCGACCTGCCGGACGTCCCCGTGCGCCCCGAGGCGGTGGCCGACCCGACCGAGGCGACACTGGCGGAGGCGGCCACCCTGCTGCGGCAGCGAAAGATCACCGCCGTGAAGCTCGTCCAGGCGCACCTGGACCGCATCACCGCCCACGAGACGACCTACCAGGCGTTCGTCACCGTCACGGCGGAGCAGGCCCTCGCCGCGGCCCGCACCGCGGACCGGCGGCGCACCGGCCCGCTGTCGGGCATCCCGCTGTGCGTCAAGGACAACTACTTCACCGCCGGGGTCCGGACGACCGCGAACTCGTTCATCTTCGACGACTTCGTCCCCGACCACGACGCGACGGCCGTGGCGCGGCTGAAGGACGCGGGCGGGATCGTCATCGGCAAGGGGCAGATGGGGCCGCTGGCCACCACCCGGGCGACGACGCCCGACGGCCGGATCACCACCGTCAACGCCTGGACGCCGGCCGACCCGTCGGTCGACCCGGGCGGGTCGTCCACCGGCCCGGCGACCGCGGTCGCCGGACGGCTGGCCACCTCCTCGATCGGCACGCAGACCGGCGGCAGCATCGTCCTGCCGGCCAACCGGCAGAACCTGACCGGGCTCAAGCCGACGATGGGCCGCACCTCGATCTACGGGATCGTCCCGCTGTCGTTCACCCGCGACCACAGCGGGCCGATCGCCCGGGACGCGCTGGACGCCGCGATCATGCTGTCGGTGCTGTCCGGTCCCGACCCCAGGGACGTGCGGACCCTCGGCCTGCCGCCCGTGCCGGACCTCGTCCGCGCCGCCACGCCGGTCCGCCGGGGCGGCAAGGTGCGGCTGCGGCGCACCACGCGCATCGGCGTCCCCCCGGACTACCTCGGCGGCGGGAACGCGCAGGTGGTCGCGTTGCGCCGCAAGTTCCTCGCCGACCTGGAGGCGATCCCCGGGGCCCGGCTCGTCGAGGTGTCCTACCCGTCGGACTGGTCGCTGCTGACGGGCGCGTTCAACGACATCCGGCTGGCGGAGCGGACCGAGCCGTTCCGGCCCTGGCTGCAGAAGGACCTCAGGCTGTTCGGGGTCTCGCTGCTGAGCTGGCTGGCCGGGCTGATGCTGTCGGGCGACGAGTGGGTCACCGGGCAGCGGGCCAAGACGCACCTGCTGGGCGAGGTCCTGGACGGGGTGCTGGACGACTGCGACGTCGTCCTGCAGACCGGGCCGGTGCCGTTCGACATCCTCGGCCTGCCCGAGATCGGCTTCCCCATCGGGTTCGACGCGGCGGGCGTCCCGGTCGGGACGATCCTCGGCGGCGGCCCCTACGAGGAGGACCGGCTGCTGGAGGTCGTCGCGGCCTACCAGGCCGTCACCGACTGGCACCTGCGGCGGCCCGCCGACCCGCCGAAGGCCCGGCTCAGGACGCGGGCCGCCGCGCCCAGGCTGGACCCGGTGACCGCCGCCGAGCAGAGCGCCTGAGGCGGCGGGGCACGGGGTGACGGGACGGTCGGCGGCGCGGGCCCGGTCAGGTCAGGCGCTGGGTCCTGCTGAGGATCCGCTGGGCGACCACGACCAGGACCAGGAACGCGCCGCTGACCACCTGCTGGACGGCGGAGGTGAGGTTGCCGACCTGGTTGATCAGGTTCTGGATCACGCCGAGCAGCAGCACCCCGGCCATCGTGCCGGTCACACCGCCGACCCCGCCGGTGAGCAGGGTGCCGCCGATGACCACGGCGGCGATCGCGTCCAGTTCCAGGCCGATGCCGAGGATGGTCACGCCGGACGACAGGCGGGCCGCGTTCAGCGCGCCCGCCAGCCCGGCCAGCAGCCCCGACAGCAGGTAGACCAGGATCTTGGTGCGGACGACCGGCACGCCCATCAGGCCCGCGGCCTCCTCGTTGCCGCCGACCGCGTACACGTTCTGCCCGAAGCCGGTGCGCTGCAGCAGCACGACCCCGGCGACGGCGAGCACCACCGTGATCAGGACGGGCCAGGTGAGGCCGAACGGCCCGTCCTGGCCCAGCGAGGCGAAGGCGCGGTCCTCGACCAGGTAGGTGGTGGCGCCCTCGTCGGACACCGCCAGCATGATCCCGCGCACGCCGAGCAGCCCGGCCAGCGTGACGATGAACGGCGCCATCCCCAGCCGCCCGATCAGCACGCCCTGCAGCAGGCCGATCGTCCCGCACACCGCCAGCGGCAGCGCCAGCGCCGCGAGTACCCCCGCGCGGGAGCCGTATGCGGCCAGCACCCCGCCGAGCACGAACAGCGAGCCGACCGACAGGTCGATCCCGCCGCTGATGATCACGAAGGTCATGCCGAGCGCGACGATCGCCAGGAACGCCGAGGACACCGTGACGGCGCGCAGGTTGGCGCCGGTGGCGAACGAGTCGAAGGCGAGCGTCCCGAACGCCACCAGGCCGAGCAGGACCAGCGCCGCGCCGTGGTGCTGCAGCAGGTGACCGAGCCGTTCGCGGCGGGCGGCGCCGGTCTCGGGGGCGGGCGGGTCCGGCGGCGGCGCCGGGCGTCCCGCCGCCCCGCCGGCGGTGATCGCGGTGGGGTCGGTCATCGCGCACCTCGGTTTCCGGCCGCGTACACCGCGGCGAGGATGATGGCCGCCTGGACGATCTGCGCCCAGGACTGCGGCAGGTCGTGCTTGATCAGGGTGGCGCCCAGCAACTGCATCAGCAGCGCCCCCATGACCGTGCCGAGCACGCGGATCCGGCCGCCGCTCAGCGGGGTGCCGCCGATGACCACGGCGGTGATCGCCGACAGCTCCATGAACAGGCCGAGGGACGTGGGGTCGCCGGCCTGCAGCCGGGCGGTGGCCAGCACCCCGGCCCCGGCCGCCAGCGTGCCGGAGATGACGTAGACGGCCAGCAGCAGCCGCCGGACCGGCAGCCCGGACAGCTCGCTGGCGGTCCGGTTGCCGCCGATCGCCACGATTCGCCGCCCGAACGTGGTGCGGCGGACGACGAACGCCATCACCGCGGTCAGCGCCGCCGCGACCAGCACCACGTACGGCACGCCCGCGACCGAGCCGCTGCCCAGCGTCAGCAGCCCCGGGTCGCCGATCTCCTTGAGCTGCGGGACCAGCACGTTGGCCAGCCCCCGCACACCGACCAGCAGCGCCAGCGTGGCGACGATCGGCTGCACCCCGACGTAGGCGACCAGCGTGCCGCCCGCCGCCCCGACCACGGCGCCCGCCGCCAGCGCCGCCAGCACGGCCGGGACCGTCCCGTAGCCCAGGTACAGCACCACCATCGACGCGGCCAGCGCCATCACCGACCCGACCGACAGGTCGATGCCCTCGGTGCCGATCACCAGCGCCATGCCGAGCGCCACGATGACGATCGGGGCGACCTGCACGAGCTGGGTGCGGAAGTTGCCGGTGTCCAGGAAGTTCGGCGTGAAGATCACGTTGAACAGCAGCAGGGCCAGCACGGAGGCGTACACCCCGTACTCGCGCAGCCACGCCAGGACGCGCGCCCGGTCGAGTCCGGTGCCGCGTCCGGCCACGGCCTCAGCCATGGCGCTCCTCTCCAGGTCCCTCGCCGGATCGCTCGTCGGATCGCTCGTCGGGGCGGTCGCCGGCGATGACGGCCATGACGCGGTCCTCGGTCACCTCGTCGCCGTCCAGTTCCCCGGCCACCGTCCCGTCGCGCAGCACGACCACCCGGTCCGAGCCCTCCACCAGCTCCTCCAGGTCCGCCGAGATCAGCAGCACGCCCAGCCCGTCGCGGGCCAGCTCGTCGATCAGCGCCTGCACCTCGGCCTTGGCGCCGACGTCGATGCCGCGGGTCGGCTCGTCCAGCAGCAGCACCCGCGGATCGGTCGCCAGCCACCGCGCCAGCAGCACCTTCTGCTGGTTGCCGCCCGACAGCTCCTCGACCCGCTGGTGCGGCGAGGCGGCCTTGATGCGCAGCCGCCGCATGAACTCCGCCACCATCCGGTCGATGCGCGCCTCGGACACCAGGCCCGCGCGGGCCAGCCGGGGCAGCGCGGCCAGCGCGATGTTCTCGCGCACCGACAGGCCGGGCACGATGCCCTCGGCCTTGCGGTCCTCGGGCAGCAGGCTCACCCCGGCGCGCAGCGCGGCGGCGACCGGCCGGCGGCGGCGCAGCGGCGTGCCGTCCACGACCACCTCGCCGTCGTCCAGCGGCAGCGCGCCGACGATCGCCTTGGCGGTCTCGGTGCGGCCCGCGCCGAGCAGCCCGCCGAGCCCGACGACCTCGCCGGGACGCACGGTCACCGACACCCCGTCCAGGACGTGCCGCCGGGTGAGGCGGTGGGCCCGCAGGACGGGCGGCCCGGCGGCCTCGTGCTCGCCGGAGAACCGGGTGACCCCGCGGGCCCGCACGTCGGCCAGGTCGCGGCCGAGCATGAGGGAGATCAGCCGCAGCCGGTCCAGGTCGGCCAGCGGCCCGGTGTGCGCCACCCGTCCGTCCCGCAGCACCGTGACACGGTCGCACAGCCGGTACAGCTCGTCGAGACGGTGGCTGACGTAGACGGTGGAGATGCCCCGCGCGCGCAGCTCGCGGACGACGCCGAACAGCGTCTCCACCTCCCGGGGCTCCAGCGAGGACGTCGGCTCGTCCATGATGACCACCCGCGCGTCCACCGACACGGCCCGCGCGAGGGCCACCATCTGCTGCGTGCCGACGCCCAGCGACCGCAGCGGCGCCCGCACGTCCGCGCGCACCCCGAGCCCGGCGAGCGTCTCCTCGGCCGCGGCGTGCAGGCGCGGCAGGTCGATCACGCCGAGCCGGGTGCGCGGCTCGCGGCCGAGCAGCAGGTTGCGCGCCACGCTCATGGCCGGGACGAGCCCCACCTCCTGGTGGACGGCGGAGATCCCGGCGCGCCGGGCGTCCAGCGGGGAGCCGAACGCGACCGGCTCCCCGCCGACCAGCACCCGCCCGCCGTCCGGCCGGTGCGCGCCCGTGAACACCTTGATCAGCGTGGACTTGCCCGCGCCGTTCTCCCCCACCAGGGCGTGCACCTCGCCGGGACGCAGCGCGAACGACACCTCGTCCAGCGCCAGCACGCCCGGGAACCGCTTGGACACGCCGTCGGCCTCCAGCACCGGGGCGTCCTGCGCCCCCATCGGCGCCTCCATCAGTAGGCCAGCCCCAGCGAGCCCTTGGCGTTGGCCGTGGTGTACTCGCGGTCGGCGATGACGACCTTCTCGGGGATCGGCTCGCCCGCCAGGAACTTCTGCGCCGTGGAGAACGCCAGCGGCCCGAACCTCGGGTTGGACTCGATCACCGCCTGCAGCCAGCCGTCGACGATGGAGCGCACCGCCCCGCGCGTGCCGTCGATCGAGACGATCTTGATGTCGCCAGGCTTCTTGCCCGCGCCCTTCAACGCGGTGACGGCGCCGAGCGCCATCTCGTCGTTCTCGGCGTAGACGCCGTTGATGTCGGGGTTGGACTGCACGAGCTGCTCGGTGACCTGCTGGCCCTTCTCGCGGGTGAACTCGGCGGTCTGCTCGAAGGAGATCTGGATGCCGGGGGCCTTCTCCTTGATCCGGTCCTTGAAGCCGTTGGTGCGGTCGGTGGTGACGTTGTTGCCGGGGGCGCCCAGCAGGATGGCGACCTTCCCCTTGCCGCCCAGCACGTTGATCATCTGGTCGGCGGCGCGCTGCCCCTGCTGGTAGAAGTCCGAGCCGATGAACGTCAGGTAGTCGCCGCACGGCCTGGCGTTGATCTTGCGGTCGACGGTGATGATCGGGATCTTCTTGGCCGCGGCCTGCCGCAGCACCGGCTCCCACCCGTCGGAGTTGAGCGGCGCGATGACCAGCAGCCGGGCGCCCTGGGCGATGAGCTGCTGCACGTCGGCGATCTGCTTGGAGAACTGCGACTGGGCGTTGGTGACGCGCAGCTTGGAGATGCCGAGCCTGGCCGCCTCGTCCTTGATGGACTTGGTCTCGGCGATGCGGAACGGGTTGGCCTCCTTCTCCGACTGGGAGAAGCCGACCACCGAGCCCTTCAGCTCGAACTTCGCGCCCCCGAACTGCTGGAGCGTGCAGGTCTTCCCGGCGGTGCCGGCCGGGGACTGGGCGACCTGCTGCTGCGCCTGCGCGGCCGGGGTGCTCTGGGACGAGGCGTCGTCCTCGGTCTTGGCGCAGCCGCCCGCGACCAGGACGGCGGCGGCGGTGACGGCCGCGAGGGGCAGATGACGGGAACGGCCTGGCTGCTTGGGCATCGCGAGTCCTTAAGACGTGCCGGGGTGGGGGGAGGGGGCGGGGCGGGCGGCGCTCCGCGGCGCCGCCCGCCCCGCGGTCATGGGCCGGGTCAGCCGCAGCTGACGGGGGTTTCGTCGATCACGGACCGGTTGGCGGCCCGGATCCGGTCGACGTCGGGCTTGACCACCGCGCGGTCATAGGTGATGAGCCCGTTCAGCTCGGTCTCGACGTCGGTCGTCTGGGTGTAGATCGCGGCGCTGAGCCCGTTGCAGGTGCGCAGCCTGCGCAGCTGCTCGCTCATCCCGGCGTACCGGTTGGTGAGCGCCTCGGGGTCGGGCTCGACCGCGTAGCCCCAGCCGCCGCCGGACCAGGTGTGGCCGATGACGGGCAGCCCGAGCCCGCCGTACTCGCCGAGCACCGAGGCGCGGGTGGCGGACGGAGCGCCCGGCGTGCCGGGGCCCGGATAGATGTGGTAGTCCATGACGTCGCCGTTGCCGCCGTCGACGGCGCCGCAGCAGTTGATGCCGCTCATGTTGTTGACGAGGCGGGACGGGTCCCAGCTCTTGACCAGGTCGGCGATGCGGGCCTGGTCGTACTGGCCCCAGCCCTCGTTGAACGGCACCCACATGACGATGGACGGGAAGTTGTGGTGCTGGTCGACCAGGGCGCGCAGCTCGGTCTCGAACCGGGCCCGCTCGGCCGCGTCGGCCGAGCCGAACATCGACGGCATGTCCTGCCACACCAACAGCCCGAGGCGGTCGGCGTGGGCGTACCAGCGGTCCGGCTCCACCTTGACGTGCTTGCGGACGGTGTTGAAGCCGAGCCGCTTGGTCTCCTCGAGGTCGTAGCGCAGCGCCGCGTCGGTCGGCGCGGTGTAGATGCCGTCCGGCCAGAAGCCCTGGTCGAGCGGGCCCATCTGGAAGACCGGCTCGCCGTTGAGCAGCATCCGGTTGACGCCGCCGACCTGCTTGACCTCGATCGTGCGCATGCCGAAGTAGCTGCCGGTCCGGTCGAGGGTGCGGCCGCGGGCGTCGAGCAGGGTGACGTCCAGGTCGTACAGGAACGGCCGGTCGGGCGACCACAGCTTCGGCTTGGGCACCGGCACGCGCAGCTCGGTGCCGGGGGCGCCGGTGGCGCGGCCGACCACGCGGCGGCCGTCGCGGGCGGTGACGACGGCGCGGGCGCCGTTCTGGGCACCCTGCGCCTGGACGGTGACGCGCAGCGCCTGTCCGGCGACGTCGGGCGTGCTGCGCAGGCCGGTGATGTGGGCGGGCGCGACCGGCTCCATCCACACCGACCGCCAGATGCCCGACGCCGGGGTGTACCAGATGCCGCCCGGCGTCTTGCGCTGCTTGCCGACGGTCTGACCGTCCAGGTCGGTGGGGTCGTACACGCCGACGATGAGCTCCTGCGGGCCGCGTCCCGGCTTGAGGGCGTCGGTCACGTCCACGCTGAACCGGTCGTAGCCGCCCTTGTGCGCGGCGACGCGCCTGCCGTTGACGTACACCGTGGACTCCCAGTCGACGGCGTCCAGGTGCAGCAGCAGCCGTTGCCCGCTGCGGCCGTTGTTCACCCGCCAGCCGGCCGGGACGGTGAACGTGCGGCGGTACCACATGCGCTCCTCGGCGCGCTGGATGCCCGACAGCGCCGACTCGACCGGGTACGGAACGACGATCCGTTCGCCGAGGGTGCGGCCGGCCGGGGGCGCCTCGCCCTGGCGGGCGGAGGCGAACTGCCAGGTGCCGTTCAGGCTCTGCCAGCGCTCGCGGGTGAGCTGCGGGCGCGGGTACTCGGGCAGCGGGTCGCGCGGGTTCACCTTGTCGGCCCACCGCGTCCTGATGGTGTAGGTGGACTCGTTCCACGCCAGGGCGTACTTGAACGCCTCCAGTGCGGTCCCGTCGGCCCGGGTGACGCCGCCGGCGCCGTCGTAGGTGACGCGCACGCCGTTGCCGGCCTGCTGGGGAATCGCGTGGGCGAGCTTCAGTCGCAGCGCGGACGTGTCGCCGGAGTCGCGGGTGACGGAGTCGACGGGCCAGGGGGTGCCGCCGACCGTCACGGTGAAGTGCTGGTGCGCACCCGCCGGCGGGGCGGCGAGCGGCGCGCCGAAGCCGAGCCGCACGGTGTCGCCGGACGTGCTCACGGCGGCCGTGCCCGGCCCCGGCGGGTCGAAGCCGTCCGGGAGCGTGAAGGCGCTCGCGGGCACGATCTGCTTCGGCTGGGACGGGCTCTGCCAGCGCAGCCGCAGGTTGGAGCCGCCGTAGTGCTCGAAGTACTCGATCTTGAAGTCGTACTCCGTACCGGCCTTCAGGTCGATCGGCGCGCCGGTCTTCTCCTGGTCCCAGGTGTCGGTCCAGTTGTCGATGACCAGGCGGCCGTCGACCCACAGCCGGAAGCCGTTGTCGCCGATCATCGAGAACGTGTACGGCTCGGAGTGCGCGGGCCTGATCCTGCCGGTCCAGCGCACCGTGACGTCGTCGTTCTGGCCGGTCAGCTCCCGGAAGGCGCCCTCCAGGTCCGGCATCTCGATGGCGGGGTCGACGACGGTCGCCTTGAGCTGGTGGAAGTCGAACCTGCCGGCGCCGGAGCTGACGTAGTAGTCGCCGCGCAGGCCCTGGCGCGCCTCGGCCTGGGCGGGGGCGCCGACCGGGGCGGCGGAGGCCGGGAGCGCCGCGACGCACTGCCAGACGAGCGCGGCGAACAGGGCCACCAGGAGCACGGGTCGGGGTCTGGTTCGGGGACGGGGTCTCTTCGCGTTCATCCGGGGGATCCTCTGCGCAGGGGGTGGGTGGATCGGGGACGGATGGATCTCGGGACCGATCGAAACGAACAGATATGAACCCTTGGCCGATCCCAACCAAGCACCGAACGATCGCTTTGGTCAAGACATCTCGGTCACTTTCGATCGAAAACGATCGGAGCTTGACAGGTTCCGGCCGTCCGCCCCGACCGCGCCCACCGGCCCGCCTGACTGACTACGATCGGAATCGGTCGGATCGTTTCGGGTCGCCGAGTCGAGGTCGGGAGACAGTGAGCGAGAACCAGGGACCGGCGGACGGGCGCAGGCCGGTGTTCGCCGCCGAACGCCGCAGGCGCATCCTGGAGCTGGTCCGGGCCAACGGCGCGCTGTCGCTGCGCCAGCTCGCCGAGGCGGTGCAGTCGTCGGAGGTCACCGTCCGCCGCGACGTGCGGGCGCTGGAGGCCGACGGGCTGCTCAACCGGCACCACGGCGGCGCCTCGCTGCCCGGCGAACTGTCACGCGAGCCCACCCACCTGCAGAAGGCGCAGGTCGCCTCCACCGAGAAGGCCGCCATCGCCGACCTGGCCGCCGCGCTGGTGGAGGACGGCGACGCGGTCGTCATCGGCCCCGGCACCACGACGCTGGCGCTGGCGCAGCGGCTGACCGGCCGCACCGAGCTGGCCGTCGTCACCAACGCGCTGCTGGTGGCGCAGGCCCTGGCCGGGTCACCGCGGATCGAGGTCATGCTCACCGGCGGCATCCTGCGCGGCTCCACCCAGGCGCTGGTCGGCAGCGAGGCCGAGCGGGCGCTGGCCGGGCTGCGGGTGCGCCGGGCGTTCATCTCCGGCAACGGGCTGACCGCCGAGCGCGGGCTGTCGACCCCGAACCTGCAGGTCGCCAGCGCCGACCGCGCCCTGGCGGCGGCGGCCGAGGAGGTCGTGGTGCTCGCCGACCACACCAAGATCGGCGTCGACACGATGGTGCAGACCGTCCCCGCCGACCGGATCGACCACCTGGTCACCGACGAGCACGCGCCGCAGGAGGAGCTGGACGAGCTGAGCGCCCGGGGCGTCCGCCTGCACGTGGCCCGGCTCTGACTCCGCGCGCGGGCCGTCTCTGACCGGTTTCGATCGACCGTGACCGAACCTGCCCCCAATCGTTCCACGATCGTTACACGACGCGATCACCATCGGTGCAGCGGGAGCCGCGTCGCGCACGGGGCCGCAGGGAACCGCGCGGCGGCCGGAGGGCCGGGAGGCAACGCGTGGCGGAAAGAATCCTGGAGGCCGCCGGGATCCTCAAGAGGTTCCCGGGGGTCGTGGCGCTCGACCATGTCTCCCTGACGCTCGTCCCGGGCGAGGTGCACGCGCTCGTCGGGGAGAACGGCGCGGGCAAGTCGACGCTGCTGAAGGTGCTGGCGGGGATCTACCGTCCCGACGCGGGCCAGGTGCGCGTCGCGGGCGAGCCCGTCCGCTTCGCCGGGCCACGCGACGCCCGGCGCGCCGGGATCGGCGCCGTCCACCAGGACGCCGGCCTGCTGCCCCTGATGAGCGTGGCCCGCAACCTGTTCCTCGGCCGCGAGCCCCGCACCCGCCTCGGGCTGATCGACACCGCCCGCATGAACGCCCGCGCGCGGGAGATCCTCGACCGCTACGAGGTGACCGCCGACGTCCGCCGCCCCCTCGGATCGCTGCCACCGGGCGCGCGCCGGCTCGTCGCGCTGGCCCGCGCCTGCTCCGCCGAGGCGCGGGTGGTCATCCTGGACGAGCCCGCCGCCTCACTGGAGCCCGCCGAGGCCGCCACGCTGCGGCGCACCGTCAAGGCGCTGCGCGCCGAGGGCCGCTCGGTGGTCTACGTCAGCCACCGGCTGGAGGACCTGTACGAGATCTGCGACCGCGTCACCGTCCTGCGCGGCGGCCGCGTCGTCCACACCGGCCCCCTGGCGACGCTGGACCGCCTCTCCCTGGTCTCCCTCATGCTCGGCCGCAGCCACGTCCCCCGTCCCCGCGCCAAGCCCGCCCCGGCGGCCGCACCGGAGCCCGTGCCGGTGACGGCCCCGCTGCCGCCGGAGGACCCGCCGTACCTCCAGGCCACCGGCCTGACCCGCAAGCACGCGCTGTCCGACGTGTCGATCGCGCTGCGGCAGGGCGAGGTGCTGGGGCTCGGCGGACTGCTCGGCGCCGGCCGCACCGAGACCGCCAAGGCCATCGCGGGCGCCCTGCCGCTGGACGCGGGCGAGGTCACCGTCGCGGGGGCACCGCTGCGCAAGCGCTCCATCACCGGCGCCATCCGGGCGGGCGTCAGCCTGCTGCCCGAGGACCGCACCGCCGAGGGGCTCGTCCCGTCGCTGTCCATCCGCGACAACATCGCGCTGGCCGCGCTTCCCCGCCTGTCCCGCTTCGGCGTCGTCTCCCCCGCCCGCATCGACCGCGTCGTCGCGACGTTCATGCGCCGCCTCCACATCACCGCCACCTCGCCGCACCAGAAGGTCCGCGAACTGTCGGGCGGCAACCAGCAGAAGGTCCTGCTGGCCCGCTGGCTCGCCACCCACCCCAAGGTCCTGCTCCTGGACGAGCCGACACGGGGCGTGGACGTGGGCGTCAAGGCCGAACTGCAGGAGCTGCTGGACGAACTGGCCGTCGAGGGCCTGGCCGTCCTGCTCATCTCCTCCGACCCTCGCGAACTCGTGGAGGGCTCCGACCGCGTCGTGGTGATGCGCGAGGGCGCCATCGCCGCCGAACTGGTCGGCCCCCAGATCACCGAGGACGCCATCATGTCCGCCCTGGCCGCCGGTCGCGTGCCGAGCGGAAAGTACGCGCGCTCGTAGGCATTACGGCGCCCAGTCGGAGCGGCCAAGCTGTGCGGGCGGTGGCGCGTGAAAGGCGTCCACGGGAGTCGGCGGCGCTGAAATATTCGCGCGATCGGAAACGAGGGGTTGCGTCAATGGCGGGGCGGCAGGAAGATGCGCGCACTGTCCCTCTCAATGTTAGCACTAACATTGATCTTGGAAGGGGTGTGGTGATGTCCTCCTCCGTCAGCCGCCGTCGGTTTCTGGAGGCCGCAGGGGCCGTGGCCGTCACTTCCGTCGCCGGATCCGCCGTCGGACGCTCGCCCGCCCGGGCGGCGGCCGCCCCGGTCGGGGCGTCGGCGTCCCCCTTCGACCTCGGCCAGGTGCGGCTGACCGCGAGCCGGTGGTTGGACAACCAGAACCGTACGCTGGCCTACCTGCGGTTCGTCGATGTGAACCGGCTGCTGTACAACTTCCGGGCCAACCACGGGTTGTCCACCGGCGGCGCCGCCCCCAACGGGGGTTGGGACGCGCCGACCTTCCCGTTCCGCACCCATATGCAGGGCCATTTCCTCACGGCGTGGGCGCAGGCGTATGCCGTGACAGGAGACACCACCTGCCGGGACAAGGCGAACCACATGGTGGCGGAGTTGGCCAAGTGCCAGGCCAACAACGGCGCCGTCGGGTTCAACAGCGGGTACCTGTCCGGTTTCCCCGAGTCCGAATTCAGCGCACTGGAGGCGCGGACGCTTTCCAACGGCAACGTGCCGTATTACGTCATCCACAAGACCCTGGCCGGCCTGCTGGACGTGTGGCGCCACATGGGCAGCACGCAGGCCCGTGACGTCCTGTTGCGTCTGGCGGGGTGGGTCGACTGGCGCACCGGGCGGCTGAGCAGCCAGCAAATGCAGGCCATGTTGGGGACGGAGTTCGGCGGCATGAACGCCGTGCTGACCGACCTGTACCTGCAGACGGGCGACGCGCGGTGGCTCACCGCCGCCCGGCGGTTCGACCACGCGGCGGTGTTCAACCCGCTGGCGGCCGGCCAGGACCAGCTCAACGGCCTGCACGCCAACACCCAGGTGCCCAAGTGGATCGGTGCCGCGCGGGAGTACAAGGCAACCGGCGACACCCGCTACCGGGACATCGCCACCAACGCCTGGAACATCTGCGTCAACGCGCACACCTACGTCATCGGCGGCAACAGCCAGGCCGAGCATTTCCGCCCGCCCAACGCCATCGCCGCCTACCTGAAACAGGACACCTGCGAAAGCTGCAACACCTACAACATGCTGAAGCTCACCCGGGAGCTGTTCACGCTGGATCCCGACCGGGCCACCCTGTTCGACTACTACGAACGGGCGTGGCTGAACCAGATGATCGGCCAGCAGAACCCGGCCGACGGCCACGGGCACGTCACCTATTTCACGCCGCTCAATCCGGGGGGCCGCCGTGGGGTGGGCCCGGCGTGGGGCGGCGGCACCTGGAGCACCGACTACAACTCCTTCTGGTGCTGCCAGGGCACGGGCTTGGAAATGCACACCGGCCTGATGGACTCCGTCTACTTCCACAGCGACACCACGCTGATCGTGAACATGTTCCTGCCCTCGGTGCTCACCTGGTCGCAGCGCGGAATCACGGTCACCCAGACCACGTCGTACCCGGTCGGCGACACCACGGCCCTGCAGGTCACCGGCAACGTCAGCGGCACCTGGTCGATGCGCGTCCGGATCCCGGGCTGGACCACCGGTGCCACCATCAGCGTCAACGGCGTGGCGCAGAACATCTCCACCACGCCCGGCGGCTACGCCACCCTCACCCGCTCGTGGACCTCCGGCGACACGGTCACGGTCCGCCTGCCCATGCGGGTGGTCATGCGGGCGGCCAACGACAATGCGAACGTCGCCGCGGTGACCTACGGCCCGGTGGTGCTGTCCGGAAATTACGGCAACACCTCGCTCGGCTCCCTGCCGTCGCTGAACACCTCCTCGATCACCCGGACCAGCGGCAGTTCGCTCGCCTTCACCGCCACCGCCAACGGCTCCACGGTCGATCTCGGCCCGTTCTACGACGCGCACGGCCACAACTACACCGTCTACTGGAACGTCGGCGGCCAGGGCGGTGGCACCGTCCGGCTCGTCAACGTGGGCAGCGGCCTGGTGCTGGGCATCCAGGACATGTCCACGGCCGATGGCGGACGCGCTCTGCAGTGGCACGACTCGGGCACCGCCGACCACAACTGGGAAATGGTCGGCGACGGGAACGCGGTCCGGTTCCGCAATGCCCACAGCGGCAAGGTGCTCGGCGTTCAGGACATGTCCACGGCGGACAACGCGAATGTCCTGCAGTGGTCGGACAACGGCACCGCCGACCACAGGTGGACGCTGCTCGACCAGGGCGACGGGACGTACAAGATCCGCAACGTGAACAGCGGCAAGTTGCTCGGCATCCAGAACAACTCGACCGCCGTCGGCGCATTCGCGGTCCAGGACTCGGACAACGGCACCGCCGACAACCGCTGGCGCATCGTACGCAACGGCTGACCGTTCGGCTCTCCGAAGACGGAATGCGGGCGGCCGGCAGATCGGCGAGCTGGCAGACGCTCGTGCGCCACCGCTCCGCACGCCGGGACCGGGCCGTTCGGGACTCGCCGCCGGTGCCGTCGAGGGAATGCCCGGCGGTGACCGCGGGTTGTCGCGGGCATGACAACGATTGGCTTGATCGGAAGCGGCAACATCGGCGGCACGGTGGCCAGGCTGGCCGTCGCCGCGGGCTACGACGTGGTGCTCAGCAACTCGCGCGGCCCTGAGACGCTGAAAGAACTCGTCGACGAGCTCGGGCCGCACGCCCGTGCCGCGACTCCCGCGGAGGCGGCGGAGGCCGGCGACCTCGTCGTGGTGACGATCCCGCTGCGGGCTTACCGCGACGTGCCCGTCGAACCGCTCGCGGGCAAGGTCGTCATCGACACGAACAACTACTACCCGGACCGGGACGGCCGGTTCCCCGAGCTGGACGACGAGTCGACCACCACCAGCGAGCTGCTGCAGGCGCACCTGCCGCAGTCGAAGGTGGTCAAGGGTTTCAACAACATCTTCTTCAAGCACCTGCTCGCGCTGGCGCGTCCGGCGGGGTCTCCCGACCGCACCGCACTGCCGATCGCCGGCGACGACGCCGATGCCAAGGCCGCGGTGACCGAGTTCCTGAACGCGGTCGGCTATGACGCGGTCGACGTGGGCCCGCTCGCGGAAGGGTGGCGTTTCCAGCGCGACACGGCCGCCTACGCGGCCCTCTACGCCAGTGACGGCCCGGAAGGCTGGGACAAGGCGGTTCCGGTTGACGCCGCCGCGCTGCGCGAGGCCCTCGCCGCCGCCCGCCGGTACGCCGACATGGACCAAGACTGACCGTACGGGCGCCGTCCGCCCTCGGCTCAGCGCACGGCGGTTGACCTGTAGCGGGTAAGTCCTCCAGGTGCAGGCCACGCGCCTGGCCCGCGAGTACGCGCTGTCGGACGTGTCGGTCGCGCTGCGTCAGGGTGAGGTGCTGGGGCTCGGCGGGCTGCTCGGCGCGGGCCGCACCGAGACCGCCAAGGCCATCGCGGGCGCCCTACCGCTGGACGGCGGGCCAGGTCACCGTGGCGGGGGCGCCGCTGCGCAAACGCTCCATCACCGGCGCCATCCGGGCGGGCGTCGGGCTGCTGCCCGAGGACCGCACGGCCGAGGGACACATCACCGCCACCTCGCCGCACCAGAAGGTCCGCGAGCCGTCGGGCGGCAACCAGCAGAAGGTCCTGCTGGACGAGTCTGGGGGCCGGCGAGTTCGGCGGCGACGGTGCCCTCGCGCATCACCACGACGCGGTGGGAGCCCTCCACCAGCTCGCGCGGGACGGAGGAGACGAACAGGACGGCTGGTCCCTCGACGGCCAGTTCACAGAGCAGGCCATCACGTCCGCACTGGCCACCGCCCGCGGAGCGGCGACCTGAGGTCGGTGGCACCGCCGCCGGATGCCGTACCCGAACGTGTCACACGGCACGGGGCAGCGACAGCCAGTCCTGCCAGGTGATGTCGCGGCCCAGATAGCGGGGCTGCCGGAAGGGCCATTCGGCGGCGATCCACTGCGGCACGAACGCGTCGAGCGCGCGCTCCGCCTCGCCGCCGACGAGGTCGTCCACCACCCACCAGCAGACCTCTGCGTCGGCGCCGGCGCGCTCGGGCGGATCGACGTAGACGCAGCCGAAAATCGCCGTCTCCCCCTCGTCCAGGAGTGCGTAGTTGAACGACTGGTGCGCGGCTATCTCCTTCTCGTGCCGCAGCAGGTCGATGCGGTCCTCTTCATAGGTCATCGTCTCCTTGGGCCAGGCCCAGGCCGGGCCGAAGATCTCCCACAAGCGCTCCCGGGATCCCATCACGGCGGGGTAGTCGAGCGGGGTGTCCGCCTCCCGGATCGGCCGCAGGTGAAGCGCGGTGCCGGGCACGGGCACGTGGACGGGGTGGACGAAGTCGTCAGGCAGCCAACTCATCAGGGCCGACGCTATAACCGATCAGTGCGGAGTGCCCCGGGCGGCGCGGACGCCGTGGCGGACGGCCGCCTCCTGGCGTCGATGGCGGTCAGGAGGAGTCACGCCAAGCCGAAGGCGTGTGTCCGCTCAGCGCCCGAGGGGCCACCGCGGTCCAGGGCCCGCCTACATCCTCTGGGACATGCACACCCGCCGGGATCGGCATGAGACCGTCTTCCCCGCCGGGCTCCTGGGTGGATGGCACCGAACGTCACCCGGCCGCATGCCCCGTCGTGACCGTGGTGTGCGGTGCCCCGTTCATACGCCGCAACCGGCGCGATGAAGCGGGGCGGCGCCGAGGGGTGTCGGCGCCGCCCTGCTTGTCGTGCTGGTGACGTGGGCTATCGGCGGATGACGCCCGGATCGGGTTCGAGGGTGATGTTGTCCAGGTTGACGTTGCCGTTGTCGTTCGGGCCGAACACGAAGGTCAGCGGGTGGGCCTGGCTGAGGGGGAGGCTGACCTGGTGCTCCGCCCAGGCGCCCCAGGTCGGCAGGGTGGGCAGCCGCAGTTGAGACCAGGGATGGGGCAGGAGCGGCGACCTCAACAAACTCGCCGCCATTGTTGCCACTACGGGTGCTCTTGCGCCATACGACAGCGGCCATGTTCATCTTCCTCACCCTCTCGGGCTGCCGACGGCGCAAGGGCGCCCCCGGCCCCTTGATCTGCGTCTGCTGCTAGCTCAAGTCGTGACGACCGTCCACGATGCCAGCACGCAACGCGCGCCACGCGTCCGCAGTCAGCATGAGCTTGGGCCCGGACGGGTCCTTAGAGTCGCGGACCCCGATGTTTCGGCCGAGGTTCGCAACTTCTACGCAGTCCCCCCCAGACGTGCCGCTCCGGCTCGACTTGCGCCACTCGCTCATGTACGACTCCCAAATGCGTGCTCCGGCAGAGCCGCGATGGGCTAGCACTCCTGCGCCCCGGCCCTTCACCTTCCTCCGCTGCTGCTAGCTCAAGTCGTGACGACCGTCCACGATGCCAGCACGCAACGCGCGCCACGCGTCCGCAGTCAGCATGAGCTTGGGCCCGGACGGGTCCTTAGAGTCGCGGACGCCAACGCTGCCCTCGATGCCCGCGAGCTCCACACATTGTCCACCGCTTGTATCACTACGGCTGGACTTGCGCCACTGGGTTGTCATCTGTAGTTCTCCATGGCTTGCTCGATCAGGGCCCGTGAGGCGGACCGGTTCGCCGCGAGGTTCGCGATTCGGTCGTACCTTACTTGGAACTGCTGCACGTCGGTCGGGACGACGATGAGCCGCCCGCGTTCGGGTGCGGTTGCGAATGCGATGTCTCGTCCGTCAAAGGACAGCAGCGTGAACGACCCGTCCATGCCAACGTGTGCGCCGACACTGCGCTCCAGAACTCGAACGGTCACGTTGGGACTGTCACCGAGTTCGAGGAGGCGCGCCAGTTGCTCGCGCATGACGCCCAGGCCGCCAACGGGCTGCTCCAGGATCGGCCAATAGATGATCGCTGACACGTGCGGAGGATTCGGCCGTTCCCACACGGCGCGCTGCCGCGCGAGCCTCCGCTCTAGGGCCGACTCGATGTCCGCCGCCAGTCCGGCCGCGAGGGCTGCACGGGCATAGGCTTCCGTTTGAAAGAGTCCGGGGATGATTAGCGCCTCCCACATGCGGTGATGCGTGGCCCGCTCCTCGTGCTCGACGAGTCCCGTGAACCAGTCCCCGCCGTCCGATGCCTCCGCAAGCTTGACGAGCCACGCGAAACGCGTTTCCCATAGTGCATCGATCTTCTCGGCGTACGCCCGGGAGAGATGGATTCGTCCGTTCTCAACACGGGAAACATACGAGCGATCGCAGCCAATTCGCTGAGCGAGCTTGTTGCCCGACAGGTTGCGTTGTTCGCGCTGTTCCCGGAGCGTAATGGCTATGTAGTGCCAGATCGAGCCCTCCGGATCCAGCCCGTCAACGATCGGCATGGGTGCGCCTCTCCTATGTTTCCGATGTTCCGCGAACGTAGCGAGCGTAACCCACAGTGACGCACTCTGTAACGCAGTACGCACAGAGCGTTAGTCAAAGGTGGCCGAAGTGGGACAGCACAGCAGAGACCACACACGCCCGACTCGGGCCCGGAATGCCCTCATCAGCCTTCCGAGCGTCCAAGTCACTCCCGCCCCGCCTCGCAACCAGGCGCTTCTAGAGATCGTCAAGTCGGTGCATGGGGAGCGTATGGGTGCGTATGCCGCGTTGCAGGCGCGATTGCTCGCGAACACCGATCTCATGGCGGTGATCGTGGAAGCCGAAGGGTTCCCGTTCCTGTACGTGTACCGCGTCGCCGACCTCAGGGTGGGGAACCGTGGACGCTGTGTTCGCGTCGGGTGCGTTTACTACGCCGAGACGTGGTGGTACGTGACCCCGGGGGCCCCTGCCGCGGGCCCCAACTTGGTGGCTCCGATGTCGGACCCAGCCGCGGCGGCACGGATCATCGCGGGAGCGCTACTGCCATGAGTGTTCTCATGATGCGGCGGCCTGCGCGGGCTGCGCAGACCGTCGTTGCCGCTTTCGAGGGAGCTATGGCACTCGATGGGGGTCGGCGTGATCGCGAGTAATCCGCTGGTCGAGTGGCGTCTTCCGGAGTGGTGGCGGCGTGCCCAGGACATCCGGACGCGGGGCGAGCACTCGATACCGGTCAACGCGACGAGGGTCTTCGGAGAGCGCCGGTTCCCACAGGATCCGCGGAGTGCCGAGGCGGCTCGCGGCTGGATCGTGTCACGGATCAAGGAGACGATCCGGTTTCCCGAGCCCGCGCACATCGTCACCGAGGTGATCGACGACATCGTGCTGTGCGCCGACGAGGTGATCGCCAACTCGGTCGTTCACGCCGATCAGCAGCCCGGCGACTCAATACGCGTCCTGCTCGCCTACACGTGGTGCACGGTGCGCGTGGAGGTGACCGATCCCGGTAGCGGCAACGGCAAGGCGCCCCGCGTCCGGGACGTCGACCTGTGGGACGAGACCGGTGGGCGCGGCCTGATCATCGTCCAGAACCTGTCCCATGACTGGGGCAGCGACCAGAACGCGACCGGTCGCACAACGTGGTTCGAGATCGAGTACTGATGCGCGATCTCGATCTCCCGCTGACGCGTGCGAATCAAGACGAGGCGATCGGTTGGCCCGGGGCGGTGGCGCGACACCTCATTGCGACCGGTCCGGTTCACGTCGTGGGCGTCATCTGGCTCCCGATCACTGCGTGGGTGACACCCGAGCGGGACGGCTGCCCCCACCGTGGTCGGCGCCGGTCACAAGAGAGGCCGCGCACACCGGGCGGCCTCTCTTGTTGTCTGGACGGCCGACGCAGGGCCTGGACGTGGGCGTCAAGGCCGAGGCTTGCAGGACCTGCTGGGCGAGCCGGCGGTCCAGGGTTTGGTCTTTCTGCTCATCCCTTCGACCCGCGCGAGCTGGTGGAGGGCTCTTACCGCGTCGTCATGCGTGTGGGTGCCGTCGCCGCCGAGCCGGGTCGGCGAGGAGGACCTCATGTCCGCGATGGCCGCTGCCCGATGATCGCTTGGCGTCGCGCTGGGTCAGGGGAGGGCGACGATGGGGGGTGGGTAGGCGAGCGGGCGGCGTGTTTCGGTGGGGAGGGTCCAGGGGTGGTGGATGTGCGGGGCGGGGACGGCGGCGAGTTCGGGTATGTGGGTGCGGACGTAGGCGCCGGTCGGGTCATACCTGGCCGCCTGCCGCAGCGGGTTCATGACGCGGTTGGGGCGGGTGTCGTTGCCGGTCCCGGCGACCCACTGCCAGTTGCCCGCGTTGTCGGCGATGTCGCCGTCGATGAGCCAGTCGCCGAAGTGGGCCAGGCCCTCCCGCCAGTCGACGCCCAGGTTCCTGGTGAGGAACGACGCGGTGATCAGGCGGGCTCGGTTGTGCATGAAGCCCTCGCGGTGCAGCTGGCGCATGCCCGCGTCGACGATCGGCACGCCGGTCGTGCCGTCGCACCAGGCGGCGAGGGCGTCGTGCTCGCGGTTCCAGCGTCGTGCTCGGGGGCGGTAGTCGCGGCGGGGCAGGTCCGGGAAGGCCGCGGCCACCTGGTGGTGGAAGTCGCGCCAGGCGAGTTGCCGCCGGTAGGCCCCGCCGGTCGCGTTGGCCAGCTCCAGGGGCGAGACGCAGCCGAACTTCAGGTACGGGCTGAGCCGCGAGGTGCGGTCGGCGGCCAGGTCGTCGTGGGCCTGCTCGTAGGCGGCGGCGTCGCTGCGGAGCCACGCCGCCATGCGGTCCCGTCCCGCGTGCTCGCCTCCCGTCGGCAGGTGGGGTGACAGCGAACCGGACGTCAGGTCGTGCAGTTCCGGCAGCGTCCCGGGCTCGACGCCGCCGGGCAGCCGGATCCTCGCCGGAGGGTCGGCGACCGGCCGCCACGAGGCCGCCTCCCAGGCCCGCCAGTACGGGCTGAACACGCGGTAGTGGTCGCCGCTGGACGGGGCCAGTTCCCCTGGCGGCACCACCGTGACGCCCGGGTGCGCCGACACCTCAAGGCGCAGTTCCCGCAGCGCCGCCAGCCGCCGCGTCCCGAACGCCGATCGCTCGTCGGCGAGCGTCACCGCCTGGACGCCTGTTTCGGCGGCGATCCGGGCGACGTGCGCGACCGGATCGCCGCGGCGCACCACCAGGTCGCCGCCGAGGCCGCGCAGCGATTCGCGCAGGTCGCCGAGGCAGTCGAGGAGGAACCGGACCCGGTTGGGCGCGGCGAACCGCCCGTTCAGAATGGCGTCGTCGAACACGAACAGCGGCACCACCCGCTCGGCCCGGCACGCCGCCGCCAGCGCGGGATTGTCCCGAACCCGCAGGTCGCGGGTGAAAAGCATGATCGAGACGTGCATCGCGACATCACCGTCCCCGCCGTGGCCGGTCCGCGTGGGCCGTCCTGCCGGACTCGGACCTCACGGCTCACCCTTCCCGCCCGGGACCGCTCCGCACCCGGCGCGAGTCAGGGTTTCAGCAGGTGGGCGGAGGTCTGGTGGGTGGCCAGGACGATGGCGCCGAACGCCTCGGCGCGGTCGCCGAGGCTGCCGGCGGTGACGGCGACCGCGTGGCCGATCGCCGGGGGCAGCCGGTGGGTCAGCTCGTCGCGGACGCCGTCGAGCAGCAGCCGCCCGACCGCCGCGACCTCCCCGCCGATCACCACGAGGCGGGGTTCGAGCACTGCGCAGACGCCCGCCAGAGCCTGGCCGATCATGCGGCCCGCGTCGGACACCACCCGCCGCGCCCCCGGATCGTCGGCGGCCAGCAGCGCCACCAGGTCGGCGATGGTGGTGTCCGGCCCGCGGATGTGGGAGAACGCCGAACTCAGCGCGCGGGCCCCCACGACGGTCTCCAGGCAGCCGCGGTTTCCGCACCGGCACACGTACCCGCCGTCGACCACGGGCACGTGGCCGAGTTCGCCCGCCGTTCCGGTGGCGCCCTCGTAGAGCCGCCCGTCCAGGATCAGCCCGGCGCCCACGCCGTCCGACAGCATCACGTAGATCATGTCGTGGACGCCGCGCGCCGCCCCGAACGTCCATTCGGCCAGGGCGCCCAGGTTCGCGTCGTTGCCGACGTGCACCGGGAGCCCGACGCGTTCCCGCAGCCGGGCGGCGATGTCGACGTCGGTCCAGGCGGCCAGCATGGACGGGGTGCTCGGCGTGTGCGACCGCGACCGGACGGGCGCCGACACCGCCACGCCCATGCCGAAGACGCGGCCCATGCCCCGGCCCTCGGTCGCGACCAGGTCGAGGGCGGTCTCGGCGACGAAGTCCAGCGCCCGGCCGGGCTGGTGGTCGACGTCGAGCCCGCGATGCCGCTCGCCGAGAACGCCTCCGGACAGGTCGGCCAGCAGCACGCGGATGTCGGTGTGCCGCAGATGGACGCCCAGCACGCCGCCGCCCTCGGGGTTGAGCGACAGCGGGGTGGCGGGACGGCCGCCCCGCGAGGCGGAGGGCGGCGCGGACGCGGCCGCCTCGCTCAGCACGCCCTCGGCCAGCAGGTCGGCGACGAGGCTGGAGACGGTCGTGCGGGACAGGCCCGTCGCACGGGCGATGCCGACCCGGCTGATCCGGCCGTGCCGCCGGACGGTCTCCAGGACCAGCAGCCGATTCCGCGACCGCAGCGATGCCAGGGACCCCGGCGAGTCATCCATGACCGCACCTTAGCCACTTTCTCCCGACTCCGTATTAACTATGGCCGTATCCGGCCTTATTCGTCCTTGACGCTGATTAACCGCGATTTCTACAGTTCACCAAAGTCAGCGGCCGGCGGTCGGGTGCCGGCCCGGCTTCCCACCCCTTTGGAGTTGGCGTGCGCACACGAGCGTCCGCGCTGGACAAAAGCGGCACGGTTTTCCGCAGGCGGTTCCTCGGCAAAGGGGTCCTCGGCCTCACCGCCGTGTCGGCGGCCGCGGCGCTGACCCTCACCGCGTGCGGAGGCGACTCCGGTGACGACGAGGGCGGTTCCGGCGCCGCCCAGGGCAAGGTCGGCGTGATCCTGCCCGACACCACGTCCTCGGTCCGCTGGGAGAACTTCGACCGGCCCTATCTGGAGCAGGCGTTCAAGGCGGCCGGGGTGCAGTACGACATCCAGAACGCCGAGGGCGACCCCCAGCGGTTCCAGACCATCGCCGACCAGATGATCACCAATGGCGTGACGGTCCTGGCCGTGAGCGGACTGGACTCCAATTCGGCCGCCGCCGTGCAGCGCAAGGCGCAGCAGCAGGGCGTCAAGACGATCGACTACGACCG
The DNA here is from genome assembly GCF_039536785.1 of Actinomadura miaoliensis. NCBI lineage: Bacteria > Bacillati > Actinomycetota > Actinomycetes > Streptosporangiales > Thermomonosporaceae > Actinomadura > Actinomadura miaoliensis. The sequence continues at coordinate 26,230 of NZ_BAAAZG010000021.1, forward strand.
GCTCACCCTGGGCGGCGTCGCCGACTACTACGTCTCGTTCGACAACGTCAAGGTCGGCGAGGAACTGGGCAAGGGCCTGCAGAAGTGCCTGGGCGACAAGAATGCCGACATCGTCTACCTCAACGGCGCGCCGACCGACAACAACGCGACGTTGTTCGCGCAGGGCGCCCACAACATTCTCGACAAGGTCTCCACCTACAAGAAGGTCGCCGAGCAGGCGGTGCCGGATTGGGAGCCCCAGCAGGCCGCGACCATCTTCGAGCAGATGTGGACGCAGCAGAACGGCAAGATCGACGGCGTGCTGGCCGCCAACGACGGCGTGGGCAACGCGGCCATCTCGATCCTGAAGAAGAACCGCGCCGCCGGAAAGGTCCCGGTGACCGGCCAGGACGGCACCCTGGAGGGGCTGCAGAACATCCTGGACGGCAACCAGTGCATGACGGTCTACAAGCCGGTCAAGCAGGAGGCCGACGCGGCGGCCAAACTGGCGGTCGCGCTCATCAAGGGCGAGAAGGCCGAGACCAACGGCACGGTGAACGACCCCCAGGGCAAACGGCAGGTGCCGTCGGTCCTGCTGATCCCGATCGGGGTCGACAAGAACAACGTCAAGCGCGTCGTCGACGACGGTTTCGTCAAGAAGGAAGACCTCTGCAAGGGCGCCTACGCCGCCAAGTGCAAGGACGCCGGAATCCAGTGATCCTCTCGATCAGCGTGTTCGCGCCCGCAGCAGGTAGAGGCCGAGCGTCGCGGCACCGGTGACGGCCTGGACGGCCAGTGCCGGGCCGAGGGCGGCGGGGCGGTCCAGGAGGACGTGCAGCACGGGCGCGCAGCCGAGCAGGGCCAGGTCCGCGCCGGTCACCGCCCACAGGACCGGGCCTGTGGGGACGGAGCCGGCCGGTGTCTCGATGACCGGCATCGCGTGATCCACCGGGGGGCGCCGCGCCATCCGCAACGCCCCGGCGGCCAGCGCGGGCGCGGCGGGGAGCGCCAGCGGCCACCACGGGCCGCCGGGCAGGCCACCGGCCGTCTCCAGCCCGGCCAACGCCACGGCCAGCCAGAGACCGCCGACCAGCGCCGGGAGCACGGCGCGCGCGGCCAGCGCCGCGCGGGGACCGACGCCGCACAGCCGGGTGAAAGCGGGATCGTCCGCGTCGCGGCGGGCACCGGCCGTGCAGGAGGCGGCGGCGGCCAGCGCTCCGGCCGCCGTCAGCGCCACCACGACCGGGGTGGTCCCGCCCGCCGCCCGCATCGCCAGCGCGGGCAGCGCGGCGGACGCCGACAGGACGGTCAGCCGCCCGGGCAGGCGGCCGAGCCTGCGCCAGTCGTGCCAGGCCAGCGCGAACGGCGCGGGCAGCCGCGGCCACCTGCGCGACCGCAGGCCCCGGCCACGCCAATGGGCGTCCTCGACGGCCCAGGTCAGGGAGCTCACGTCGAGCATGGTCGTCGCGGTGGTCACCTGGCGGACGCGGGTGGAGGCGGCCAGCAGGTCGCGCGCGTGGACGCGGTCGAGCCGGGCCCACGCCGACCGCACCGCCAGCGCGGCGGCGACGCCGCAGGCCGCCGCCAGGGCCGCGCCGAGCACCGCCGGAACCGTTTGGAGCAGGCGCCCGGCGGGTTCGCTCAGCAGGGCCGCCAGCACCGCCAGGGCCGCCACCGCGACGATCATCACTCGCAGCCCGTCGTCCCACGGCGCCGACGTCTGCGCCAGCACCGCCACCGCCATGCCGCCGACGGTCGCGGAGACGCCCAGCACCAGCACCGCCACCAAGCGCACGACGGCCGGGTCCGGTGCGCCCAGCACCGCCAGCAGGCTCACCCCCAAGGCCAGCCCGGCCACCACCGCCGCACCGAGCAGGATCATCGCCGGTCGCGTCAGCACCCGGCGGCGCGGCAGCGGGGACAGCAGCAGCCAGGCCGCATCGGCGGCGGGCAGCGCGACCGGCCCGAAGGCGCGGGCCACGGCCAGAAAGCCCGCGTACAGCAGGCCCAGCAGCGCCAGTCCGGCCCCCGCCTGCGCCGGGTCGGTCCGGCGGTCCAGGGTCGCGAGCACGTCCTGCACCACCGGCGCGAGCAGCAGCGACGCCACCGCCAGGCCGAACAACAGCACGTACCGGTCGGCCCAGCTCGGGCGCTGTGCGCGGGGGACGAGGTTCACGCGGCCTCCAGCCTGACCAGCCGCGCCCCCGCGGCCTTGGCCATCGCGGGGTCGTGGGTCGCCATCACGACGGTGCCTCCGGCCGCCGCGTACGCGGCGAGGATCGACGCCAGCCGCATCCGGAACGCCGCGTCCAGGCCGCGCTCCGGTTCGTCCAGCAACAGCACCCGGCTGGGGCGCAGCAGCGCCATCGCCAGCGACAGCCTCTGCCGCTGACCGGTGGACATCGCCACCGGCGCCATGTCGCGCCGCCCCGTCAGACCGAACGGCTCCAGCGCCTCCTCGGCCCCCATCCGGGCGCCGTCGTGCACCGACGCCATCAACTCCAGGTGCTCCAGCACGGACAGCCCCGGATACCAGGCCGGTTCGTCGCCGACCAACGCCACGTCACGCCAGAAGTCCGGCGCGTCGGCGGGCGGGCGGCCCAGCACCCCGACCTCACCGGCCGCACGCGGCTGGAGCCCCGCCAGGCAGCGCAGCAGCGTGGTCTTGCCGGCCCCGTTGTCCCCGGCCACGGCGACGATCTCGCCACGACCGGCCGCGAGGTCGACCCCGTCGAGGACCACGGCACCGGCGAGCTCCACCGTGACATCCCGGGCCTCGATGATCATTTCGGCCACGGGGCTCAGCCTAGTGCCCGCCTCCGCGTTTCTTCGGGGCGAGTTCCTCCAGGGCCAGGTGGAACAGCACCTTGAGATGGCGGGCGCGCAACGGCAGCGGGTGCTCCAGCAGGTCGGACACGCGCTCGTCGCGCGCGGCCGCCTCGGCCGTGAGGTCGAGGGCGGCGTCCTCGTCGCCGGTGAGCAGCGCCAACGCCAGGTCCAGTGCGGGGCTGGGCCCTTCGACCTGCCGCCGGAAGTCCCGCATGCCGGGGATCAGGGCGGTGGCGGCCGCCGGGTCCAGGGCGGCCAGGACGATCAGCCAGGCCCGTAGCGGCGGCGTGCCGTCGGGCCACAGGGAGAGCACCTGCGGCAGGTGGTCGATGACGGCCTGGCAGGTGAGCTCCTCGTCGGAACTGTCCTCGCCGACCGGTTCGCCGGACGCCGGGCCGGGGTCGATCGTCGCCATGTAGACGAAATCGATCAGCAGTTCCAGCCGGTAGGGCGGATTCAGCTGGGGGGCGAGCGCGAGCCGCGTCAGGAACCCGATGGTCGGCGGGGTGGTGGCGTAGCAGGTGTCCTGGTGGACCACGGCGCTGAAATACTCGAACTGCGCTTCGTTCCAGCCCTCGTCGTTGGCCGCGAGCGCGCGCAGGATGGCGGGGACGGAGTCGTCCGCACCGTAGGCGTGGCCGAGTGCGGCCCAGTCGACGTCGTCGAGACCGTCCAGTTCGATCGGCACTCCGAACCGGTCGCCGACGGGTTCCGGTGTGTCGAGCCCGTGGACGATGACCGGGGCGGGGGCGCGGGCGGGTTCCCCGGACAGCGCCGCCAGACGAAGGTCGCGCACCTGCTCCACGGTGCGGTCGGCGATGGTCTCCCCTTCGGCGACGAAGCTCCGCAACGTCTCGGCGTGGGCGACTCCGGTCATGTGGCTGCCGCCGTAGGCGTCGGCGATCTTGGCGACGGCCTGCTGCTCGACCGCCCGCCACCACGACTCGTCGTCGTCCGGATAGGGCCCCTCGTCGATGCTGTGGACCCTGCGCCATCCCTTCCCGGAAAGGGGGCCGCCGGACGGTCCGGGCGCAGGCATGCGGACCACCGAGTGGCCGCGCTCCACCAGCAGCCGGGCGACCTGCCGGGCGGCCTCCTCGTCAGGCACGTCGATGGTGTGACTGGTGGCGTACCGCGGGACATGACCCATGAGTTCCTCATCAACGTGGCGCGGACGGGCACGCTTCGGCCCGAGATGCGGGGAAACCGCAGGCTAGCAACACCCTCGGTCATGAGGACGGCCGCCGGCTCCGGCCCCGGGCGACCCGGCGGCGTACGGGCGCCTTTAGGCGGAGCGCAGAGCCCGTAGGGACTGTTTCACCGACGACAAGGTCGTGAAGACGGCGGTGGGTTCGTAGCCGCAGTGGGCCATGCAGTTGGCGCAGCGCGGGTCGCGGCCCCGGCCGTAGGAGTCCCAGTCGGTGTCCTCCAGCAGTTCCCGGTAGGTCTGGGCGTAGCCGTCCGCCATCAGGTAGCAGGGGCGCTGCCAGCCGAACAGCGAGTACGACGGGATCGCCCACGCGGTGCACGGAAAGTCGACCTTGCCCTCCAGGAAGTCGAGGAACAGGGGCGAGTGGTTGAGGCGCCAGCGTTTGCGGTTGCCCCCGGCGAACGCCTTGCGGAACAGCTCCCGGGTCTCCCGGACACCGAGGAAGTGGTCCTGGTCGGGCGCCTTCTCGTAGGCGTAGCCCGGCGAGATCATCATCTGGTCGACGCCGAGCTCGTCGTTGAGGTAGTCGAGCACCTCGATGACGGTGCGCGGGGTGTCGGTGTTGAAGAAGGTGGTGTTGGTCGTGACGCGGAACCCCCGGCGGCGGCATTCGCGGACGGCGGCGACCGCCTCGTCGAACACGCCGTCCTTGCAGACCGACTCGTCGTGGCGGTCGCGCAGGCCATCGATGTGCACGGCCCACGCGAAGTAGGGCGACGGCCGGAACTGGTCGATCTTCCTGGGGATCAGCAGCGCGTTGGTGCACAGGAACACGTACCTGCGCAGCCGCACCAGTTCCTCGACCATCTCGCCGATCTGCGGGTGCATCAGCGGCTCGCCGCCCGCGATGGACACGATGGGCGCGCCGCACTCCTGGACGGCGGCGACGGCCTGTTCGACGGGCATGCGCCGTTTCAGCACGTCGGCCGGATGCTGGATCTTCCCGCACCCGGCGCAGGCCAGGTTGCAGGCGAACAGCGGCTCCAGTTCGAGCAGCAGCGGGAACCTGTCCCGGCCGCGGATTTTGTTGCGCAGGATGTGGGAGCCGATGCGCAGGCTCTGGCGGAGCGGCATGCCCATCAGGGCCGCACCTCCTTGGGCAGGGTGAACTCGGTGGTCTCGACGGTCACGGCGTGCTCCTCCACCTCGACGGGGCCCAGGCCGCGCAGGGCGTCCACGACCGCGCCCACCATCGCCGGCGGCGCCGAGGCGCCCGCGGTGACGCCGACGACGCGGGCCGCGGCGAGCCGGTCGAGCGGGACGTCCGCGGGCCCGTCGACGAGCAGCGCCGGCGTCCCGCCGCGCTCGGCCACCTCCACCAGACGGCGGGAGTTGGACGAGTTCGCCGAGCCGACCACCAGCACCAGGTCGGCGTCGCGGGCGACGGCGGTGACGGCGCGCTGGCGGTTGGTCGTGGCGTAGCAGATGTCGTCGGTGCGCGGTCCCCGGGCGTCGGGGAAGCGGCGGGTGATGGCGCGGGCGATCTCCTCGGCCTCCTCCACGGCCAGCGTGGTCTGCATGACGTAGGACACGGGCCGGTCGGCGGGCAGCCGCGCCACGTCCTCGGCCGTCTCGACCAGGACGGTGGCGCCGGGCGCCTCGCCGAGGGTGCCCTCGACCTCCTCGTGCCCGGCGTGGCCGATGAGGGCCACCAGGTCGCCGCGGGCGGCGGACCGCCGCGCCTCGGCGTGCACCTTGGCGACCAGCGGGCAGGTCGCGTCGATGACCCGCAGCCCGGCGCGGTCCGCCTGGGCGCGCACGGCGGGCGCCACCCCGTGCGCGGAGAAGATCACGACGGCTCCGGCGGGCACCTCGGCGAGGTCGTCGACGAAGACCGCGCCGCGCCGCCGCAGGTCCGCCACCACGTGCACGTTGTGGACGATCTGCTTGCGCACGTACACCGGCGGGCCGTGCTCGGCCAGCGCGCGTTCCACGATCTCGATGGCGCGTTCCACGCCCGCGCAGAACGACCGCGGCGAGGCCAGCAGGACGCGGCGCGGCCCGACGGCCGCCCCCCAGCGCGCCAGCGCCGGGCCGACCGTCCGCAGCCGGCGCAGCGCGGCCAGCCCGCCGGTGAGGGTGGCGGGGCTCAGCAGCGGGCGGTCGGGCGTGTCCACGATCGCGCGGACGACGGCGTAGGGCCGGCCCGCCGCCGCGGCGGCCAGCGGGGCGGACTCCATGTCGACCGCCAGCGCCCCGGTGGCGGCGAGCGCGGCGCGCTCGCCGCGGCCCAGCACGACGTGGTCGCTGGTCAGCAGCGGGCCGCGGTGCACGGGCGCGCCGTCGCGTTCCAGCAGCCCGGCGAGCAGTTCGGCCGACGGGCAGGGGACGGTTCCGTCCGGGCCGCGGATCTCCGTCGCGACGAACAGGCTGCCGGGCCGGACGCGCGGGTCCAGCGATCCGGCGAACCCCGTCACGGCGAGCGCGTCGAAGCGCGGCAGCCGCGCGGCGGCCCGGTACGCCCGGTGCGGTCCGGCGCCGACCGTGACGACGCGCAGGCCGGGACGGGCGACGGCGCGCGCCTCGATCCCCAGGGCCGCGCAGACCACGAGCCGTGCCATGTCTTCGCCGGGGATCACGGCATCGCCTCCTCCAGGTAGCGGCCCAGGGCGCTCACCGGGAACACCAGCCGGTACAGGTGGTAGTTGATGTAGAAGTCGCCGGGGAAGCCGGTGCCGGTGAAGTGGTCCTCGTCCCAGGTGCCGTCCTCGCGCTGGTTCCGGACGAGCCAGCCGACGCCGCCGTCCACGGCGGCGGAGCGTTCACCGGCGGCGAGCAGGGCGAGCAGGGCCCAGGCCGTCTGGGACGGGGTGGAGACGCCCCGGCCGATCCACGCGGGGTCGTCGTAGGAGCGCATGTCCTCGCCCCAGCCGCCGTCGGGGTTCTGGTGCGCCTCCAGCCAGGCGACCGCGCGGCGGATCGCCGGTCTGTCGCGGCGGACGCCCGCGGCGACGAGCGCGGGCACCACGCTGCCCGTCCCGTAGACGTGGTTGGCGCCCCAGCGTCCGAACCAGGAGCCGTCCGGTTCCTGGGCGTTGAGCAGCCACACCACCGCCCGCCGCACCACCCGCGACCCGGCCAGGCCCTCCCCGCACAACGCCTCGACGACGTGCGCGGTCACGTCGGCCGACGGCGGGTCGATCACCGCGCCGAAGTCGCAGAACGGCAGGCGGGTGCACAGCACGCGGGTGTTGTCGGCGTCGAAGGCGCCGTAGCCGCCGTCGCGCGAGGCCATGCCGGTCAGCCAGCGCACGGCCCGCCTGATCGCCGGTCCGGCGTCGGGGTGGGCGGTGCGGCGCAGCGCCAGGATCGCCTCGGCGGTGTCGTCGGTGTCGGGGTAGATGTCGTTGTCGAACTCGAAGGCCCAGCCGCCGGGCGGCAGGAACGGCCGCCGCACCGACCAGTCCCCCGGTCCCCTGACCTCCTCGTCCAGCACCCAGCCGGCGGCGCGCAGCAGCGCGGGATGGTCGGCGGGCAGGCCCGCGTCGGCCAGGGCGGTGACGGCCAGCACCGTGTCCCACACCGGGGACTGGCAGGCCTCCAGGCGGCGGCCCGTCGCGTCGCGGATGGTGAACCGGTCGAGCCCGTCGAGCCCGCGCCGCATGACGGGGTGCTCCAGGTCGTAGCCGAGCAGGTTCAGCGCCATCAGCGAGTACACCCACGGCGGCTGGATCCCGCCCCACGACCCGTCGGCTTCCTGGCGGGCGACGATCCATTCGGCGGCGCGGCGCAGCGCGGCGGTGCGCAGGGTGCGCACCGGCCGCCTCTGGTAGACGTGCAGTGCCCGGTCCAGCGCGCCGAACGCGTGCCCCCAGGCGTCCTTGGCGCGGCGCGGACGGCGGCCGGTGCGCAGCTCCGGCAGGTCGAACGGCAGCGGCCGGACGGGACGCAGCGCGCACACGACGGTCAGCGGGACGATCGTCTGCCGCGCCCAGCACGCCCAGTCGTGGACGTTCAGCGGGAACCACGACGGCAGGAACACCATCTCGGGCGGCATGACCGGCAGGTCGTCCCAGGACCACTGCCCGAACAGCGCCAGCCAGATGCGGGTGAACACCCGGCTCGCCTCGATGCCGCCCGCGTCGCGCACGTACGCGGCGGCGCGGCGCATGTGCTCGGCGTCCACCGGGTCGCCGGCCAGCCGCAGCGCCACGTACGCCTCGATCGTCGTGGACAGGTCGGGCGGGCCGTCGTGGAAGTTGGCCCAGGTGCCGTCGGCGCGCTGCTGGGAGCGGATCCAGCGGGCCGCCTCGGCGGTGTCGTCGGCGGTGCGGACGCCGAGGAACTCGCGCAGCAGCAGGTCCTCGGCGTCCATGGTGACGTTGGTCTGCAGCTCGCCCTTCCACCAGCCCTCGGGCGACTGCAGGTCCAGCAGGTGGTCGCGGGCCCGGTGCAGGGCGGCCGCCACGTCCTCGGTGCGCGGCGCGGCGGCGGGCGGCGCACCGGTCGTCGTCGTGCGGGTGGTGTCCGGCGTCGTGGTCTTCTGTGTCGTGGTCGCTTGGGTCGGGGTCATGTCGCCATCCGTTCCGGGTGGTCCCGAGTGGTCGGTCAGTGGTCGCGGGCGGTGACGAAGCGGGCGATGTCGCGGAGCTCGGCGCGGACGCCGTCGTCCATCCGCGCCCGTCCGAGCCGCGTCTCGGCCTGTTCCAGGCGGTGCGCGGCCTGCGCCTCGGCCCAGGCGCGGCCGCCCGCCGCCTCGATCAGCCGGGCCGTCTCGCGCAGTTCGTCCTCGGGCCGCGGTGCCGGGCGCGCGTACAGCTCGGCGAGCCGCCGCGACTCGGCGGTCCCGGCGGCGAGCGCGGCCACCACGGGCAGGGACTTCTTGCGGGCACGCAGGTCCGACAGGACGGGCTTGCCGGTCGTGTCCGGGCTGCCCCAGATGCCCAGCAGGTCGTCCACGAGCTGGAAGGCCATGCCGAGCTCGGCGCCGAACCGGTCGAGCGCGTCGACCAGCGCCGGCGGCGCGTCGGCGAGCGTGGCGCCGATCGCGCAGGAGCAGGCCAGCAGCGCGCCGGTCTTGTCGGCCACCATGGCCAGGCACTCGTCGAGCGAGACGTCGTCGCGGGACTCGAAGTCCAGGTCGCGGGCCTGCCCGGCGATGAGCCGCCGGGTGGCCTCGGTGAGGACGCGCGCCGCCCGCTGCGCCGCCGGGCCGTCCTCGTCCAGCAGCAGCTCGATCGCGATCGTCATCAGCGCGTCGCCGCCGAGGATGGCGGCGGACGGGCCGAAGACGGTCCAGGCGGCGGGCCGGTGCCGGCGGGTGCGGTCGCCGTCCATGATGTCGTCGTGCAGCAGTGAGAAGGCGTGCACCAGCTCGACCGCGACGGCGCCGGGCAGGGCCGTCTCGGGCGCCGCGCCAGCGGCGCGGGCCGACAGCAGCGCCAGCGCCGGCCGCAGCGCCTTGCCGCCGCCCCCGGTGACGGGCCTGCCGTCGGCGTCGACCCAGCCGAGGTGGTAGGCGGTGACGCGCCGGGTCCACGGGTCGAGCCGTTCGATCGCCGCGCGCATCGCCTCGTCGACCAGCGCGCGCCCGGCGGCGGTGGCGAGGGGAACGCCGGTCATCGCGCGTCCACCCCCTCGCGCGGACGCCGGTCGAGCAGGTGGCGGCGGACGAGACGGGCGGCGGTCAGGCCGCTGCGCACGGCTCCCTCCATCGTGTCGGGCCAGCCGGTGTCGGTCCACGCGCCGGCCAGGAAGACGCCCGGCATCCGGGTCTCGGCGGCGGGACGCAGCGCGCCGCTGCCGGGGCCCTGCCGGAACGTGGCGTGGCGTTCCCGGGTGACGAAGAAGTCGGCGATCCCGGCCCGCCGGGCGGCCGGGAACAGGCGCTCCAGCGCGGGGACGAACACCGTGCGCAGCTCGGCCGCCGGCACGTCGATCCACCGGTCGGCCGCCGACACCGACACCGCCAGGTACTGGCCGCGGTCCAGGCCGGCCCCGGCGGTGCGGTCGAACACCCACTGCACGGGCGAGCCGACCGCCGCGGCGAACGGAAGATCCGTCACCCTGGTGTCGTAGACGACGTGCACGTTGACGATCGGGCTGGCGCCCAGGCCGGACCAGCGCGTCCGGTCGGGGCACGCCTCGTCCGGGACGATCCCGGCGGCCGCCTGGTGCGGCACGGCCACCACGACGGCGTCGGCGGCGACCGGCGTGCCGTCCACCACCAGCTTCGGCCCGGCCCGCACCGCCTCGACCTTCGCCCGCAGCCGGACCTGCCCGCCGCCGCGCTGCACGCGCCGCAGCGCGGGCGTGCCGTGCAGCTCGCCGAGCGGCACGGCGGCCACGCCGATGTCGGCGGCGTCGGCCCGGCCGAGCAGCGCCGTCTGGCACACCATCGCGGCGGACCCGAGCGCGGCCTCGTCCAGCCGGATGTTGAGCGCGGCGGTGACGAACAGCTCCCACAGCGCCTCGCGCGGCCACCGCCGTTGGCCGTGCGCGGCCAGCCAGGCGCCCATGCCGAGCTGGTCGAGCCAGGGGTCGCCCGGGTCGAGACGGTTCAGGGCCAGCGACGCGCGGACGGCGCGCAGCCGGTCGGACGGCGACAGCAGCCCGTACCCGGCCAGCGCGGGCAGCATGTGCAGCGGGCCGGGCAGCCGGGCGCGCCGCAGCCGTCCCGCGGTGCCGCCCGGGGTGAGGACGGTGACGTCGAAGCGGTCCTGGACGCGGACCCGGTTCTGCACGCCCAGCCTGCGCAGCAGCCCCTGGTAGGCCGAGCAGCAGCGCAGGAACACGTGCTGCCCGTTGTCGACGGTCAGGCCGTCGCGCCGGAACGAGCAGGTGGCGCCGCCGAGCCGGGGCCGCGCCTCGTAGATCGTCGTGCGCAGGCCCGCCTCCTGCAGGGCCAGCGCCGCGCTGATCCCGGCCAGGCCGCCGCCCACGACGGCGACGTGCGCGTCGTCCGCCGCGCCCATCACCGCACCATCCACAGCGAGCGCAGCGCCACGGCGGCCTTCTCCCACGGCGGCAGCGACACGTGGCCCTGCAGCGCGGCGAGCGGGTCGGCCGCGATGCGCGCCAGCAGCCGCCGGTAGATGTCGGCCATCGCCGAGGCGCACGCGCCGCTGCGCGGGTCGAGCATCGGGATCAGCCGGAACCCGGTGTCGTACCACTCGCTGGCCCGCGCCGCCTCGAAGCGCATCAGCGCGACCAGCCGGGACGGCGGGTCGGTGAACCGGCCGGACGCGTCGCGCTGCAGCGAGCAGCCGAACCGGGCCAGGTCCTCGCCGGGCAGGTAGACGCGGCCGCGCAGGGCGTCCTCGCGCACGTCCCGCAGGATGTTGGTCAGCTGCAGCGCCACGCCGAGCGCGTCGGCCAGCGGCTCGGCGGCCCGCAGGTCGGTGGCGCCGAACACGCCGAGCGACAGGCGCCCGATCGTCCCGGCGACGCGGCGGCAGTAGGCCAGCAGGTCGTCGAAGGTCTCGTAGGCGGCGCCGCGCACGTCGGACTCGCAGCCGTCGACGAGCTCGGCGAACGCCTCCAGCGGGATCGGGTAGCGCCGCGCCGCGTCGGCCATCGCGACGAACACCGGGTCGGTCGGCCTGCTGTCCAGGTCGCTGATCTGCTTGCGGGTGGCGACGAGCGCGGCCAGCCGCTTGTCGGCGGGCGTGGCGTCGTCGTCGCCGAAGTCGTCGATGCGGCGCGCCAGCGCGTACACCGCGCTTAACGCCCGCCGCTTGGGTGGTGGCAGCAGCCTGATCCCGTACGAGAAGTTCCGTGCCCGCGAGCGGACCACCTGCTCGCAGTACCGGTAGCCGTCAGACGGATCCACTGGTCATCTCCTTCCGAGCATCCGTGACCACTCGATCAGCAGCCGTGTTCTCGCGGGACGCGGCGGATCCGCGAGAACGTCGTAGCCGCGGTGTTGCAGAGCCGCCAGGGCGGCGCGCCCGCCCGCGATGTATCCGGCCACCGCGAGCCGCGCGAACCCCGGCAGCCGCGCCGGGGCGGCGCCTCCCGGCTCCGTGAGCCGGGCGGCGGCCGGCACGCCGACCAGAGCCGAGCCCTCGTCGAGCAGGCGGCGCGCCCGCGCGGCCTGCAGTGCGATCACGCCGCGCAGCCGGGTGGGGGTGGCGGAGCGGGTCAGGTCCCGCTCGGCGCAGCCGAACCGGCGCAGGTCCGCCTCCGGCAGGTAGATCCGTCCCCGCCGGTAGTCCTCGCCGACGTCCTGGCAGTGCTCGATGATCTGCAGGGCGGTGCAGACGCGGTCGGACAGGGCGAGCCGGTCCGGGGTGACCGCGTCGAAGACGTGCAGCACGACGCGGCCGACCGGATCGGCCGACAGCGCGCAGTAGGCCACCAGCTCGTCGAACGTCTCGTACCGGGTGACGACCTGGTCCTGCCGGTTGGCCTCGATGAGGCGGCGCAGCGGCTCGGCCGGGACGCGGCAGTCGCGCACCGTCGCGGCCAGCGAGACGAGCGGCGGCAGTTCGGGCGCGCCGCCCTCGTACAGGCGGCGCAGGTCCGTCTCCACCTCGTCGAGCAGCGCCTTTCGCTCCCGCGGAGGCGCCCGGTCCCCGATGTCGTCGACGAAGCGGGCGTACCGGTACACCGCCAGGAGGTGCATGCGATGGCGAGCGGGCAGCAATCGCGTGGCGACCGGGAAATTCTCCCGGCGCGCGAATTCGTCCAGTGTCCGTGGACCTGCTGCCGGATCCCACGCCTGCGCGTTCGCGGACATGTCCTCCCTTCGGTGTCCGGCCGACCAAGGCACCAGGACCAGGCCAGTTGCACGCCAGGCCACCAGGCCGGTCACCACGACCGGGGTGCGACGGGATTCGGACAAAGCACCCGCCTGTCACTCTCAGCAGCAGTCATGCCCGTTCGCCCGCCAATCGCTTCCCCCTCTTTGGAAAAGCAGACGGAGGGTGTCGGAAATGTTTTCGGCGACGCGGCAAATAGGCCGTCAGACACGTTCCCCGAATCGGCCCGCGAGGGTCCGGTAAAGCCCGGGGGCGGTGGCTTTGACGGCGATCGGCAGCCGCAGCCAGCCGGGCACGTGGACCTCGGCCGAACCGGTGGCGACGGCCCGCACGGCGGCCTCGGCGACCCGCTCGGGCGGCAGGGGCCGGGGACGGCGCCGCGCGTACGGGGCGCCGCGCCGCTCGAAGAACCCGGTGTCGACCACGCCGGGGACCAGCACGCCGACGGTGACGCCGGTGCCGCGCAGCTCCAGGCGCAGGCTCTCGGCGAAGGCGTCCAGTCCCCCCTTGGCGGCGGCGTAGACGGCCTCGCCCGCCACGCCCATCCGCCCGGCGATCGAGGTGACGAACAGCAGCCGCCCGCCGCCCCGCGCCAGCATCTGCGGCAGCAGCGCCCGGGTCAGCGTGATCGGCGCCGCCAGGTCGACCGCCAGCAGGTGGCCGACGCCGCCCTCCGGCATGTCGGTGAACCGTCCGGCCCACCCGGTCCCGGCGTTGAGCACCAGGACGTCCACCCGCCCGGCCCGCCGCAGCGCCTCGTCGGCCAGCCGCCGCACCTGCGCCGGGTCGGCCAGGTCGGCGGTGATCGGGACGCCGCCGGTGGCGCGGGCCGTCTCCGCCAGCCGCCGCTCGTCGCGGCCGTGCACGACCAGGCGGGCGCCGTCGCGCGCCAGGGCGACGGCGATCGCCCGGCCCAGGCCCGCCGACGCGCCGGTGACCAGAGCGACCCTCCCCCGCGCCGACTGCCGCCGCCGGAACATCATTCCCGCAGCTTACGGGGCCGCGGCGGGGCCGTTCGAGCATGCCGCGCGGCTGGCGGGGAAGCAGGTCGCTGTGGACATCCCGCCCGCCGGACGCGCCGTCTCGGGGATCCCATGGGGACCGCCGAACGGCTGAACCGCCCCGCCTTCCGCCGCCTGCTGATCGGGCAGACGGTGTCCTCGTTCGGCGACTGGATGGGCACGCTCGCCCTGATGTACCTGGTGCTGGAGCTCAGCGGCTCCACCACTGCGGTCGGCGGCGTCCTGGTCCTGCGGCTGCTGCCCTCGGCGCTGGGCGCGCCGCTGGCCGCCCGCGTGGTGACCAGGTGGCGGCGCCGCAGCGTGATGATGACCTCCGACCTGGTCCGCGCGGGCATGGCGTTCGTCCTGCCCGTCGTGCCGTCGCTGTGGTGGGTGTACGCGTGGGCGTTCGCCATCGAGGTCGTCGGCCTGATGTTCCTGCCCGCCCGGGACTCGGCCGTCCCCGTCATCGTCGGGGGCCGCGACGGAAGACCCGACCGCGGGACGTTGCAGCTGGCCAACGGCATCACGATGGCCACGTCCTACGGCATGATCCCGGTGGGCGCGGGGGCGTTCGGCGCGCTGCTGTTCCTGTCGGACGCGCTCGGCTGGACCGGCCACGGACGCTTCGTCGCGGTGTTCTGGCTGGACGCGGTGACCTACCTGGTCTCGTTCGTCGCGGTGCGCGGCCTGCCCGACCTCGGGCCGCGCCGCGGCGAACGGCGGCCCGCCGGCGACGCCGTCCGGCCGGGGGCGGGGCTCCTGGCCACGCTGCGGATGCCGGTGATGGCGTCGGTGCTGCCCGCGGTGGCGGTCGTCTCGCTGGGGCTGGGGTCGCTGTTCTCGGTCGGCATCCCGTTCGTCCGGGACGTGCTGCGCGCCGGGCCCGTCGGGTTCGGCGCTCTGGTGGCGCTGTTCGGCGTCGGCGCGCTCCTCGGCCTGCTCGGCACCCGACTGTACGGGCGGCACGGCCTGGTCGGGCAGGTCAGGCTGGCCACGGTGACACAGGGCCTGGTGATCATCGCGATGGGCGCGCTGGCGTCGCCGGCCTGGGCGTTCCTCGGCGCGGCGCTGTTCGGCGCCGCCGCCACCGGCGCGCTGGTCGGCGCGATCACCTACCTGCAGGAGAGCCTGGACGGCGCCTGCCGCACGCTCGGGCTGACCGCCTTCCACGCCGTGCTGCGGTGCGGCCTGGCCACGGCCGCGCTGGCGGCGGGCGCCGCCGACGACGTGCTCGCCCGGACGCGTCCGCCACCGCTCGGCATCGCCCCCGCCGGCCTGGTGCTGATCGTGTCAGGGGTCGTGGTGTGCTGCGGCACCTTCCTCATCCGGCACCCGACCGGCCGGGACCGTCCGGTGACGCCCGCCGGCCGCGCGGCCTGAACTGGCCGACGCGGACCGGCACGGGGGCTTCACGGGGCCGGGGGCGGCGGCCGGACGTCCGCCCGGGTGGAGGCGGGCACCAGCGCGCCGTCCCCCGCCCTTCCCCGCCTGCGCAGCTCCCGGGCCAGGCGGGCGGCCACGCTGCGGGTGGACTCCAGCTCGTTGCCCAGCTGGTCGACCAGCTCGCGCAGCCGCCGCACCTCCGCCCGCAGCGCCTCGGTCTCGCGCCGCAGGTCGAGGATGTGCCGGACGCCCGCGAGGTTGACGCCCTCGTCGCGCGACAGCCGCTGGATCTCGTGCAGCGTCCTCATGTCGCGCATGGAGTAGCGCCGGTTGCGGCTGCCCGCGCGCACCGGCGTCACCAGCCCCATCCGCTCGTAGGCGCGCAGCGTCTGGGGATGCAGGCCGGACAGCTGCGCCGCGACCGAGATGACGTAAACGGGCGTGTCGTCGTCGATGGGCGTGCTCATCGGGTGCCGCCTAGCGCGCGTCCTTGGCCCTGTCGTCGTCCACGATCTCGGCGTCGACGACCTCGTCGTCGTCCTGCCGGGCCTCCCCCTCGCCGGACGCGCCGGACGCGCCTTCGCCCGCCTGCGGGCCCTGCGCGTAGATGGCGGCGCCCATCTTCTGGCCGACCTGGCCCAGCCGCTGGGTGGCGGCACGGATGGCGTCGACGTCGTCGCCCTCCAGGTTCTTCCTGACCTCGGCGACGGCCTCCTCGACCTCCTTCTTGACGTCCTCGGGGATCTTCTCGGAGTTCTCCTTGAGGAACTTCTCCATCGAGTACGACAGGGTGTCGGCCTCGTTGCGGACCTCGGCCTCCTCCTTGCGCCGACGGTCCTCCTCGGCGTACCGCTCGGCCTCCCGGACCATCCGGTCGATGTCGTCCTTGGGCAGCGCGGACCCCCCGGTGATGGTGACCGACTGCTCCCTGCCCGTGCCCAGGTCCTTGGCGGACACGTGGACGATGCCGTTGGCGTCGATGTCGAAGGCGACCTCGATCTGCGGCACGCCCCGCGGCGCCGGCGGGATCCCGTCGAGGGTGAACGTGCCGAGCTTCTTGTTGTAGGCGGCGATCTCACGCTCGCCCTGGAACACCTGGATGCCGACCGACGGCTGGTTGTCGCTGGCGGTCGAGAACACCTCCGACCGCTTGGTCGGGATCGTGGTGTTCCGCTCGATGATCTTGGTGAAGATGCCGCCCTTGGTCTCGATGCCCAGGCTCAGCGGCGTGACGTCCAGCAGCAGGACGTCCTTCACCTCGCCCTTGAGCACGCCCGCCTGCAGCGACGCGCCCACCGCCACGACCTCGTCGGGGTTGACGCCCTTGTTGGGCTCCTTGCCGCCCGTCAGCTCCCTGACCAGCTCGGTCACCGCGGGCATACGGGTGGAGCCGCCCACCAGCACCACCTGGTCGATGTCGCCCACCGAGATGCCCGCGTCCTTCACCACCTGCCGGAAGGGCTCCTTGGTGCGCTCCAGCAGGTCGGCGGTCATGCGCTGGAACTCCGCGCGCGACAGCTTCTCGTCCAGGTGCAGCGGGCCCTCGGCCGAGGCGGTGATGTAGGGCAGGTTGATCTGCGTCTCCGAGGAGGACGACAGTTCGATCTTGGCCTTCTCGGCCGCCTCGCGCAGCCGCTGCAGCGCCATCTTGTCCTTG
>NZ_BAAAZG010000022.1:0-72954 GCF_039536785.1 Actinomadura miaoliensis
GCGGCGCGGCCGGGACGGCGGCGGGAGCCGCGGGCGCGGCGGGCAGCGGTGCCGGGGGTGCCGGAGGCGCCGCCGGGGTGGCCGGGAAGGTGGCCGCTGCGGGAGGCGTCAAGGCGATCTTCGGCGGCGCCGGGGCGACGGCGGCGGTGGCCGTCGGGACGGCGGTCGTCGTCGGAACCGGGGCGGTCGTGGGGGCGCAGGCGTTCGGGGGAGGGGCGGAGGCGCGGCCGACCCCCAGCGTCTCGGCGACGAGGCCCGTCGCGCAGACGGTGACGGCGCAGCCCTGCCGGCTGTTCGCCGCCGGCGCCGACGGCACGGCCATCGGGCAGCCGACGCAGGTCCGGCTTCCCGCGCAGGTGCGGCTGCCGCAGGGCGCGGGCGTCTACATCCTGGACGACGTGGAACGGCAGTACATCATCGGCCGGGCGGGGACGGAGTGCTCGCGGTCGTTCGGCGCGGCCGGCGGGGTCACCTCGATCGGGCAGACGCGCACCGGCATCGTCCAGCACAACTTCCAGGGCTCGGTCGGCGGGATCCAGCTGTCCATGTGCCAGTACTTCCCCGACCTGGCGCAGCCCCGCCCCGGTGACGACTGCACGTCGACGCTGCGGACGCGGCGCAACCTGCCGACCGGCGTGCCGGGCACGCGGGCGATGATCGCCACCGATTCGCCCGGCGAGCAGACGCCGCCGTCCCCCTACGTGTCGGTCACGCTGGCGACGCTGGGCGAGAACCGCGTCCCGATGCCGATCCAGTGCGTCATGCCGTGGGACCGGGCGTCCATCTGCACCGCCGCGCTGACGTACTGGTTCATGCAGAACACCAAGGGCGTCGGGCAGGCCGACCTCGACCGCGTGGTCAAGACCATCGCCGATACCGTCGCGTCGGCGCGGCGCTGACCTGCCGGGCGGCGGTCTGGCGGGGGTCTCGCGCGGGATAACCTGGCCAGGCCATGACTGACAAGACGATCGTTCACCTGTTGCGCCACGGTGAGGTGCACAATCCCGAAGGCATCCTGTACGGGCGGCTGCCGGGCTATCGGCTCAGTGAGGACGGGGTCCTCATGGCCAAGGCGGCCGCCAAGTGGTTCGCCGACCGGGACGTCACCGCGCTGTTCTCCTCGCCCATGCAGCGGGCGCTGGAGACGGCCGCGCCGCTGGCCGACGCGTTCGACCTCGCGGTGACGGTGGACGACCGTCTCACCGAGGCCGGCAACCACTTCGAGGGGCTGACGTTCGGCGCGGGCCAGGGCTCGCTGCGCCGTCCCGAGCACTGGCGTCACCTGGTGAACCCGTTCAAGCCGTCATGGGGCGAGCCGTACGACGAGCTCGCCGCCCGGATGAAGGCCGCGGTGATCAGCGCCCGGGACGCGGCGCGCGGCCACGAGGCGGTGTGCGTCAGCCACCAGCTGCCCATCTGGGTGCTGCGCCGCCGCGCCGAGCGCCGGCGCCTGTGGCACCACCCGGCCAGGCGGGAGTGCGGGCTGTGCAGCGTGACCAGCCTGGCGTTCGAGGGCAGCCGCCTGGTGGAGGTCTCCTACTGCGAGCCGGCCGGCGGACTGGCCAAGGACCCCGGTGTCGCAGGGGCCTGACGCTGCCGCTACATTGAGTACTACGTCCTGTAGTAGGAGGGTTTGGTGAGCCCCCGGATCTCCGCCGTGCCGAGCGCCGCCCCGTCCCGGCCCAGGCGCGTCCCGGCCGCCGCCCGGATCGCCGTCGCGGCCGCGATGTGCGGGGTTCTGGCGGGCTGCGCGGGTTCGCAGGCGTCCCAGAACGGGCCCGGCGGCAGCGACAACCGCTTCATCGCGGGCGACGGCTCCACGCAGGCGATCCCGGCGTCCGACCGCAAGCCCGTGACGGGCGTCCAGGGCGCCACGCTGGACGGCAGGACGCTGGCGCTCACCGACCTCAAGGGCAAGGTCACGGTCGTGAACTTCTGGGCGTCCTGGTGCGCCCCCTGCCGCGGCGAGGCGCCGTCGCTGGAGCAGGTCCACACCGAGAACAAGGGCAAGGGCGTGGAGTTCCTCGGCGTGGCCTTCAAGGACAGCAAGCAGAACGCCCAGGCGTTCGAGCGCAGGTTCAAGGTCTCCTACCCGAGCCTGTTCGACGCCGACGGCCGCATCACGCTGGCGTTCCGCGCCGTGCCGCCCAACGCGATCCCCACCACGCTCGTCCTGGACCGCCAGGGCCGCGTCGCCGCCCGCGTCATCGGCGCCACCACCTACTCCAAGCTGAACCCGGTCGTCGCCCGGGTCCTCGCGGAGAAGTGATCCTCTCGGCGGGGGTGGACCAGACCGTCACCAGCGGATCGTTGCTGGTGGCGGGGCCGCTGGCCGCCCTGGCCGGGCTGGTGTCGTTCGTGTCCCCGTGCGTGCTGCCGCTGGTGCCCGGCTACCTGTCGTACGTGACCGGGATGACCGGCGCCGACCTGGCCGAGCAGCGCCGCGGGCGGCTGCTGGCGGGGGCCGCGCTGTTCATCGCGGGGTTCAGCGTGGTGTTCGTCAGCGCCGGGCTGGCGTTCGGCGGCCTCGGCCGCTGGCTGCTGGAGTACGCCGACCCGATCACCCGGGTGCTCGGCGCTATCACGATCGTGTTCGGGCTGGCGTTCATGGGCCTGGTGCCGGGGCTGCAGCGCACCGTGAAGTCGGGCCGCCTGCCCGCCGCCGGGCTGGCCGGGGCGCCGCTGCTCGGCGCGCTGTTCGGGCTGGGCTGGACGCCGTGCATCGGCCCCACGCTGGCCGCGGTGCAGGCGCTGTCGTTCAGCGAGGCGTCCGCCGGACGCGGTGCGCTGCTGTCGCTGGCGTACTGCCTGGGCCTCGGGCTGCCGTTCGTGGCGACCGCGCTGGCCTACCGCCGGGCGCTGGGCGCGTTCGGCGCCGTCAAGCGCCACTACGGCCTGGTCATGCGGATCGGCGGCGGCATGCTGGTCGCCATCGGCACGCTGCTGGTGACGGGCCTGTGGGGCGAGCTGACCATCGAGCTGAAGTCGTGGATCGGCGGCTTCGAGACGGTGATTTGACCATGAGCGACACGCCGAACACCACCGACACCGCGCCCGGGGCCGTCCGGACGCGCACCGAGGGTGAAGCCCGTACCGAGGGCGAGACGGACGAGACCCTGGAGGCCGCGGCCGCGACCCCGGCGGGACTGACGGCGCCCGAGGGCGGCGGCCCCGCGCCCAAGGGCCTGGGCGTGGTCGGCTGGCTGCGCTGGGGCTGGCGCCAGCTGACCTCGATGCGCACCGCGCTGGTGCTGCTGTTCCTGGTGGCGCTGGGCGCGGTGCCCGGCTCGATCCTGCCGCAGCGCGGGCAGGCCCCCGAGCGCGTCGCCGAGTACTTCGAGCAGCACAAGACCCTGGCGCCGTGGCTGGACAGGTTCTCGCTGTTCGACGTGTTCGCCGCGCCGTGGTTCGCGGCGATCTACATCCTGCTGTTCGTGTCGCTGGCCGGGTGCGTGCTGCCGCGCGCGTTCCACCACTACCGGGCGATGCGGTCGCGTCCCCCGGCGGCGCCCCGCAACCTGCTGCGGCTGCCCCAGTCCGCGACGTACGAGACCGACGCCACTCCCGACGAGGCGCTGACGCAAGCGCGCGCGCTGCTGCGCCGCCGCCGCTTCCGGGTGGACGAGGGCGAGACCCCCAAGGCCGGACGCTGGGTGGCCGCCGAGAAGGGCTACCTGGGCGAAACCGGAAACCTGGTGTTCCACCTGGCCCTGCTGGGGCTGCTGTTCGCGCTGGGAGTCGGCAACGCGTTCGGTTACCGCGGCAACGTGCTGGTGACCGAGGGCAAGTCGTTCGCCAACTCGCTGGCGCAGTACGACCAGTTCACCCCGGGCCGCCAGTTCGACAGCAGTGAGCTGGCCCCGTTCTCCTTCCGGCTGGACGACTTCACCGCCACGTACGAGACCCAGGGCACGCGGCGCGGTCAGGCCACCGACTACCTCGCCAAGGTGCACTACCGGGAGACCCCCACCTCCCCGGAGAAGAGCTACGACCTGCGCGTCAACCACCCCCTGAACGTGGGCGGCGCCAAGGTGTACCTGCTGAACCACGGGTACTCGCCGGTGTTCACCGTGCGCGACGCCAAGGGCAACGTCGCCTACCAGGACGCCGTGCCGTTCCTGCCGATGGAGCAGCGCAACTACACCTCCGAGGGCGTCATCAAGGCCCCCGACGCCGAGCCCGAGCAGCTGGCGTTCTACGCGATCCTGTGGCCCAGCGCCGCGTCGTCCGAGGACGGCAAGCAGATCATCTCGGCGTTCCCCGCGGCGCTGCGCCCGGTGGTGACCATCACCGCGTTCAAGGGCGACATCGGCCTGGACGCGGGCACCCCGCAGTCGGTGTACCGGCTGGAGGGCCTCGGCAAGACGCTGCAGCCCGTCAAGGGCGGGCAGAAGCTGCTGGAGCCGGGCCAGACGTTCCAGCTCCCGGACGGCTCGGGGTCGATCACCTTCGAGGGCGTGCGGGAGTGGGCCAGCCTGTCGGTCAACCACGACCCGGGCCGCATGCCCGCCCTGGCCGCGGCCATCCTCGCCGTGGTGGGGCTGATCGCCTCGTTCATGGTGCGCCGCCGCAGGGTGTGGGTCCGTGCGCGGCCCGGCACGGGCGGGCGTACCGTGGTCGAGGTCGGCGGGCTCACGCTCGGCCACCCGACATCCGAATTCGACGAGATCGTGACCGCGCTGCGGGGTACCGAGGACGCCCCGAAGGACGACCGGAAGAAGGACGCTTCCGGCGGGGCGGACGCGTCGGCAACCGAAGCGAAGGAGTGATCAGGTGAGTAGTGCCGAGCTCGCCGAGCTGAGCGACAAGCTCATGCTGAGCACCGTGGTGCTGTACATCGTCGCCATGGTCGCCTACGCGGCCGACCTCGGCTTCCGCCGCCGCCCGGCGACCGCCGAGACCGAGGCCGGCACCGAAGCCAAGGCCGAGGCCAAGGTCCTGGTCGGCGCCAGAAGCGGAGGCGCGGGCGGCGACGCGGAGGCGGGCGCCGAGGCGACCGCCGACACCGCCGATTCCGCCAAGGCCGGACGGGACGAGACGACCGAGAACCGCCGGGTCGAGTGGGCGCGGCTGGCCATCGTGCTGAACGTCCTCGGCTGGGGCGCGCACCTGGGCGTCCTGGTGACCCGCGCGGCCGCCGCGAGCCGGTGGCCGTGGGCGAACATGTACGAGTTCCTCACCGCGATCGCGTTCGCCGCGGTGACCGCCTTCCTGGTCGTGATGTGGCGGTTCGGGGCCCGCTTCCTCGGCGCCTTCGTGATGCTGGCCGCGGTGGTCGCGCTCGGCGTCGCCAACATCTGGCTCTACAACTCGGTGGGCCCGGTCGTCCCGGCGCTCAACTCGTACTGGATCGCCATCCACGTCAGCGCCGCCATCGTGGCGACCGGCGCGTTCACCGTGGCCGGCGCGTCCACCATCCTCTACATGCTCAAGACCCGGCAGGAGGCGCGCGGCAAGGCCGGCGAGGGCGTGTGGGCGCACATCCCGGCGACCGCCGCCCTGGACCGGCTGGCGTTCCGCGTCACCACGTTCGCCTTCCCGATCTGGACCGCCGCGATCATCATGGGCGCCATCTGGGCGGACGAGGCGTGGGGCCGCTACTGGGGCTGGGACCCCAAGGAGATCTGGTCGTTCATCACCTGGATCGGGTACGCCGCCTACCTGCACGCCCGCGCGACCGCCGGGTGGAAGGGCCGCCGCGCCGCGATCCTGTCGCTGGTGGCGTTCGCCGCGCTGCTGTTCAACTTCTTCGGCGTCAACTACATGTTCCAGGGCCTGCACTCCTACGCCTGACCGCCACGCCTGACCGCCACGCCCGACCGGCCGCGGTGGTCGGGCGCGGGGATCAGGCGCGGTCGTCGTCGCCGCCGCGCAGGCGCCGTTCGAGGTCGCGCAGGAAGGCCGGGTCGTCGTCGGGCCCCTTGGGAGCGTCCGGGCGGGGAGCGCCGCCGAGCGCGCCGCCGGGCGTGCCGACGAGGGGGCGGCGGGGACGGCCCAGCGCCAGCCACAGGCCCGCGCCGGGGAAGGCGCTGAGCAGCACGATCAGGAACCAGCCGAACTTGGGCAGGTGGCGTACCTCTCCCTCGTCTGTGCTCAGCACGTCGAACAGGCAGAACAGCCACACTCCGACCAGGACAAGGGCGAGCAGCACATACGCCATGTCATGAGGGTAGTCCGTAACTTGCGGGGATGACGGGGAGTCGGCCGGGGGCTTACTCTGCCACGGGGGCCCGATGCGGGCCCGCTGACAGAGGAGCCCGATGCGCTTCAGAGGCATCCACCGCAAGCCCCGGGAGAGCAGGGACGCGGCGTACTCGCCCTCGCCGCCGGACTCGTCCAAGGATCCGGCCCGGTCCCCGGATCAGGCTCGCGCCGCGGACTCGGCCCGCGCCCCGCGCCGGGTGCGGCCGCGCACCAACCAGCCCCGCGACCGCTTCGGCCGCTTCCGCAAGGCCGGACGCGACGACGACTTCACCGCCGCCGACGCGCCCCAGCCGGACGCCACCCCGGACGCCGCGCCGGACAAGGGTCGGCGTCCCCGGGGCAGGCATGTCAGCCCGCGCGACGGCTTCTCCTGGCGCGACTTCGAACTGGACGACGAGCCGCGGCTGCCGCGCGCCGAGCCGCACCCGCCGGGCATGCCGCACGCCCCGGACGGGCGGCGGCACTGCGGGGTGCTGGAGGGCATCCTGTTCCGGCAGTGGGACGCCCGGCAGGGCCCGCCGACGCCCGAGGTGATCCGCGCGGTGGAGAGCCTGGCGGCGCTGCCCGACCGGCTGAAGGCCAAGCTGGCCGCCGGGCTGGACGGCATCTACGTCGGGCCGGGCGGCGTCCCGCAGCTGGACGACATGGGCCACCTGCGCGACCGGCCCCTGCCGTCCGGAAACGCCACCTGGGACATCTGCGCGGGCGCCTACGGCGACCGCAAGATCGTCGTGGGCGACCGGCCGTCGCCGACCCCGGACGTGATGATGCACGAGGTCGGCCACGCGCTCGACGACATCGACGGCGGCCCCGACGCCTGGACGTCCGACAGCCCGGAGTTTCGCGCCCTCTACGACCGGGTTCGTCCGCATCTGGCGAGCGACTTCCACAAGCAGCCCGCGGCGCTCGGCCGCCGCGAGTTCTTCGCCGACGCGTTCGCCGCGATCTCCGCCCGCCAGCGTCCCGCTCTGGTCGATATGCTCGCCGGCGACATCCGGCTGGCGCTGGATGTCATGTTGTTCTTCAACCGACGCTTCGGGATCTGACATGCCGATCCGTACGAGCCGCGACGACGACCGGCACATGCCGATGTGCGACGACCAGCACCGAAGGTGATCGACGATGTACGTGATCCGGCTGCCCGACGGCAGGCTCCGCGTTCCCCACAGCGTTCTGGCCGACTCCGCGGAGGGAACGGGACGGATCATCGCCCAGGCGTATGTGGAGATCGGTCCCGGTGACCCCGACTACGACCGGCTTCTCGGCCAGTCGCTGACCGAGGAGGAGCTGGAGGAGAAGCGGCGCCGGTGGCGGGACGAGGACGCGGACCTGCTGCGCCGGTTCGAGGAGTGGAAGGCGGACATGGAGGGCGACGGACCGTCCGGAGCGGAGGGGTGATCGCGCGGCCGGATGCCGGGCGGAGGGGTGACCGCCGGGCGGCCGGGCCGGACGGGCCGGCCGCGGGGTCAGCGCGCCGAGTGCTCGGCGACCGCCGGCTCTTCCCCGCGCAGCAGCGCGTGCACTTCCGACTCGCGGAAGCGGCGGTGGCCTCCGGGAGTGCGGATGCTGCTGATCCTGCCCGCCGCGGCCCATCGGGTGACCGTCTTCGGATCGACCCGGAAGAGGGCGGCGACCTCTCCGGGGGTCAGCAGGCGCTCGCTGGTGCTTTCCACGTTGTCTCTCCCCCTTTGTCCCGCTCTCGGTGCGGGTGGACTGGTTTCTAGTGTGGCGGCTCAAGACCGATTTCTCCCTTGTTTTCGGAAAAGATCACAGAGCGTAGCCACTTGACCTGGACAAATAACGAGAAGTAAATGGGGCATCGGCCCCTGCGGTCACATCTGCCCCCGCAGCACGCTCGAATGGCGTCCGGAATCAGCGGTTCCCGCCCGGCGCACCGCACCGCATAGTCTCCCTCACATGTCGGATCTCGTGTCCCTGGCGGACATCGAGCGGGCGGCCGAACGGCTGGCCGGCGTGGCCGCGCGCACCCCGCTCGTCCCCTTTCCCTCGACCGACCCCGCGTTGCTGGTGAAGGCCGAGTCGCTCCAGCCGATCGGCGCGTTCAAACTGCGCGGCGCGTACGCGACGATCTCGGCGCTGCCGGACGAGCGACGCGCGCGCGGCGTGGTGACGCATTCCAGTGGCAACCACGCGCAGGCCGTCGCCTACACCGCGCGCCTGCTCGGTATTCGCGCGGTGCTGGTCATTCCGCACACCACTCCCGGAGTGAAGGTCGACGCCTGCGTCAGGCACGGCGCCGAGATCGTGTACGTGGAACCGACGATGGAGGCCCGGACCGCCACCGCCGAAAAGCTCGCCGAGGCGCACGGCTTCGCGTTGATTCCGCCGTTCGACGATCCGCGGATCGTGGCCGGGCAGGGAACCGTGGGGCTGGAGATCGTCCAGGACTGCCCAGAGGCGGAGGTCGTGCTCGTCCCGGTGGGCGGCGGCGGGCTGCTGGCGGGCGTCGCCGCCGCGGTCAAGGCGCTGCGCCCGGAGGCGAAGGTGATCGGCGTCGAGCCCGAGCTGGCCGCCGACGCCCGCGCCTCGCTGCGCGCCGGGCACCCGGTGGAATGGGCCGCCGAGGAGACCGGCCGCACCCTCGCCGACGCGCTGCGCGCCCAGCGGCTCGGCGACGTGACGTTCGCGCACATCCGCGAGTTCGTCGACGACATCGTCACGGTCACCGAGGACGAGATCCGCCGGGCGACGCGCCGCCTGGCCCGCGAGGCCCGGCTGATCGCCGAGCCCGCCGGGGCCGTGGCGACCGCCGCGTACCTGTTCCGCCGCGACGAGCTGCCGAACGCGCGCACCTACGTGTCGGTCCTGTCGGGCGGCAACGTCGACCCGGCCCTGTTCCTGGACATCTACGCCTGAGTTCCCGGACATCCACGCCGGGCCCTGCCGGACGGCGGCGCCGGGCGCCTGCGCGTGACGCCGAGGGGCGGGCGGTGACGGACCGGACGAAGGGCGCAGGTAGGCTCTGAGCTGTCATGCGACCCGTCCTCGTCTACACCGCCGCCCGCCTGGGCATCTTCCTGGCCACCGCGGGCGTGCTCTGGCTGACGCCGATGCAGAAGGCGCCGCTGTTCCTGCTGCTGGGCGCGCTGCTGCTCAGCGGGCTGATCAGCTACGTACTGCTGTCCGGGCAGCGCGACGCGATGTCGGCGTCCGTGGTCTCGGGGCTGAGCGCGCGCCGCCGCCGTTTCCAGGAGTCCCGCACCCGAGAGGACGCGTGAACCCCGCCCCCTAGGCTGGGGGCATGACCCGCGCCTCTCTCGACAAGCGGCCCACCGACGTGGCCGCGATGTTCGACCGCACCGCCGAACGCTACGACCTCCTCAACAGCCTCATGACCGGCGGCCGCGACCGGTACTGGCGGCGCGAGGTCGTCCGGGCGCTGGACGCCGGCCCCGGCGAGAACGTGCTGGACCTGGCCGCCGGCACCGGCACCTCCGCGGTGCCGTTCGCCGAGGCCGGAGCCCGCACCGTCGCCTGCGACTTCTCCCTCGGCATGCTGCGCGTGGGCACGCGGCGCAACGGCGGCGCGACGGGCCCGCGCTTCGTCGCCGGGGACGCGCTGCGCCTGCCGTTCGCCGACGGGGCGTTCGACGCCGTGACGATCTCCTTCGGGCTGCGCAACGTCGCCGACACCGTACAGGCCCTGCGCGAGCTGCGCCGCGTCACCCGCCAGGGCGGACGGCTGCTGGTGTGTGAGGTCAGTCACCCGCCCAACGCGCTGCTGCGCTTCGGCCACCGCCTGCACCTGCGCTACGGCCTGCCGATGCTCGCGCGGGTCAGCTCCAACCCCGACTCCTACCGCTACCTGGCCGAGTCGACGCTCGCGTGGCCCGACCAGGCCGCGCTGGCGCGGCTGCTGCAGGAGGCGGGCTGGACGTCGGTGCGCTGGCGCAATCTGACGTTCGGGGTGGTGGCGCTGCACCATGCCGTGAACCCCGGGTGAAAACGGACGACGCCGTTGGGACCGGTCCAAAACCGAGAGGGGTCAGAGGTACCCATCGGCCGTCAAGAAGGAATAGACTCCCTGACGAAATCCTTGTGAAGTACTTCACAAGCGAACGAGCTGAGAAGGAACGCTGTGACCGACTCCACCCGACAGGCAGACGTCATCGTCGTCGGGGCCGGCCCCGCGGGGTCGTCGACCGCCTACTGGCTGGCCCAGGCGGGCCTCGATGTGCTGTTGCTGGAGAAGGCCACGTTCCCGCGCGACAAGATCTGCGGTGACGGGCTGACCCCGCGCGCCGTGCGCGCGCTGGTCGGCATGGGCGTGGACGTCAACGCCCCCGGGTGGGCCCGCAACAAGGGGCTGCGCATCTACGGCGGCGGCCTCAAGATCGAGCTGCCCTGGCCCGAGCTGGCCAGCTTCCCCGACTACGGCCTGGTGCGCACCCGCATGGACTTCGACCAGCTGCTGGCCGAGCACGCCGCCAAGGCCGGCGCCCGGCTGCTGCAGGGCTGCACCGTCACCGGCCCGATCCTGCACGAGCGCAACGACCGCATCGTCGGCGTCACCGCCAAGTACCTCGGCGAGGAGGTGGAGTTCCACGCGCCGCTGGTGGTGGCGGCCGACGGCAACTCCACCCGCCTGTCGGTCGCCATGGGGCTGCGCCGCCGCGACGACCGCCCCATGGGCGTGGCCGTCCGCCGGTACTTCCGCACGCCCCGCCACGACGACGAGTACATGGAGGCGTGGCTGGAGCTGTGGGACGGGCAGCGCCTGCTCCCCGGCTACGGCTGGGTCTTCCCGGTCGGCGACGGCACCTCCAACGTCGGCCTCGGCCTGCTCAACACCAGCAAGGCGTTCCAGAACGTCGACTACCGCGGCATGATGCGCGGCTGGTGCGCGCAGATGCCCGAGGAGTGGCAGTTCGACGAGGACCACGCCACCGGCCCGATCCGCGGTGCCGCGCTGCCCATGGGCTTCAACCGCCAGCCCCACTACACCCGCGGCATGCTGCTGGTCGGCGACGCGGGCGGCATGGTCAACCCGTTCAACGGCGAGGGCATCGACTACGCGCTGGAGTCCGGCCGGCTGGCCGCCGACATCATGGTGCAGGCGCTGTCCCGCCGCACCCCCGCCCAGCGCGAGCGCACGCTCCACGAGTACCCGCGCATCCTCAAGGACGAGCACGGCGGCTACTTCACCCTGGCCCGCGTCTTCGTCCAGGCCATCGGCGACCCACGGGTGATGAAGTTCCTCACCTCGCACGGCCTGCCGCATCCCACGCTGATGCGCTTCACGCTCAAGATGCTGGCGAACCTGACCGACCGGCGTGGCGGCGACGCCATGGACCGTCTCATCAACGCGATGCAGAAGGTGGCGCCGGCAGCATGAGCGAGAGCACGCCATGAGCGTGGGCCGACCCCCGAGGGGAGTGGATTTGGTCACCTTGGCTAGGGTGGCGACCCGTGTCCGTGAGGCAGCTCACGGACGTGCGACGGGTCACGCCGCCGCGTCGGCGCGTCCGGCCCGCGCCGCCCGCACCCCGGTGGGCGGCACCGGGCCGCGTGCCCCGTACAGCGTCGTACGAACCGAGGAGGGGCTGTAGAGACATGGATCTCTATGTTCCGATCATCGTGCTGGGGGTGCTCGCCTTCGGGTTCGCCGTCTTCTCGGTGCTGATGGCGTCACTCACCGGCCCCAAGCGGTGGAACCGGGCCAAGCTCGAAGCGTACGAGTGCGGCATCGAGCCGACGCCGCAGCCGGTGGGCGGCGGGCGCTTCCCGATCAAGTACTACCTGACGGCGATGCTGTTCATCGTCTTCGACATCGAGATCATCTTCCTCTATCCCTGGGCGGTCGCCTTCGACCGGCTGGGGCTTTTTGGTTTGGTGGAGATGGTCCTGTTCATCCTCACCGTGCTGGTGGCGTACGCCTACATCTGGCGGCGCGGTGGTCTGGAGTGGGACTGACATGGGCCTGGAAGAGAAACTCCCGAGCGGGTTCCTGCTGACCACGGTGGAGCAGGTGGCCGGGTGGGCGCGCGCCAGCTCGGTGTGGCCGGCCACGTTCGGCCTGGCCTGCTGCGCCATCGAGATGATGGCGGCCGGCGACCCGCGGCACGACTTCTCCCGGTGGGGCATGGAGCGCGCCTCGGCCACGCCGCGGCAGGCCGACCTGATGATCGTGGCGGGCCGGGTGAGCCAGAAGATGGCACCGGTGCTGCGGCAGATCTACGACCAGATGACCGAGCCCAAGTGGGTCATCGCGATGGGCGTGTGCGCCTCGTCCGGCGGCATGTTCAACAACTACGCGATCGTGCAGGGCGTGGACCACATCGTCCCGGTGGACATCTACCTGCCGGGCTGCCCGC
Organism: Actinomadura miaoliensis; assembly: GCF_039536785.1. Taxonomy (NCBI): domain Bacteria; kingdom Bacillati; phylum Actinomycetota; class Actinomycetes; order Streptosporangiales; family Thermomonosporaceae; genus Actinomadura; species Actinomadura miaoliensis. The sequence goes on from NZ_BAAAZG010000022.1 coordinate 12,540, forward strand.
CGCGGCCGGAGATGCTGCTGGACGCGATCCTCAAGCTGCACGACAAGATCCGCAACACCAAGCTCGGCGCGCAGCGCGAGCGGCAGATCGCCGAGCTGGAGGAGGCCAAGCGGCGGCAGCTTCCGCTGCTCGGCCAGCCGGGAGGTGCGCTGTGAGCTCGCAGCACCCCGAGCAGCAGGCCGAGCAGGCCGCCGACCGGCTGCCCGCGCACGACGAGCCCGAGCGGCAGGAGCAGCCGATCGTCCGGCGCGGCATGTTCGGCGTCAAGACCACCGGCGACACCTCCGGCTACGGCCGCCTGGTGGTGCGGCAGGCGCCCAAGGTGTCGACGCCGCGTCCGTACGGCGGGCCGGACGTCACCGGCGAGCCCGGCGAGTTCGACGAGATCGCCGACGAGCTGGAGCGGTCCCTGCCGGACTTCGGCGAAGCGATCGAACGCGTCGTCGTCGACCGCGGCGAGCTGACGTTCTTCGTGAAGCGCGAGCGGCTGCCGGACGTGGCGCGGCGCCTGCGCGACGAGCCGACGCTGCGGTTCGAGCTGTGCACCGGGGTGTCCGGGGTGCACTACCCGCAGGACACCGGGGCCGAGCTGCACGCCGTCTACCACCTGCTGTCCATCACGCACAACCGGCGGGTCCGGCTGGAGGTCACCTGCCCCGACGCCGACCCGCACATCCCGTCGGTCGTGTCGATCTATCCGACCAACGACTGGCACGAGCGGGAGACCTACGACTTCTTCGGCATCGTGTTCGACGGCCATCCGGCGCTGACCCGCATCGAGATGCCCGACGACTGGGTGGGCCACCCGCAGCGCAAGGACTACCCCCTCGGCGGCATCCCCGTCGAGTACCGCGGGGCGGAGATCCCGCCGCCGGACCAGCGGAGGTCGTACACGTGAGCCCGTCCACCAAGTACACCGAGTACGACGCCTACGCCGCCGCCGACGAGGCGGCCGAGGGCAGGGTCTTCGACGTCAACGGGCAGGACTGGGACCAGGTCGTGTCCGGTGCCGAGGACCTGGGCGACGAGCGCCTGGTGATCAACATGGGTCCCCAGCACCCGTCCACGCACGGGGTGCTGCGGCTGATCCTCACGCTCGACGGCGAGACGGTGACCGAGGCGCGGGTGGGCATCGGCTACCTGCACACCGGCATCGAGAAGAACATGGAGTTCCGCACCTGGACGCAGGGCACCACGTTCTGCACCCGGATGGACTACCTGGCGCCGATCTTCAACGAGACGGCGTACTGCCTGGGCGTGGAGAAGCTGCTCGGCATCACCGACCAGGTGCCCGAGCGGGCCCAGATCATCCGGGTCATGATGATGGAGCTCAACCGGATCTCCTCGCACCTGGTCGCGATCGCCACGTTCGGCCTGGAGCTCGGCGCCACCACCGTCATGCTCAACGGGTTCATCGAGCGCGAGCACACCCTCGACCTGTTCGAGGAGATCAGCGGGCTGCGGATGAACATGGCCTACGTGCGGCCCGGCGGAGTGGCGCAGGACCTGCCGAGCGGCGCGATGAGCAAGCTGCGCGACTACCTGGACCGCATGCCCAAGCGCATCCAGGCGCTGCGCAAGCTGATGGACCACAACCCGGTCTACCTGGCCCGCACCAAGGACGTCGCCTACCTGGACCTGACGGGCTGCATGGCCCTCGGGGTGACCGGCCCGGTGCTGCGCTCCACCGGCCTGCCGTGGGACCTGCGCAAGTCGCAGCCCTACTGCGGCTACGAGACCTACGACTTCGACGTCATCACCGAGGACACCTGCGACGTGTACGGGCGCTACCTGGTGCGCGTGCGCGAGATGGAGGAGTCCCTGAAGATCGTCGAGCAGTGCGTGGAGCGGCTGCAGACGGTCAAGGGCCCGGTGATGATCGAGGACAAGAAGATCGGGTGGCCCGCGCAGCTGGCCATTGGCGCCGACGGCATGGGCAACTCGCCCCGCCACATCGCGCACATCATGGGCACCTCGATGGAGGCCCTGATCCACCACTTCAAGCTGGTGACCGAGGGCTTCCGCGTCCCGGCCGGCCAGGCGTACGCGGCGGTCGAGGCGCCGCGCGGCGAGCTCGGCGTGCACGTCGTCAGCGACGGCGGCACCCGCCCGTTCCGCGCGCACTTCCGCGACCCGTCGTTCACCAACCTGCAGGCCGTCCCGGCGATGTGCGAGGGCGGCATGGTGGCCGACGTCATCGCGGCGGTCGCCAGCCTCGACCCGGTGATGGGGGGAGTCGACCGATGACCTACTCCGTGGAGACGCGCGAGCGGCTGGAACGGGACGCCAAGGAGATCATCGCGCGGTACCCCAAGCCGCGTTCGGCGCTGCTGCCGCTGCTGCACCTGGTTCAGTCGGAGGACGGCTACGTCAGCCAGGACGGCATCGAGTTCTGCGCCGAGCAGCTCGGCATCACGCCCGCGCAGGTCACCGGTGTCGCCACCTTCTACACCATGTACAAGCGCGCGCCCGTCGGCGAGTACCACGTCGGGGTGTGCATCAACACGCTGTGCGCGGTGATGGGCGGCGACCAGATCTGGAACGAGCTGAGCGAGCACCTCGGCCTCGGTCATGACGAGGCGACCCCGGACGGCCGGGTCTCGCTGGAGCGCATCGAGTGCAACGCGGCCTGCGACTTCGCGCCCGTCATGACGGTCAACTGGGAGTTCTTCGACAACATGACTCCCGAGAAGGCCAGGAAGCTGGTCGACGACCTGCGCGAGGGCAGGGAGGTTCCGCCGTCCCGGGGCCCGAACACGCTGTGCACCTGGAAGGAGGCGTCCCGGGTCCTGGCGGGGTTCCCCGACGGGCGGGCGCACGAGGGCGTGCAGGCCGGGCCCGAGTCGCTGCGCGGCCTGGAGGTCGCCAAGCGGCACGGCTGGACCGCTCCGCCCGCTGACGCCGACCGCGCGGAACCCGACGAGCCCGCGCGGGGCGAGGAGATCACCGACCCGCCGCCCAACGAGCCCGGAAAGCCGATCGGCGGCCAGGTGAAGCCCGGTAGCCAGGAGGGCCGCAACCAATGACCACGACGCTGACCCCCGTCCTCACCAGGATCTGGGACCAGCCCGACTCGTTCACCCGCGAGGCGTACGAACGGGCGGGCGGCTACCGGGCGCTGCGCAAGGCGTTCGGGATGGACCCGGACGACATCGTGCAGGCGGTCAAGGACTCCGGGCTGCGCGGCCGCGGCGGCGCGGGGTTCCCCACCGGCATGAAGTGGGGGTTCCTGCCGCCGAGCAGCCCCAACCCCCGCTACCTGGTGGTCAACGCCGACGAGTCCGAACCGGGCACGTGCAAGGACATCCCGCTGATGATGGCCAACCCGCACGTGCTGGTCGAGGGCGTCATCATCAGCTCGTACGCGATCCGGTCCAACCACGCGTTCATCTACGTGCGCGGCGAGGTGCTGCACGTCATCCGCCGCCTGCAGCAGGCGGTCGCGGAGGCGTACGAGGCCGGCTACCTCGGCAAGGACATCCTCGGCTCCGGCTACGACCTGGAGCTGGTCGTGCACACCGGCGCGGGCGCCTACATCTGCGGCGAGGAGACGGCGCTGCTGGACTCGCTTGAGGGCTACCGCGGACAACCCCGGCTCAAGCCTCCCTTCCCGGCCGTCGCTGGACTGTACGGCGGCCCTACGGTCATCAACAACGTCGAGTCGATCGCCTCGGTTCCCTCGATCGTGGCCAACGGGGCGGACTGGTTCGCCTCGATGGGCACCGAGAAGTCGAAGGGCTTCGGGATCTTCTCGCTGTCGGGGCACGTGACCCGCCCCGGGCAGTACGAGGCGCCGCTCGGGGTGACGCTGCGGGAGCTGCTCGACATGGCGGGCGGGATCCGCGCCGGGCACCGGCTGAAGTTCTGGACGCCGGGCGGCTCGTCCACCCCGATCTTCACCGAGGAGCACCTGGACGTCCCGCTGGACTTCGAGTCGGTCGGCGCGGCCGGGTCCATGCTGGGCACCCGGGCGCTGCAGATCTTCGACGAGACCACCTGCGTGGTGCGGGCCGTGCTGCGCTGGTCGGAGTTCTACGCGCACGAGTCGTGCGGCAAGTGCACCCCGTGCCGCGAGGGCACGTACTGGTACAAGCTCATGCTCAAGCGGCTGGAGGCCGGGCAGGGCACCGAGGAGGACCTGGAGACGCTGCTCGACCTGTCCGACAACATCCTCGGCCGGTCGTTCTGCGCGCTCGGCGACGGCGCGACCAGCCCGGTCGTGTCGTCCATCAAGCTGTTCCGCGACGAGTACCTCCAGCACTTCCAGCAAGGCGGCTGTCCGTTCGACCCGGCCAAATCCACGGTTTGGGCCGGAGGTGAGGACCGATGACGGTTACAGTAGGTGGCGGCTCGGCGGCCCCGGGTAGTCCCCGCGCAAGCGGGGGTGGTCCAGGCGAAGCCGGCCCGGTCGAAAAGGCCGAGGAGATGGTGCCCGTCACCATCGACGGGTTCGAGATCGAGGTGCCCAAGGGCACGCTGATCATCCGGGCCGCCGAGCTGCTGGGCATCCAGATCCCGCGGTTCTGCGACCACCCGCTGCTCGACCCGGTCGGGGCGTGCCGCCAGTGCCTGGTGGAGATCCCCGACGCGGGCAACGGGCGCGGCATGCCCAAGCCGCAGGCGTCCTGCACCACCGCGGTCATGCCGGGCATGGTCGTCAAGACCCAGCTCACCTCGCCGGTGGCCGACAAGGCCCAGCACGGCGTGATGGAGCTGCTGCTGATCAACCACCCGCTGGACTGCCCGATCTGCGACAAGGGCGGCGAGTGCCCGCTGCAGAACCAGGCGATGTCCAACGGGCGGGGCGAGTCGCGGTTCGTCGAGACCAAGCGCACCTTCCCCAAGCCGATCGCGCTGTCCAGCCAGGTGCTGCTGGACCGCGAGCGCTGCATCCAGTGCGCGCGCTGCACCCGCTTCTCCGACCAGATCGCCGGGGACGCGTTCATCGACCTGTTCGAACGCGGCGCCAAGGAGCAGGTCGGCGCCGCCGAGGACAAGCCGTTCCAGTCCTACTTCTCCGGCAACACCGTGCAGATCTGCCCGGTGGGAGCGCTCACCGGCGCTGCGTACCGGTTCCGGTCCCGCCCGTTCGACCTGGTGTCCTCGCCGAGCGTGTGCGAGCACTGCGCGTCCGGCTGCGCGCTGCGCACCGACCACCGGCGCGGCAAGATCACCCGGCGGCTGGCCGGGGACGACCCGCAGGTCAACGAGGAGTGGAACTGCGACAAGGGCCGGTGGGCGTTCACCTACGCCACCCAGCCCGACCGGCTCACCCACCCGCTGGTCCGCAACGAGGACGGCGTGCTGGAGACCGCGTCCTGGCCGGAGGCCCTGGCCATCGCGGCCCGGGGCCTGGCGGCGGCGCGCGGCAACGCGGGCGTGCTGACCGGCGGACGCCTCACCCTTGAGGACGCCTACGCCTACGCCAAGTTCGCCCGGGTCGCGCTCGGCACCAACGACGTCGACTTCCGCGCCCGCCCGCACTCGCGCGAGGAGGCCGAGTTCCTGGCCTCCTCGGTCGCGGGCCGCTCCATCGAGGTGTCCTACGCCGACCTGGAGAAGGCACCGGTGGTGCTGCTGGCCGGGTTCGAGCCGGAGGAGGAGTCGCCGATCGTCTTCCTGCGGCTGCGCAAGGGCTTCCGCAAGAAGGGCGTGAAGGTCTACTCGATCGCCCCGTACGCCACCCGCGGCCTGAAGAAGATGGGCGGCACGCTGCTGCCGACCATGCCGGGCGCGGAGGCCGAGGTCATCGGCACCCTCACCACCGCCACCGACGGCACCGACGAGGTCGCCGCCATCCACCGGCTGCTGTCCGAGCCGGGCGCGGTGGTGCTGGCCGGTGAACGGCTGGCGACCAGCCCCGGCGCGCTGTCCAGCCTGGTGCGGCTCGGCCAGGTCACCGGTGCGAGGATCGCGTGGGTGCCGCGCCGGGCCGGCGAGCGCGGCGCGCTGGAGGCCGGGGCGCTGCCCGGCCTGCTGCCGATCGGCCGCCCCGTCACCGACCCCGAGGCGCGCGCCGAGGTCGCCCGCGTCTGGGGCGTGGCCGACCTGCCCGCCACCCCCGGCCGCGACACCGCCGGGATCCTGGCGTCCGCGCAGACCGAACGCGGCGCCCTGCTGGTCGGCGGGTTCGACCCCTACGACCTGCCCGACCCGGCCGCCGCACTGGAGGCCATCGAGGCCGCCTCGTTCGTGGTGAGCCTGGAGCAGCGGGTCAGCGCCGTCACCGACCGCGCCGACGTGGTGCTGCCGGTCGCGGCCGTCCCGGAGAAGTCCGGCACGTTCGTCGACTGGGAGGGCCGCGGCCGCCAGTTCGACACCGCGCTCAAGTCCGCCGGGAGGCTGTCGGACCTGCGGGTGCTGGACGCCCTGGCCGGCGAGATGGACGTGCACCTGGGCCTGCCCGGCCCCGAGGCCGCCCGCCGCGAGCTGACCGAGCTGGGCGCCTACCGGGGCGAGCGGCCCGCCGCGCCCGACGCGACCCCGTTCGTGCCGCCGCGTCCCGGCGAGGGCGAGGCGCTGCTGGCCACCTGGAAGCTGCTGCTCGACAAGGGCCGCATGCAGGACGGCGAGCCGTACCTGGCGGGCACCGCCAAGCCGGCGGTGGCCCGGCTGTCGCCCGCGACCGCCGCCGAGATCGGCGTCGCCGAGGGCGGCTCGGTCACGGTGTCGTCGCAGACCCGCGGCGCGCTGACGCTGCCGCTGGAGATCGTCCCGGACCTGCCCGACCGCGTGGTGTGGCTGCCGACCGACTCCGCGGGCTGCGCGCTGTACCGGGAGCTGGGCGCCGACACCGGCCAGATCGTCAAGATCGCCGCGGGTGACGGCGCCGGAGCCGGCTCCGCGACCACGGCTGGAGGTGCCGCATGAGCCTGACCGCGCTGGCCGCCGCGCCCGCCGAGACCGGCCCCACGCTGGAGGACTTCGGCAAGGACCCCTGGTGGCTGATCCTCGGCAAGGTCCTGGTCATCTTCGTCTTCCTCGTGGTGACGGTCCTGCTGTCGATGTGGGTCGAGCGGCGCGTCATCGGCCGGATGCAGCTGCGCGTCGGGCCGAACCGCGCCGGGCCGTTCGGCCTGCTGCAGGGCCTGGCCGACGGCATCAAGCTGGCGCTGAAGGAGGACATCGTCCCCCGCGGCGTCGACAAGGTTGTGTTCGTCCTGGCGCCGATCATGTCGGCGACCCCGGCGTTCATCGCCTTCTCCATCATCCCGTTCGGCCCCGAGGTGTCGATCTTCGGCCACCACACCCCGCTGCAGGGCACCGACCTGCCGGTGGCGGTGCTGCTGGTGCTGGCGATGGCGTCCATGGGCGCCTACGGCGTGGTGCTGGCGGGCTGGTCGTCGATGTCGCCGTACTCGCTGCTGGGCGGGCTGCGTTCCTCCGCGCAGATCATCTCCTACGAGATCGCGATGTCGCTGTCGTTCGTGGCGGTGTTCCTGTTCGCCGGGACGATGTCGACCTCGGAGATCGTCGCGGCGCAGGTCGACACCTGGTACGTGATCCTGCTGTTCCCGTCCTTCGCGGTCTACGTGATCACGATGATGGGCGAGTCGAACCGCATCCCGTTCGACCTGCCCGAGGGCGAGGGCGAGATCGTCGGCGGGTTCCACACCGAGTACTCGTCGCTGAAGTTCGCGATGTTCTTCCTCGCCGAGTACATCAACCTGGCGACCCTGTCGGCGCTGTGCACCACCCTGTTCCTGGGCGGCTGGCGCGCGCCCGCGCCGATCTCCACCTTCTGGGAGGGCGCCAACCAGGGCTGGTGGCCGGTGCTGTGGTTCCTGGTCAAGGTGTGGGCGTTCATCTTCTTCTTCGTCTGGCTGCGCGGTTCGCTGCCCCGCGTCCGCTACGACCAGCTGATGAAGCTCGGCTGGAAGGTGCTGATGCCCTTCTCGCTCGGCTGGATCATGCTGGTGGCCACCATCCAGGCGTTCAAGAACGAGGGCTACGAGGTCCGGCAGATCATGCTGATCACCGCCATCGCCGCCGCCGTCGTCCTGGCCGCCACCGTCCTGTGGGAGATGGCCCGCGGCGGCTCCGAGGAGGAGGCCAAGGCCGGGCAGTCCGGCTCCGGCATCGCCGCGGGCGGCGTGAGCAAGGGCGATGCGCCGGTGGACGCCGCGGCGGGCGGCTTCCCGGTGCCGCCGATGGACGCCCCGCACTACCACGGGAAGGCCGGCAAGACCCGTACCCCGTCCAAGGAGGTCACCAGTGGGACTCACTGACTTCCTGAACCCGGTCAAGGGGTTCGGGGTCTCGTTCCACCAGATGTTCATGAAGAGCGAGACCGTCCAGTACCCCGAGGTCAAGAAGCCGACCGCGCCGCGCTTCCACGGCCGTCACCAGCTCAACCGCTGGCCGGACGGGCTGGAGAAGTGCGTCGGGTGCGAGCTGTGCGCCTGGGCCTGCCCGGCCGACGCCATCTACGTGGAGGGCGCCGACAACACCGAGGAGGAGCGCTACTCCCCGGGCGAGCGGTACGGGCGCGTCTACCAGATCAACTACCTGCGCTGCATCCTGTGCGGCCTGTGCATCGAGGCGTGCCCCACCCGGGCGCTGACGATGACCAACGAGTACGAGCTGGCCGACGACAGCCGCGAGAGCCTGATCTACACCAAGGACATGCTGCTGGCGCCGCTGCGCGAGGGCATGGAGGCGCCGCCGCACGCCATGCGGCTGGGCGAGACCGAGGAGGACTACTACCGCCTCGGCCTGCAGCCCGAGGAGCCCGCGCCCACCGTCCCGGCCGAGGGCGGCGGGCGCGCGAGCGTGGACGCGGCCGCGGCGCGTGAGGGCCGGCGCAAGCGCAAGAGCGGAGACAAGAAGTGAACGCGCAGGTGCTGGCGGCCCAGCACGCGCCGGTGCTGGCGCAGGTCGCCGACAGGCAGTCGGGCGAGCCGTTCTTCTTCTGGCTGCTGGCGATCGTGTCGGTGTGCGCCGCGCTCGGCATGATCTTCATGCGGCGGGCGGTGCACTCGGCGCTGCTGCTGGCCACGGTGATGCTGTCGCTGGCCGCGCTGTACGCGATCCAGGGGGCGCCGTTCCTGGCGTTCGTCCAGGTGATCGTCTACACCGGCGCGGTGCTGATGCTGTTCCTGTTCGTGCTGATGCTGGTCGGGGTGGCCTCCACCGACTCGCTGGTGGAGACGATCCGCGGGCAGCGGCTGTGGGCGGGGGTCGCCGCGCTCGGCTTCCTGGTGCTGGTGGCCGCGGGGCTCGGCAACGCGGCGCTGGACGACTCGGCCGGGCTGACGCAGGCCAACCAGGGCGGCAACGTGATCGGCCTGGCGCGGCTGCTGTTCGGCAAGTACGTGTTCGCGTTCGAGGCGACCAGCGCGCTGCTGATCACGGCGGCGCTGGGCGCGATGGTGCTGGCGCACCGCGAGCGCACCACGCCCAAGCCGACGCAGAAGGACCTGGCCAAGCGGCGGTTCCTGTCCGGGAAGCACCCCGGCCCGCTGCCCGGCCCCGGCACCTACGCCCGGCACAACGCGGTCGACATGCCGGCGATGCTGCCCGACGGCACCCCGTCGGAGCTGTCGGTCAGCCCGATCATCGCGGCCCGCGTCGACACCGCGCAGCGGCACGCCGACCTTGAGGGCGGCAGCGAGACGACGGCCGTCCAGGCGGACCTGGCGGCGGTGCGCGCCGCGACCGCCGAGGCGCGCGCGGCGGGCGCCGAGGAGCGCGAGACCAAGAGCGGCACTCCCGCGTCCGGCGGCTCGCACGAGGGCGGCTCGCCCGAGGCCGGCGCCGCGGACGGCTCCGGCGGCGGCGCCGCGACGAGCGAAGGGGAGGCAGGTCAATGAGTCCCGGGCACTACCTGGCGCTCTCGGCGATCCTGTTCACCATCGGGGGCGTGGGCGTGCTGGTCCGCCGCAACGCGATCGTGGTGTTCATGTGCGTCGAGCTCATGCTCAACGCCACGAACCTGGCGTTCGTGTCGTTCGCCCGCATGCACGGCAACCTCGAAGGCCAGATCATCGCCTTCTTCGTGATGGTGGTGGCCGCCGCGGAGGTCGTGGTGGGCCTGGCGATCATCATGACCATCTTCAGAACCCGCAGGTCCTCGTCCGTGGACGACGCGAACCTGCTGAAGTACTGAGAGGCCGGGGATGAAAGCGGAAGGCATCCAGGCTGCCGCCTGGCTCCTCATCGCGCTGCCGCTGGCCGGCGCGGCGGTCCTGCTGCTCGGCGGGCGCCGCACCGACAGGTGGGGGCATCTGCTCGGCGTCGCCATGTCGCTGGCGTCCTTCGTGGTGGGCGCGGCGATGTTCGTCCAGATGCTCGGCTACGACCCGGAGGAGCGGCGCCGCGCGCTGCACCTGTGGGAGTTCTTCGACGTCGGGTCGTTCAAGGTCGACATGGGGCTGCTGGTGGACCCGCTGTCCATCAGCTTCGTGCTGCTGATCACCGGGGTGGGTTCGCTCATCCACATCTACTCCATCGGCTACATGGAGCACGACCCCGACCGGCGGCGCTTCTTCGCCTACCTGAACCTGTTCGTGGCGGCGATGCTGCTGCTGGTGCTGGGCGACAACTACGTGGCCATGTTCATCGGCTGGGAGGGCGTGGGCCTGGCCTCGTACCTGCTGATCGGGTTCTGGCAGCACAAGCCCAGCGCGGCCACCGCCGCCAAGAAGGCGTTCGTGGTGAACCGGGTCGGCGACTTCGGCTTCATCACCGCGATCATGCTGATGTTCGCCACGTTCGGCACGGTCGGGTTCGAGCAGATCCTCGGTGAGGGCGCCGAGCACGTGGGCGTGGCGTCCCAGCTGAGCACGGGCACGGCGACCGCGATCGGGCTGCTGCTCCTGCTCGGCGCGTGCGGCAAGTCGGCGCAGCTTCCGCTGCAGTCCTGGCTGCTGGACGCGATGGAGGGCCCGACCCCGGTGTCGGCGCTGATCCACGCGGCGACGATGGTGACCGCGGGCGTGTACCTGATCGTCCGGTCCGCGCCGATCTTCGAGATGGCGCCGGACGCGCAGCTCGCGGTGACGATCGTCGGCGCGGTCACGCTGCTGGCCGGTGCGGTCATCGGGTGCGGCAAGGACGACATCAAGAAGGCCCTGGCCGGTTCGACGATGTCGCAGATCGGCTACATGATGCTGGCCGCCGGGCTGGGCCCGGCCGGCTACGCCTTCGCCATCGCGCACCTGATCGCGCACGGGTTCTTCAAGGCCGGGCTGTTCCTGGGCGCCGGGTCGGTCATGCACGGCATGAAGGACGACGTGAACATGCGCCGGTACGGCGCGCTGCGCGCGGTCATGGTGATCACCTGGGCCACGTTCGGGCTGGGCTACCTGGCGATCATCGGGTTCCCGCTGCTGTCCGGCTGGTTCACCAAGGACGCCATCATCGAGGCCGCCTTCCACAAGGGCGGCACGTCCGGCGCGATCCTCGGCACCTGCGCGCTGGTCGGCGCGGGCGTCACCGCGTACTACATGTCCCGGGTCATGTTCATGACGTTCTACGGCGAGCAGCGCTGGGACGACGGCGTGCACCCGCACGAGTCGCCCAAGGTGATGACCGTGCCGCTGATGCTGCTGGCGGTCGGGTCGCTGTTCGCGGGCGGCTTCCTGATCCTCGGCGGGTTCTCCGACTTCCTCGGCCCGGTGGTCGGGCACCCGCACGAGAGCGAGTTCCACTGGATCACCGTGCCGGGCATCGCCACGCTGGTGCTGATGGTCATCGGTGTGGCGATCGCGTGGCGGCAGTACGGGGCCCGCCCGGTGCCGCGCACCGCGCCCGCCGGGTCGTTCCTCACCGTCGCGGCCCGCAAGGACCTGTACGGCGACGCCATCAACGAGTCGCTGCTGATGCGTCCCGGGCAGTGGCTGACCCGCCTGGCGGTCTGGTTCGACAACCGCGGGGTGGACGGCCTGGTCAACGGGCTGGCCGCGGGCGTCGGCGGCAGTTCGGGCCGCCTGCGTCGGGTGCAGACCGGCTTCGTCCGCTCCTATGCCCTTTCCATGCTCTTCGGTGCGGCCATCGTCGTGGCGGCGCTGCTGGTGGTGAACGTCTGATGGAAGACTTTCCCTGGCTGTCCGTCCTGATCGCGCTCCCCGCGGTGGGCGCGCTGGTCGTCGGCGTGCTGCCGCGGGCGCGCGAGGAGCTGGCCAAGCAGGCCGCTCTGGGCGTGTCGGTGCTGGTCGCGCTGGTCACGCTGCTGATGGCGTCCCAGTTCGACACCGGCGGGCCGCGCTTCCAGTTCGAAGAGACCTACTGGTGGATCCGCGCGTTCGGGGTGCACTGGGCGGTCGGCGTGGACGGCATCGCGCTGGCGCTGATCGGGCTGTCGGTGATCCTCGTCCCGCTGGTGATCCTGGCGTCCTGGCACGAGGCGGACCGCTCCGGCGGCGTGGACGTGCCGCCGCGCCGGTCGGTGAAGACGTACTTCGCGCTGCTGCTGGCCATGGAAGCGATGATGATCGGCGTCTTCGCGGCGACCGACGTCTTCCTCTTCTACGTGTTCTTCGAGGCCATGCTGATCCCGGTGTACTTCCTCATCGGGTACTACGGCGGGGCGCAGCGCTCGTACGCGGCCGTCAAGTTCCTGCTGTACTCGCTGTTCGGCGGGCTGCTGATGCTGGTGGCCGTCATCTGGCTGTACCCGCTGTCGAACCGTCCGGTCAGCGAGGGCGGGGTCGGGCACGGCACGTTCCTGTTCAGCGAGCTGACCCGGCTGCAGATCGATCCGACCACGGCCAAGTGGCTGTTCCTCGGCTTCTTCGTCGCGTTCGCGATCAAGGCGCCGATGGTGCCGGTGCACACCTGGCTGCCGGACGCGGCGGCGCAGTCCCCGGCCGGGGCGCTGGTGCTGATCGTCGGCGTGCTGGACAAGGTCGGCACGTACGGGATGATGCGGTTCTGCCTGGAGCTGTTCCCCGGCGCCGCCAAGTGGGCCACGCCGGTGGTGATCGCGCTGGCGGTGGTCAGCGTGATCTACGGCGCGGTGCTGGCGATCGGGCAGGTCGACCTCAAGCGGCTGGTGGCCTACACGTCGGTGTCGCACTTCGGGTTCATCGTGATGGGCGTGTTCGCGATGACCTCGCAGGGCCAGTCCGGCGCCGCGCTCTACATGATCAACCACGGGTTCGCCACCGGGGCGCTGTTCCTGGTGGTCGGGTTCATGATCACGCGGCGGCGGTCGGCGCGGATCGACGCGTTCGGCGGCGTGCAGAAGGTGGCGCCGCTGCTGGCGGGCAGCTTCCTGGTCGCGGGCCTGGCCGGGCTGTCGCTGCCCGGACTGGCGCCGTTCGTGTCGGAGTTCCTCGTGCTCACCGGCACGTTCACCCGCTACCGGGTGGCCGCGGTGCTGGCCGCCACCGGCATCATCCTGGCCGCCATCTACATCCTGTGGATGTACCAGCGCACCATGGGCGGCCCGGCCAAGGAGGCCGTCGGCGGCATGAAGGACCTGTCGCTGCGCGAACGCCTCGCCATCGGCCCGATCATCGCGATCATCGTGGCGATGGGCTTCTTCCCGCAGCCGGTCCTCAACGTGATCAACCCCTCGGTGCAGCACACGCTGGCCCGGGTCGACAAGCACGACCCGGCGCCCCAGATCGTCGCTGAGAACGGAGCGCGTCCGTGAGCACCTCGACTTCGGTGAGCGTCGTGCTGGCGCAGAACGAGATCCCCGCGCCGCACATCGAGTACGGGCAGATCGCGCCGATCCTGGTGATGTTCGGCGCGGCCGTGCTCGGCGTGCTGGTGGAGGCGTTCGTCGGCCGCGCCTGGCGGTACCCGGTGCAGCTGACGGTGGCGGGCGTCGGCCTGGCCGGGGCGCTGTTCGGCACGATCATGCTCGCCTTCGACAAGCCGTTCCACGTCGCCGCCGAGGGCGCGCTGGGCGTGGACGGGCCGACGCTGTTCATCCAGGGCACCGTGCTGGTGCTGGCGCTGGTCAGCCTGCTGCTGATCGCCGAGCGCCAGCAGGGCCACTTCGCGGCGCAGGCCGCGGCGCTGCCCGGCACGGAGGCCGAGCAGGAGACCGCGGCGGCGGGCGGCACCCAGACCGAGGTGTTCCCGCTGATGATGTTCGCGGTCGCCGGAATGATCACCTTCCCGGCCGCCAACGACCTGCTGACCATGTTCGTGGCGCTGGAGATCCTGTCGCTGCCGCTGTACCTGCTGTGCGGGCTGGCGCGGCGCCGCCGGCTGCTGTCGCAGGAGGCCGCGGTCAAGTACTTCCTGCTGGGCGCGTTCTCCTCGGCGTTCTTCCTGTACGGGGTGGCGCTGCTGTACGGCTACGCCGGGTCGGTGCGGCTGTCGGCCGTCGCCGACCAGCTCAGCCGCAACGCCGGCCAGGAGACGCTGCTGCTGGCCGGTACCGCGCTGCTGTCGGTGGGCCTGCTGTTCAAGCTGGGCGCGGTGCCGTTCCACATGTGGAAGCCGGACGTGTACCAGGGCGCCCCGACCCCGATCACCGCGCTCATGGCGTCCTGCACCACGGTGTCGGCGTTCGGCGCGATCCTGCGGGTGTACTACGTCGCGTTCGAGAACCTGCGCTGGGACTGGCGGCCCGCGATGTGGGGTGTGGCGATTCTCACGATGATCGCGGGCGCGGTCGTCGCGATCACCCAGACCGACGTCAAGCGGATGCTGGCCTACTCGTCGATCGCGCACGCGGGCTTCCTGCTCACGGGCGTGATCGCCACGTCCCGCGACGGCCTGTCCGGCTCGCTGTTCTACCTGGCCGCCTACGGCTTCACCGTGATCGGCGCGTTCGCGGTGATCTCGATGGTGCGGGACGCGGGCGGCGAGGCCGCGCACCTGTCGCGCTGGGCCGGGCTCGGGCGCCGCTCCCCGGTGGTGGCCGGGACGTTCGCCTTCTTCCTGCTGGCGATGGCCGGTATCCCGCTGACCAGCGGGTTCACCGGCAAGTTCGCGGTGTTCAGCGCGGCCGTGCAGGGCGGTGCCACCCCGCTGGTCGTGGTCGGCGTCATCGCCTCGGCGATCGCGGCGTTCTTCTACGTCCGCGTCATCGTGGTGATGTTCTTCTCCGAGCCGGAGGCCGACGGCCCGTCCGTGGTCGCCGGACCGGCCACCGCGGCGGCCGTGGCGCTCGGTCTGACGGCTACTGTTGTACTCGGCGTGCTGCCCCAGCCCGTGCTGGACCTCGCGGGGCACGCCGCGTCGCAGATGTTCGTCCGCTAGACCGGGGGTCCTGGTGAGTAGTGCCGTTGCGTTCGACCTGACAGTGGACGACGGTCTCGCGGCGGACATCCGGGAACGGCTCGCCGCGGTCGAGGACCTGCTCCGCGAGTCGGTGCGCAGCGAGGTCCCCCTGCTCGCGGAGGCGTCCCGGCACCTGCTGGAGGCGGGCGGCAAGCGGTTCCGCCCGATGCTGGTGCTGCTCGCCTCCCACTTCGGGGACCCCGCCGCGTCGGGTGTCGTCCCGGCCGCGGTGGTGGTCGAGCTGACCCACCTCGCCACGCTGTACCACGACGACGTGATGGACGAGGCGACGGTGCGCCGGGGCGACCAGTCGGCCAACGCCCGGTGGACCAACACCGTCGCCATCCTCACCGGCGACTACCTGTTCGCCCGCGCCTCCGACCTGCTGGCCGACCTCGGGCCGGAGGCGGTGCGCATCCAGGCGCGCTCGTTCGCGCGGCTGGTGCGCGGCCAGATCCAGGAGACCGTCGGCCCGGCCGAGGACGCCGACCCGCTCAAGCACTACCTGCAGGTGCTGGCCGACAAGACCGCGTCTCTGATCGCCACGTCCGGCCAGCTCGGCGCCCTGCTGGCCGGGGCGCCGTCCCACGTCGTCGACACCATCACCTCGGCGTGCGAGAAGATCGGCGTCGCGTTCCAGTTGTCGGACGACATCCTGGACGTCGCGTCGGAGACCGAGCAGTCCGGCAAGACCCCCGGCACCGACCTGCGCGAGGGCATCCGCACCCTGCCGATCCACCACGTGCAGTCCGGCATCGGCTCCGGGCCCGACGACGCCCGTCTGCGCGAGCTGCTGACCCTCGACCTGACCGACGACGCGCTGCACACCGAGGCCCTGACGCTGCTGCGCGCCCACCCGGCGATGGACCGCGCCCGCGCCGACCTCCGCGCCTGGGCCGAGGACGCCCGCGCCGAGCTGCTGACCCTGCCCGACATCCCCGCCCGCACCGCCCTGACGGGCCTGTGCGACTACGTGGTGTCCCGCACGGGCTGACCCGCACCTCCGGCGGCATCCGTGCCGAGCTTCTCGGCACGGATGCCTCTCCTGGGCCGTCAACTCCACCGTCCCGACGCTTACGGGCGGCGCTGTTCCGGGCCTCTGCTACCAGACGTCGCCGTCGCGCCAGTCGCAGGTCAGCGCGCCGGACACGTCCACCGTGGTGTTCACGGGGAGGACGAAGATGCCGTCGTCCTCTTCTTCGGTCCGTACGACGCCCTGCGGGGTGAGCGCGTAGGACGGCCCCTGCCACCGCTTCCAGCCGAGCGCCGTGTAGAACTCGATGGCCTCGTCGCTGGCGGACAGGGCACCCAGTTCGTACGCCCCTCTCAGCACGCGCTCGATGGCTCCCATGAGGGCGGCACCGTGGCCCTTGCGTTGCCGGTCGCCGCGGACTCCCACGGCCTCGACGTAGCCCGTGCGCAGTGCGCGGCCGTCGTGCAGCATGCGCCGTTGGACCACCGACGCGTGCCCGACCAGTTCGGCCCCGTCCCACGCCAGTGCGTGGACGCCTCCCAGCGCGTGGTCCCAGTCCGCGTCGGAGAGGTCCCCGTCGAAGACGTCCGCCAGCAGCGCCCGGACCGATGCGAGCGTCGCGCCGTCCAGCTCGGCGGTGTGCGCCGTGCGGATCTCTATCTCGCCCATGTGATCATTCTGCTCGCCGGACGCGGAGCAGATCCCTCCGGCACCCGACGATCAGGTCGCCGTCGGGTGCCCAGGCGAGCGCGGTCGCCGGGTACGGCAGCGTGAACACGCCGAGGGGTGCCCTCGTCGGAAGGTCGAACAGGGTCACCGAGCGGTCCGTGCGGGCCACGGCGGCCAGTGGTCTTCCGCCGCCGTGGACCGCCAGGGCGGTCACGTGCTCGATGTCGTCGGGGGCGAGGTGCCACGCGGCGCCGGTGCCGAGGTCCATGACGCGCACGGCATGGCCACGCGAGGTGACGATCGCCGGTTCCTCGCCGAGACGGACGAAGGCGCGGACACGTTCGGCGGGCCGCATGGCCTCGGTGACCGGTGTGACGATCGGGGCGCCTTCGCGCAGATCCCACAACTGGAAGGGGCCGAAGGCCCGGCTGACGGCGGCGACCGGGCGTCCGCCGAGTTCGCCGACGGCGATGCCGTCGGGCTGGTGCCGCCCCGGGATGTCGCCGAGGCGCTCCCCGGTGACGAGGTCGGTGATGTGCAGCGTCGTGCCGCAGCCCGCGGTCAGCACGATCGAACGTCCGTCGACGACGGCGGGGACCACGAGGCGGACCTCGCCGCGATGGTCGACGGCGACGGGCCGGTCCGGACCGCCGTCGAACCAGCGGTGCAGCGCGTCGTCGGTGACACCGTGCAGGTCGCCGCCACCGGCGACGACGGCGACGCCGTCACCGGCCGGTACCGCCGCGACGGCGTGGACCTGCGCGGGCATCGCGCCGGCCGCGGCCTCGCGTGCGCCGTCCTCCAGCCGCCACGAGCCGACGACCCCGTCCGTGCCTCCGGCGAGGACGTGCCCGCCGGGCGCCACGGTGAGGCACCGCACGGTGCTCGAATGACCGGCATCGTCATGGCGCGTCCCGGTGCCCACCCGCCAGACCGCGAGGGCCTCGTCGGCGTGCGACACGGTGACGACGACGCCGGGGCCGCCGTCGGTGAGCGCGCACCAGCTGGTGGGGCCGACCAGGGGTCGTTCCGCCGGGCGGCCGGCGTCGACGTCCCACAGGTGCACCGCCTCCTGATCGCTGAGCGCCACCAGGCGCCGGCCGTCGCCGGTGACGACGCCCGCGATGTCGTGCGCCGGCTGAGGGCCCGGCATCCGGCGGCTCAGGCGCGTCCGGGAGGCGGCGTCCCACACCTCCACCTCGCCGTCCCACGAGAGCGTGGCGAGCACGCCGTTCCCGTCCGGCCAGGTGGCGATCTTCCTGATCTTCGAGGCGACGGGGAGCGAGCCGATCCGTTCACCGCGTTCCAGATCCCAGAGCCCGACCCCGTCACCCGCCACCGCCGCGACCGGGCGGCCCCTTACGGTGACCACGGACACGTCGTTGAACCGTTCTCCGCTGGCGAGCACCCGGACCTCGCCGTCGGCCAGGTGCGTGACTCGCAGCGTCTCGTCCCAGGCCACCGACACCACGGCGGGGCCGTCGTCCAGCACCGTGGTCGCCAGGCCCACGACGACTCCCCGGTGACCGGCGATCCCGTCCAGCACCGCGCCGGACTCCAGGTCGATCGGCTTGGGGGTGTCGCTCCAGTCGCAGACCACGGCGACCGGCCGGCCTTCGACGGACGTCGTCACCAGGTGCGTCCCGCCGACATCGTGGGCGGTGCGTACCGGCTCGCCGGTCGCGGCGTCCCAGACCTGCACCATCTTCGCGGCGCAGTCGTGGAGGTGCGGCCGGGCGCAGTCACCGTCGTAATGCGCGTCGGTCGCCGTCACGTAGACCGGCTTACCGCCCACCACCGCGCTGACGACGGCGTCGCCCCGAACGCCTTGGACGACCCGGCTCAGCCGGGGATCGGCGTCCGAGCCCGTCGTCCACACAATCCGCATTCGCAAAGACTAGGAGCGAGACGGCGTCACTCGTGCCCTGGGGACTGGTGTTGCGCGCCCCAGTCCCACAGGGCCTGCAGGATGGGGGCGAGGCGGTGCCCCTGGGGCGTGAGGCTGTAGCGGGTGCCGGGCGGCCAGCCGGGCACGCGGTGGCGGTGCAGGACGCCGGCTTCGGCCAGGTGGGCGAGCCGGTCGGACAGGACCTTGTCCGAGAGCGCGGGCAGGGCGTGGCGGAGTTCGGTGAAGCTGCGGTCGCCGCGCAGGAGTTCGCGGATCACAAGGGTCGTCCAGCGGCCGCGCAGCGCCGCCAGGGTGATCTCGACCGGGCAGGCGGGGTCGGGTTCGGTGACGTGCGCGCGCGGGTCGTCGGGCAGGCCCGGACGCGACGGGTGACCACGCGGGTAACCAACCGTTTGGTGAGTCACGAGGGCGCCTCCTAGCGTTGCCGCGTCGTGATTATCGCCTGCGGGGAGGACATGTGATGCGGCAGCTTGCCGAGCGTCCCGAGGACGTGCCGTCGGTGTTCGCCGAACGGTTCAACAGCGGTGACCTGGACGCGGTGGCGGAGGTCTACGAGAGCGGAGCGGTGTTCGTCCCCGAGCCGGGCAGCGCGCTGACCGGGCGGCAGGCGCACGCGGCGAACGCCGAGTTCGTGGGTCTCGGGGTGCCGATCACCGTGCGGCCCCGGCACGTCTACACGGCCGGCGACATCGCGTTGCTGATCGTGGACTGGGCCATCGACGGCACCGACCGTGAAGGGCGGCCCGTGCACGTCGAGGGCACCGCCTCCGATGTCGCGCGGCGCGGCGCGGACGGGCGGTGGCGGTACGTCGTCGACAACCCCTTCGGCACAGCGTGACGGCGGGCCCTGCGGCCGGTGGCGGTCACGGCCGGGGGTGCGCAATGTGGAAGAAGAACGGGCCGGGCGGCGGCTTCATGCTGGCGGGTGAACCGTCCCCGGTCGCTCAGCGAAACGTGGTCCCGACGCCGCGCCCACCTCCCTGACGCCATCCCCGCGCCGCCAAGGAAACGTCATGTCGCAGCAGAGTCCACCGAGCATGTCCACTGTCCCCGCCGCTACGCAGCCACCGACCTCCGCGTTCGTGAACGGGCACTTTCCGCGCCGGCGCGGGCTCATCATCGCGCTCAGCGCCCTGGCCGGGTTCCTGCTGACGGTCGCCTGGTCCGCCGAGTTCGTCGACCAGACGATCGGTGACAACGTCGCCAACACGCTGCTCGGGCACGACGCGAAGGAGACGCCGATCGCGGGGGTCGCCGCCGGCATCGCGTTCGCGTTCGTCAGCGGGCTCGCCGGGTCGTTCACGGCCTGCAACATCGCGGCGTTCGGCACGGTCGCGCCCATGCTCGGCGGCGTCGGACGGCGGCGCGACCGGCTGGTCCAGGCGATGAGGCCGCTCGGCTGGATGGCGGCCGGCATGGTCGTCGTGTCGGCCGTCTACGGCGCGATCGTCGGATTCGTGGGGACGAGCATGCCGCAGTTCTCCACCGCGCAGAACGCGCCCGGCTCTCTTTCGGCGCGCAGCATCCAGTCGATGGTGGTGTTCGGCGTCATCGGGCTGGTGATGATCTACCTGGGGCTGGCCGCGCTGGGCATCGTCCGGGACCCGTTCCGGCGGGTGGCGCGGCGTTTCCCGAACGCGCCGATGGTGTTCATGGGCGCGCTGATCGGCGGATTCCTGATCGGACGGCCGTTCCCCCTGTTCCGGCAGATGTTCCGGGACGCGGCCGAGAGCGGTAACCCGCTGTACGGGGCGGCGGCCTTCGTCCTGCAGTCGGTGGGGAACATCGCCATCATGGCCGTGCTGTTCCTCGTCCTGATGTCGGTCGGGGGGCGCCGCTTGCAGGCATGGTTCGCGGCCAGGCCGAGCCGCCTCGCCGTCCTGACGGCGTCGTCGCTGATCGTCGCGGGGGTGTTCACCTTCCTGTACTGGGACGTCCGGCTGCTCGCCCGCCGGGAGATCATCCCCTGGTACCCGGTCGCGCCCTGGGCCGACTGACCGCAGGCGACGCGCCCCTCGGCGCCGGTCTCGACGCCTACGCCCAGGTGGGCTGATTCGGGGGAGGGGGGCGGACGGTGCCCGCCCCCCAGGGGTCAGACCTTCTGTGCGGGGGCGGCGTCGCCGACCCCGCGCACCTTCATGGCGTGCATCACCAGGTTGATCAGGACGTTCTTGCACGAGTCGAGCCTGCGGGCGTCGCACAGCATGACCGGGACGCTCGGGCCCAGGTTGAGCGCCATCTCGATCTCTTCCAGCTCGTACTGGCGGGCGCCCTCGAAGCAGTTGACCGCCACCACGAACGGGGTGCCGCGCCGTTCGAAGTAGTCCACCGACGGGAAGCAGTCCTTCAGCCTGCGGGTGTCGGCCAGCACCACCGCGCCCAGCGCGCCGAGCGCCACCTCGTCCCACATGAACCAGAACCGCTCCTGGCCGGGCGTGCCGAACAGGTACAGCACGTACTCGTCGCGCATGGTGATGCGGCCGAAGTCCATCGCGACGGTGGTCGTGGTCTTGCGCTCCACGCCGGACACGTCGTCGACGCCGACGCTCTGGTCGGTCAGCAGCTCCTCGGTGCGCAGCGGCTGCGTCTCCGAGACCGTGCCGACCATCGTGGTCTTGCCGACGCCGAAACCGCCCGCGATCACGATCTTGACCGCGGTGGGCAGCCTGCGGCCGTCCAGCTTGCGCCTAGAGGGCCCGGAGACCATCGATCACCGCCTTGTAGAGCCTGATGTCGTGCATGTCCGCCTCCGGCTGCGGCTCCTGCATGGTGATCAGCCCCTTGTCGAGCAGATCGCCCAGCAGCACCCGCACCGTGGCGACGGGAAGGTCCAGATGACCGGTCAGCTCCGCCACCGACGTCACCTGCTGGCACAGCCGCATGATCGCCAGGTGCTCCGGCCCCAGCCCGATCTCGCCCTCGGGTTCCGGGCCGATGGCCACCACCAGCGTGATCAGGTCGAACTGGCCCCGGGTCGGCTCCAGCCGGCCGCTGGTCATCACGTACGGCCGCACCATCGGACCGGCGTGCTCGTCGAGCCACCGCTCGTCGTGCGGCTCCGGCGGCAGGGCGTCGTCCTCGGGAGGCATCATCGCTCGGCCCGGTCCTCGGCGCCCGCCACCCGGGCCGGTGAGGTCAGGTGGTGGCCCATACTGGCGACCAGCATGGCCATCTCGTAGGCGATCAGCCCCACGTCGGCCTCCTCGTCGGCCAGCACGGCCAGGCAGGCGCCCTTGCCCGCCACCGTGACCAGCAGGAACGCCGACTGCATCTCGATGATGGACTGCCGGACGGGACCGCCGCCGAACCGGGTGCCCGCGCCCTTGGCCAGGCTCTGGATGCCCGAGGCCACGGCGGCCAGGTGCTCGCCGTCGTCCTGGTCCATGCCCTGCGAGGCCGCCATCAGCAGGCCGTCGGCGGACAGCACGACCGCATGCCGGGCGTGCGGCACCCGCTTCACCAGATCGTCCAGCAACCAGCCCAAATCGGCCGACGAACCGGACTTCTGCATCACTGATCGTCCTCGCCTTCTGCTGCTCGCGTGCCCATCGCCCTGGCCGCCTCGTCACGCCCGCGGCGGGTGCCCTTCTGGTAGGAGCCCATGATCCGCAGCACCTCTTCGGGGGATCGGCCCGGTTCGTCCGGCTCCTCGTCCTGCTGCTCGTCCTCCGCCGGAGCGTCCTCGCGCAGCGGCGGGGCCAGGTTGGCCTGGGGGACGCGGACGGGCAGACCGGACGGTGTGCTGGGGTTCTCGGGCACGGTTGGCTGGTCCTCCGGCGGTGTGGGGTCGTCGTCGGGACGCGCGGCGCCGTTCGCGGCCCCCCGGCCGGGCCCGGTACGGGCCGTGGCGGGCGCGTCGTCGCCCTCGTCGTCCCCGGCCGCGCGTCCACCGTCGCCGCCGCGGCCGGTGGACGGGGCGGCGCGCCGCCCGTTGGAGCGGTCCGCTGGGCGCTCGGGCGCGGGGGAGGGGACCGCGACCAGCGACCGCTGGCCCTGGCCGGGTTCCCCGGGGCCG
Source organism: Actinomadura miaoliensis (assembly GCF_039536785.1). Taxonomy (NCBI): domain Bacteria; kingdom Bacillati; phylum Actinomycetota; class Actinomycetes; order Streptosporangiales; family Thermomonosporaceae; genus Actinomadura; species Actinomadura miaoliensis. Next base: position 35,292 of record NZ_BAAAZG010000022.1, read on the forward strand.
ACCGGCGCCGCGCCCACCGCCGCGGGCTGCCGCACGGCCAGGCCGTTCTCGGTGGTCTGCCCGTCGGTCACGGGCTGCGGCCCGGTGGCGCCCCGCCGGTCCGACGGCTCGACCACCAGCTCGCGGGGGACGACCACGACGGCGGTGGTGCCGCCGTAGGCCGAGCGCTTGAGCGAGACCTGCACCCCGTACCGCTCGGCCAGCTTGCCGACCACGAACAGGCCCAGCTGCACCGAGCTCTGCATGTTGAACTCGGGCGGGTCGGCGATCCGCTCGTTGATCTCCGCCAGCTTCTCGTCGGTCATGCCCAGCCCGCGGTCCTCGATGTCGATGGCGAAGCCGCTGGCCACCATGTGCCCGCCGACCTGCACCACCGTGTCCGGCGGGGAGAACGACACCGCGTTCTCGATCAGCTCGGCCAGCAGGTGGGTGATGTCGCCGACCGCCCGTCCGGCCAGCTCCACCGGGCCGAACGGCAGCACCTGCACCCGGGTGTAGTCCTCCACCTCGCCGACCGCGGCGCGGACCACGTCCACCATCGGCACCGACCGCCGCCAGCCGCGCGCCGGGATGGAGCCCGACAACACGATCAGGTTCTCGGCGTTGCGCCGCATGCGGGTGGCCAGGTGGTCCAGGCGGAACAGCTCCTGCAGCTCCTTGGGGTCGATGTCGCGGCGCCGCTCCATCTGGTCGAGCAGGCTCAGCTGCCGCTGCACCAGCGTCTGGGTCCGGCGGGCCAGGCTCAGCAGCACGTCCCGGATGCCGCGCCGCAGCTCGGCCTGCTCGACGGCGGTGCGGATCGCGGTCTCGCGGACGGCGTTGAAGGCGCGTCCCACCTGCCCGATCTCGTCGGTGCCGAACTCCAGCGGGGGCGCCTCGGCGGCGACGTCGACCTTCTCGCCGTGCTCCAGCCGCAGCACCACGCCCGGCAGCCGCTCCTGGGCCAGCTCCCACGCCGCGCCGCGCAGCTTCTCCAGCTGCCGCACCAGCGCGCGGGCGGTGGTGATGGACACGACGATGGACGCGATGACCGCCAGCAGCCCCAGACCACCGGCCAGCACCAGCCGCAGCACCACGCCGAGGGCGACGGGCGTGCTCCGCTCGACCACGCCGTCACCACCGGTCAGCACCACCTTGTCGTGCCCCTCCATGACCGGGTCGATCGCCGATCGCCATTCCTCCATCGTCACCGCCGGAGTCGCGCTCGTGCGTGACCTCTGGATGACGCGTTCCTCGAGGGCGCGGAGCCGGACGTAGGGGGCGCTGGTGTAGAGCTGGTCGTAGCGGCTGCGGTCGGCGGGGGGCAGCTCGTTGGCGGCCTCCTGGAACAGGAAGCGCTGGGTGCCGACGAGTTCGGTGAACTCGGAGGACTCCGCGGTGTTCAACCGGCCCGCGGTGATCGCGCCCGACAGCAGCGCGTCCTGCCGGGACAGCACCTCCCGGGCCCGGGTCAGGCTGATGAGGGTCCGGCTGTCCCTGGCGATGGCGTCGTCGTCGACGCTGGCGCTCGAGGAGAAGATGCGGAACGTGGCGTCGATGATGGCGTTGAAGGTCTCCGGTGCGTCACTGCGGCTCACCTGGCCGCCATCGATCCGCTGCCGCGCCGGGGCCAGACCGTCCAGCTGGTCGAAGGTCTCCTTGATACGCCGGTTGCCCAGGTCGCTGGCGGCCCTCTTGACGTCGCCGTCGTCGGCGAGCCGGCGGAACTCGGCCACCGTCCGGTCGGTGCGGGCACGCTGCTGTGTCAGCGCCTGGCGCTGCTGGGGGCCGCGGCGGCCCAGGTAGACCACGGTGAGCCGGCGTTCCTCCTGGAGGGCCGTGATCAGTTCGTTGCCGGGCCGGCCGGTCTTCGTGTCCAGGGTGCTGAGCGAGAGCAGGTTGAGGCCGTCCCGGAGGGTGACCCACGCGGCGAACACCCACAGCGCGGCGAGCGATACCAGCAGGGCCGTGATCTTGGTCCGCAGGCGTGAGTTCCGGAAACGCATCAGCTTGTCCTCAGTGAGTCCTCAGACGGGCTCCAAGGGGACTCGTGATCCGTCATGGGTGGCCGACGGCCGGCGAGTCGTTGGGGTCCCGGTGCCTGGTGCGGTAAGGGGTGAACCGCATGACACGCGGCAGTACCTTAGCAACGCGGGTGCCCCAGAAGTTGTATTTTGTTCCCGCCAGTCCTGGGGGGTTTCCAGGTGTTTCTTGGTTCCCCCAGGCAGGCGCATGGAGGTGTCGATCGATCACCTGCCGCAGGAAATTGTGATGTTCACTACAAGTGTCTGATTTGTCCGTTCAGTCTGTTTTGGTGGCGAGATATCGGCGGACGAGGTGACGTGCCACCAGAACGGCCGCCCGAGCGATTGCCTCGGGACGGTACAGATCCTTGTCGTGCCAGAGCGCCGTGCCGTCAGGCCGCCCGCCCGAGCCCTTGGCGGACCGCAGGAAGAATTCGTTGCTCCGGAAAACGGCCTCGTGCAACTCCGCCGAGACCGCGGCGGACGGCAGCAACGTCTGAACGGCGTAAGCGGTCTCCTCGTCCGTGCCCTCCCACAGTCCCCAGGAGCCGTCCGGCCGCTGCGTGTCGAGCACCCATTGTCGTGCCCGCCGTACCGGTGCGGACGCCCGCTCCCCGCCGAAGCGCGTCAGTGCCAGAACGCAGCACATGGTCGCGTAGTAAGGGGAGGCGTGCCACCGGTCGGTCCAACTTCCGTCCGGCTGCTGGTGTTCGCACAGCACCGTGGTGATCTTGCGGACGGCGGCCGCGTAGCGTGCCGTGGCACGCTCTCGGTCTGACCGTGAAACGGACCGTCCGACGCCCCCGGCCGCCGAGGCCCGCAGGAACTGACCGAAGGCTTCGAGCGCGTGTGCGTTGGTGGTGACGGAGAAGCCGTCCTCCCCTGGCCATGTGCAGAAGTGCGTGTCCGTCTCGTACGCCCACAGCACGTCCGGCGGCTCGGGAGTGCCCAGCAGCGCCAGCGCGTACAAGGCGACGGATGTGGTGTCGGCGTCGGCCGGAAGACCTTCCGCGGCCGGGGTGCCGGCCGGGCCGGACAGTTCCCGCAGGCTCGCCCGCAGTGCGGCGGGCACGGTGGAGACGAGACCGGCGCGGACGAGGCCGGCCAGCACCCACGACCGCTCGAAGACCGTGATGGGGATTCCGCATGGGGCCAGGCCCTCATGGCCGTTCACCACGGTCTCCAGGAACACCCGCGCCGGGGCACCGGGATCCGGTGCCGCGCGCTCGTCCAGCCATGCCGCGGTGGCCGCCGGCGAGGCGCCGATCCCCCCGGTGGCCGCGGGGCGGACCGTCGCGGCGCCGCGGGCCAGGTCGTCCGCCACCTCCAGCGCGTGCAGCACCTTCTCCGGCAGGGGGACCCCGGCCTTGAGAGCCCCCCGGACCTTGTCGAGTCTGCCGCGGTCCAGCCCCGGTGGCGCGACGAGACGGGCGGACCGCAGCCGCTCGGCGATTTCCGGCCGCAGCCGGGCCAGATCCTCCAGCCGCCGGTTGATGGACCGGATCAGAGAGGGGGTGATGAGGTCGATGGCGGGCATGTCCGGGAGCGCGGTGGCGTCGAGCCGGGTCAGCCGCTCCAGTATTCCCAGCCCTCGCCCGGCAGCATGCAGGATCCGGTGCGTGTCCTGGACGTTCACTCGCTCCGGCAACCGGCCGTGCGGGCCGCCCCCGCCGACGAGGCCGCCGGTGTCCTCCCGGCGGCGAAGCGTCGTGAGCAGGGCCTCGGTCGCGCTCAGCGTCGGGACCAGCGCGTAGCCGCCCGGTGCCCCCCAGCCGCCGTCCGGCCGTTGCGACTCCAGCAGGTGGCGCACGCGCCGCTCGTGGCCGGTGAGCCAGGGAGCCAGCGTCACCAGGCGCGCGGTCTCGTAGAGCGAAGGGGAGACCTGGCCCCAGGGCTCCCGGGTCAGCGTCGCGACCAGCGCCCGGGCCTCGGCCCTCAGATCCGTGTCCTCTGCGTCGCCCAGACGCACCGCGGCGTCGTCGATGGTCATCGGGGCCCCCAGTAGTCGGTCAGTCCGTAGAAGCCGGTGCTGTAACCGATCTGCCGTTCCAGGTACAACGCGTCGCGGGGACAGCTCTCCCGTAGAGGGCCGAGCAGCACGCGGCACTCCGCGACGAGCGCGGTGATGCGGTCGGTCACGGTGGCACGGTCCACGTCGAGCATCAGCGCGTTCAGGTCACCCCAGCTGACGTCCCGCTCGTAGGAAGCAAGGTCGTTGAGCAGGCGCAGGATGCGCTGCACCTGCTCGCTGACCTTCCACAGCTCGCCGAGATGGTCGAGCGTGCGGCTGTCGCCCGTGTAGATCCAGTGCGAGACGTTGACCAGCGACGAACCGAAGTTGTCGGCGTTGTCGAGGTACTCCTCGAAGGTGGGCGCGCCGTCCTCCCGGCCGGCGGCCTTCCAGCCCCACTCCCGGGACATGGCCGTCAGGTAGCGCTGAAGCTGGTCGCGCCAGAGCGGCCGGTGGAACCCGAACGCCGGGGTCGCGGCCAGTTCGTCCCGCAGGTCGGCCAGGGCCCGTGCGAGCGGGATCGCCGGGGCCGCCGCGCGAGGGTCCGCGACGGCCATGCAGTCGCGGGTCACGGCCTCGACCTCCGCACGCGTCTTGGCCGTGTAGTCCACGATCCAGTCGGCTGCGAAGACCCACAGCGAGGCCCGGGTCGCGATCTTCAGCCGGTCCGCCGACTCCCAGGGGGCGCCGAACGCGTTGGCCAGGGCCACGGTGCCGAACAGGCGCCCGTCGAAGGGGCGCGCTGGAAACAGCTCCGGGTACGACGCCGCCCATTCCTGCAGATCGCGCTGGCAGTCGGCCGCCAGGGCGCAGATCTTCCCCGCCTCCACGGCGTCCTGCAGCGCGTCGCCGCCGTCCGGGCCGGTACCGCGCATCATCGGCGGCCCGCCGGTCGCAGTACGAGCTCCACCCGCCGACGGGGGATCAGTGTGAGCCGCACCTGCGGCTCGACCGGCTGCGAGCCGTACAGCGCCGGCCGGAACCGGCTCAGCAGCGTCGCGGTGATGAGCTGGGACTCGATGGTGAAGAACAGGGTGCCCACGCACTGGTGCGGCCCGGCGCCGAACGCCAGGTAGGCGAAGCGGTGCCGCGTCCTTCCGGGCGCGAACCGTTCGGGGTCGAAGACGTGCGGGCGGGGCCACACGTCCTCCAGCCGGTGGGTGAGATAGGGGCTGACGAGGACCGTCCGGCCGCCCTTGACCAGGACACCGTCGATGACGTCGTCGGCCACCGAGACCCGCGGGATGATCCAGCCGATGGAGTACATCCGCATGAGCTCCTGGACGACCATCTTGGTGTAGCGGAGCTCGGACACGTGCGAGCGTGTCGGCACGTCCGTGCCGATCACTCGGTCGACCTCGTCGTACAACCTGGCCGCGATCTCCGGATGGGTGTCGAGCACCGTCCAGAAGAAGGTCAGCGCCGTCGCCGTCGTCTCCGTGCCGGCCGTGAACATCGCGACCACGCCGTCGCGGACCTGCTGGTCGTCGAGGCCGACGCCGTTCTCGTCCCTGGTGTTGATCAGCATGGTGACGATGTCGCGCTCGGTGGCCGGGTCCCGTCGCGCCTGGCGTACCAGCGGCATGATGACCTCGTCGACGGCCTGCACGGAGCGCCGGAACGCGCGGTCGCCGGGCAGCGGCACCGACAGGGGGACGAACGGCAGCAGCATCCGGGCGCCCATCGACCTGGTCGCGGTTCTGATCGCGTCGGCGAGGTGGTCGGCTTCGGGGATGGAGATCCGGTCGCCGAAGAAGACCCGGATGATGGCGCGCTGCACGATGCGGGTCATCTCGGCCAGGGCGTCCACCGGCCGGTCGTCCGCCGCGCGCTCGCCCAGCTCGTCGACGGCCTCGACGATCGTGCGGGCCATCTCGTCGGTGACCGCCGCGATGTTGGGTCCCGACATGAGCCGCTGGAAGATGCTTCGGTTGAGCGCCCACTCCGGCCCCTCGCGGGAGATCCCGCCGACCAGCCGCGTGAGCGGCTGCCACATCATGCCGTCGCGCGGGTAGTTGGCGGCGTTGTCGCGCAGGACGTGCTGTACGTGCTCTGGGCGGGTCACCAGGTAGGGACGGAGAAACCCCAGGTCGACCCGGGTGATCTCGCCGTTCGCCGCACGGCCTATCTGCTCGAACGCGCGCAGGGGATCGCGCAGGAGCTTGGGAACGCCGTGGCGGAAGGGAAGGGTCTTGGGCTGGTGAACCGACTGCGGGGAAGAGTCGACGGACATTGCTGCCTGCCCTCATGTGAAGTTGTGGAGCACGTGAGTCGGCGCCGATGGTGAGCGGCGGGCCCCTGTTCTGGAGCGAGGTGGGGTGAATCTGCGTTTTTATGGACCTTTGGGGACCTTGTTCCTTATGGTCGGTTTTGTGGAAGTATTACATGATCAACTAACGCGATCAAGGGTACGGTTGTTGACTTTTGTGACTCCTGAGAGTGAGCTTCCTCACTTGCTGGAGTGTTGTCTGCGCTGTTGAGTGGCCCTGACAAAACGCAGCGTGACGACTGATCACAGATAATTACTCTGCGTCATTTGTTCGCGATGGTTAGTCGAACGAAGTATCGATTTTCGAGCTATCCAGAACTTGCGCGAACTCTTTACCGCGAAAAGGGATAAATCGGGCGCCGTCAGCCCTTGAGACGGGCGGCGTCGGCGATCTGCGCGTTCAGCGGCGTCGGCAGCAGGCCGGGCCACGGCCGCTTGGTGGACACCTTGAGGCCGCCGACGATCGTCCGGTCGCCGCAGCGGGCCGTCACGTCGTACACGCCGGGACGCGCGTCGCGGCGGACCACCGCCGTGCCGACGCCGAGATCGTCGTCCCCGGTCAGCGTGACCGTCCCGGTGAACGCCGCCGACCGCGCCCAGCGCCGCCCGGACCCCGCCGCCTCGCAGCCGGGCACCGTGACGTCGATTCGCTCGCCCGGCCGCGGCGTGTTCGGGGACACCAGCACCGGCCGGGCGCCGATCGCCGTGGCCTGTCCGGAGACCGGGCAGACCAGGCCGGCGGCGACCAGTGCCGTGCCGACCACGGCGATGCCGCGCAGGCGCAACCGTACTCCTCGGGGTTCCGGGTAGGGGACGTGCCGTCCAGCGCGGACGCGCCGTCCGCGGGACGTGACGTCCGGCACTCTAGTGGCTTCGGAGCGCTGCCTCTAGGGATGTACCGAAACGTCCGAAATGGTCATGCGGCTTCGGGCGCCGGCGGCCGCAGCGCCCGGCGCGCCCGGCGGCCCGCCGACATGCCGTCCGCCGTCAGCACGATCAGCGCCGCCCACACCAGCAGGAACCCGGCCCAGCGGCTGGCCGGCATCTGCTCGTGCTGCACCAGCAGCCCGATCAGGAACTGCAGCACCGGCGCCAGGTACTGCAGCATGCCGATCGCGCTCATCGGGATCCGCGTCGCCGCCGCGTTGAACAGCAGCAGCGGGATCGCGGTCACCACCCCGCCGCCCGCCAGCAGCGCCATGTTGCCCGCCCCGTGGTGCCCGAACGCCGCCGACCCGTCCGCCTCAAGCATCACCGCGAGCACGAGCGCCGGCGCGAACATCACCGCGGTCTCCACCGCCAGGCTCTCCACCGACGGCATGTTGGCGAACTTCTTGACCAGCCCGTACGTCCCGAAGGAGCACGCGAGCACCAGCGCGATCCACGGCAGCCGCCCGTAGTCCACGGTGAGCACCGTGACGGCCGCAGCCCCCAGCCCGACCGCCGCCCACTGCCCGGCCCGCAGCCGCTCCCGGAACACCACGACGCCCAGCAGGATGCTGATCAGCGGATTGATGAAGTACCCCAGCGACGCCTCGATCGTGTGACCGGCGTTGACCGCGTAGATGTACGTGCCCCAGTTGGCGCTGATCACCACGGCCGCGACGGTCAGCAGTCCGATCCGCCGCCGGCCGACGGTGCGCACCCACGTCCAGTGCCGCAGTACCGCGCACATCACCAGCACGGCCGCCAGCGACCACATGATCCGGTGAGCGAGGATCTCCAGCGACCCCGCCGGCTTCAGCAGCGGCCAGTAGAGCGGGAACAGCCCCCACAGCGCGTAGGCGGCGACGCCTGCCAGCATCCCCCGACGATCCACCACGGGCATCACGGTACCAGGACGTAATCTGCCAAACCGGGGCACGCTCCTGACGGTCCCCCTTATGGCCCCCGGCACCGCGAGCTAGCCTTGAAGACATGTTCGGCTTTGCGAAGACCGAGATGGTCTCCCCGGAGAAGGCGCTCCCCGGCCGGGAGGAGCCGATTCCCGTCCCGCCTCGCCACGAGGTGCTCGACGCCCCGCTCGCCCCGCCCTACCCGGAGGGCTCCGTGGTGGCGGAGTTCGCGCTGGGCTGCTTCTGGGGAGCCGAACGCAAGTTCTGGCAGACGCCCGGCGTCGTCAGCACGTCCGTCGGCTACGAGGGCGGCTACACCCCCAACCCCACCTACGAAGAGGTCTGCACCGGCCTGACGGGCCACACCGAAACCGTCCGCGTCGTCTACGACCCCACCCGGGTCTCCTACGACGACCTGCTGCGCGTCTTCTGGGAAGCCCACGACCCCACCCAGGGCATGCGCCAGGGCAACGACATCGGCACCCAGTACCGCTCAGCCGTCTTCTACCAGGACGACACCCAACGCAAGGCCGCCGAAGCCTCCCGCGACGCCTACCAGAAGGTCCTCACCGAAGCCGGCTACGGCCGCATCACCACCGAGATCACCGCGGCCACCCCCTTCTACTTCGCCGAGGACTACCACCAGCAGTACCTCCACAAGGTCCCCAACGGCTACTGCGGCCTCGGCGGCACCGGCCTCTCCTGCCCCATCGGCGTCGCCCCGGCCGAGTAGCACCTGACCTAGGCAAAGGTCGTCTATCTGCGGTCACCGTCGCGGGGCCGGCAGTTTCCAGGCAAGCGGTGACGGCTCCAGGCGCCGACAGCGAGAAGGTTCGAGCATCCGCTGGCGGAGCACCAACGCACCCCGACTCGCCACTCCGCTCTCGGCGGCCGTCGACGGCGGCTGGGGCGTGCTCCGGCACGTGGTGCAGCACGCCACGCAGTGGGGGCGACCCGGAACGTATCGCCGTCTTCGGTGAGAGCACCAGCTCGATGGTCACCGCCCTGGCCGCGATCCGGGCCGAGAAGTCGGGCCCGCTCCTGCGGGCGCAGGTGCTGGTCAACCCCGCTGTCGACCTGGCCTCGGCGGGGTTCGACCACGCCTCGATGAGCCGGCACGCCTACAGCCCGACCTTCACCATGCCGCAGATGCGGCTGTTCCAGCGGCTCGCCGTTCCGCCGGGAACAGATCCTCGTGCGGTGTCGCCGCTGTACGCCGACGACCTGAGTCGGGTAGCCCGTCGCGGTACTGGGCGCCACGATCTCCAGCGTGGCTCCATGCTCGGCTCGGGCGATGATCTGGTCGGCTCCGTCGGCCAGGCAGGAGAGACCGGTGATGAAGCGGTCGATGAGGCGTGCGGGCTCGGCGGCAGACCGCGGTGCTCGGAGAGCGCGATACGTGGCGTGGTCGCTCGTTTCACGCGAGGGTGGCGCGTGGCCGTCGGGTCCGAAGCCGTTGTGCGCGCGGTCGCGGTGCCAGGCGCGGTTGGCGGACTCCGGCTCGGGCCAGCGCTTGGAGAGGGCGAGCACGAAGCCCTTGCCGCAGCCGTCCAGGTTGTTGCAGACGTGTACGTCCTCCCGGACGTACCGGCTGCTCGCCACGGTGATGACGTTCTCTTCGCCGAGGCCGTACGCCTGCGAGGCCGGGCGGGAAACGGCGGCGCTCCCTGGGCCCCAGGCCGCCCGGGGGGATTATGGACAGGGGGTGGGGGCGGTCAGTATGTTCCGCAGCGCGGGTTTCCGGACGTGACTGACCAGGGAGTGTGGGTGGCCGCCCAGTACGCGATGCCTTCGCCGGTGAGGACGGTCCGGATCCTGCTCTACGTCGCGGCGTTCCTGACCTTCATGGCGGCGCTGCAAGGAGGACTTGTGGTGGGCGGCGCCGAGGGGGCCGGTGTCGCGGTCGCCCTCTCGCTGCCCGCGGTCGCCAGCTTGGCGGCGGCCTGGGCGATCGGGAGACGTCCGGCCCGCAGGGTGCGTGTCGGCGTCATCGTGCTGGAGGTCCTCTACCTGTTCTGGCAGGTCGGCCGGATCACCGACGGCGACCCGCTCGGCCTGGTGGGAGTGATCCTCCCGGTGGCCATCCTGATCCTCGTCAACCGGGCCGCGGCACGGCAGTACTTCTCGCGCGCCTCACGTGCCGGGTGACTGGATAAGGTCGGCCCCTGGAATCGTCTCAGCCCGGCCGTTATCGTCCTCGCGAACGTACGCGTGCGGGTCTGTCTGTCCACGGGAGGTCGGGTGTTCGGTTCCACTGTGAAGCCGTGCGCGCGGCCGACCGTTCGCGGATACGTCATCGTGGCGTTGTGCGCGCTGCTGTGCGCGGGATGCGCCGCAGAGGAGAAGGAGAAGCCGGCCGGTGCCTCCTCGACGGCGTCGTCCGGAGCGCCGACGCCGACCCGTTCCGCCCGACCGCAGGGGGGCCTGATGAACGACGCGGACATCCGGGAGACCGTGCGGCGGGGCCTGGAGGCGGCCGGAGATCCCTACACGGGCGACCTGACCCACAAGAGCGCCTCGATGCTCAAGGAGGTCGCGGTCCCGCTGCCGAAGACCTGGAGGTTCTTCAGGTTCGACGCGTTCCCCCATCCCCAGGCCTCGTTCCACGTGGCCGTCGAGGTGAGCACCGGCAAGGTGGTGTTCCTGACCGGCAGGCCCGCGGCGTTCGGCCAGGTGCTCGCCGCCTCGAAGGCGACCCTGCAGACCACGCGCGACGCGGTCGCCGTGGCCCGTGCCTATCTGGACGTGACGCGGCGCATGGACCGGTACCTGCGGGTCGTCGACGGTATCGAGGATCTGGCGTGGCGGCCCGAGCCGACCGCCGAGGAGAAGAAGGCCCGTGAGCGCGCCGAGCCCCGGCTGCGTTCCCTTCTGAAGCCCCCGGCGGCCGTCGTCAAGGGGGATACCTACGTCGTCACACTGTTCGTCCGAAACGGGACGGACATCGAGCAGCGCACGGTCACCATCGACGCCGGAGCCTCCGTGACCGAGACACGGAAGGTCATGCTGCAAGGGCTGCCGCTCGCCTGACGATCCGCGACCCCCGCGCGCCGGCCCGGACGTCTGACCGCGAGATCCCTCCGAGGACGCGACCGCCGCAGGGACATGGGGCGACCCGGGTTTCTGATGACCGCAATGCACGATAGGCGCACTTGATCACCCTTTGCGGGCGTGGTCATAATCGGACCTGCCTCGGTGCCCAGGGGGCTGGCGACGAGCGCCCGTGATCGCTACCTGCCCACCGAGGTGATCGTCTTTGTCCTCGCTCCCGCGTCGGTCCCGGCGCCCGGTGCCTCCGGCGACCGACCGCGGCGAGGGCCCCGCCTCCTACCTGGCGGTGGTCCTTCTGGTGGGCCTGCTGGTGGGCGCGCTCGTCGTCGCGAATGTTCCGGTCAGCGTCACCGCAGGCATCAAGGCCGCCGTCTGCAAGGTCGTCTCCGACTCGCGGTGCGACACTCCCGAGGAGGCCGGCGGAGGTTCGGGCGCGGCGAGCGACGGGCGCCGGGGTATTTCCGCCGCTCCCAGGGACAGCGGGAAAAAAGACGACGGCAATTGCTGGAGTTGGGCGCACTGGGCCTGCAGTGCCGTCGACGGGTTGCGGCTGGGCACCGGGGGTGTGATCAAGGACGCCTGGGACGGCGTCACCTTCGTGGGCTGCCTGGCGCACATCTGCAGCCACGACGGTTTCAAGAGCAACTGGAGCGGCATCGGCGCGCTCTTCACCACGGACCCGCGGGACACCGCGAAGACCATCTGGGACGAGTCCACCAAGCCGATCCGCGACGACTGGAACAACGGTCACAAGGTCCGTGCAGTCTTCCGCGCCGTCCCGACCGTCCTCGGCACCGTCTTCGGCGGCAAGGGCCTGACCAAACTCAAACACCTCAAGAGCAAGAAACCCGATCCACCGCGTCCCCCGGACCCGCCGGACGTGATCGCGAGGCGGGCAGGCGAGGCGGCGCGCCGCGGCGACGTGGACGCCGCCGACCAGGCGCTGGCGGACGCCGAACGACATCTGCGCGAGCTGTCTGAGCTCCGCGTGAACGACCCGGCTCGGGTCTCCTTCGGCGAGATGTCCAGGGCCCGGGCCGCCGCCCGGGAAGCCAGGAGGGCCGCCAAGGACGCCAGGATCCGCAAGATTCTGCTGCAGACCCCGATGGGACGCAGGGCCAACGACATCCTCAACCGGTACAACGTCGAGGTCGTGTACAGGTCCAGAGGCGGCACGGAGTACTATCACGACTCCAATCGGGTCATGATGAGCACGTCCAGAGGCGGAAGCACGCCGGAGGAAGAGCTCCTGCCGGAGAACGCGCTCACTCCCGAGGAGCAGGCGGTCGACCTGGTCCACGAGGCCGCCCATGTCGAGTACGACCACACCGGCAAGAGCGCCGCCATATCCCTGCCACGGGACAAATTCGTGGACGGCCTCCTCAAGGAGGAGGCCGAGGGCGTCGCCCGCCAGGTGGAGATGACGTACGAGCTCAGAGCCCACGGGGCCAGGGTGGACGTGACCGATATGGAAGACGTGTACTCCCGGGGCTACAACCGCGCCGTGGGGCAGGCCGAACGGCGAGGTGAGACGCTGACCGACGAGGAACGCCGGCGGATCGGCCGGAAGGGCGCGGTCGAAGCGCTGGAGCAGGCGTTCCGTTCCGGACGGTTCAGAACGTCCTCCACCAATGAGCCCTATCCCGAGTACTACGGGAAGCAATGGGACAACGCGAACGGCTGGTCCACTCCCTGATCACAACAGGACGAACGTTCTCCCTGGAATGCGTTCCCGACGAGGAGCAGGGCGGTCGACGGTTCTCATGGCCCCCTGCACCGTCGTTCCCGTCCAGGGATGGGCGGACACTCAGTTCGTTCGACCGGGTGTGGCACTTGGACGTCTCGCCGCCGTGTGAATTCCTACCTCGCGCAGCCGGACGGCCAGGAGTTCCATCTCGGGGAGTGTTCCGGTGAAGCTGCCGGCCATAACCCGTCCCAGGATCTCCTTGGTCTGCGGCAGGTCCAGGCCCAGTTCTGTCCGCAGTACTTTCATCACCGTCACCGGGCTGGGCGACCGGTCAACGATTTCAAGCAGTGCCGGACCGTGCGCCTCCAGCAGCCGACCCCGTAGATCCGCCGGAATGTCCCCGCGCCCGCACGCGGTGACGGTGCCGCATGCCGAGCAGTCGCTCTGGACGTCCCAATGCAACCCGTCTCCAAGCAGCACTTGTGTCGCGTTGCACTGCGTCAGAGCACCACAGGCCTTGCACGGTGACCGATATTCGACCGACTCGACGACCACGGCTGCGCTGCTCCGTCCCTATCGACCATGAACCTATGGCACCCGTCTAGGCCGTGAATATGTCTACGGAAGATGACGTACGCACCCTACGTCGTACTGCCCTGCTGCAAGGAGAGGTCGTCGTGGCTCTCATGCCGTGGCGGCTGGTCTTGGCCTTCGTCGGATGATGGACTGGTCGCGGCGACTGGCGGCGGTGCCCCGGCAGGGTGGGCGGGCGGAGGTGCGATTGTGGCGTTGCTGGAGATCAAATTCTGGGACGTCGGTGACTTCAACCCCGGAACCAAGAGCGCCGAAGGCCGGTGCACCTGGGGCGGCTCCTCCTGCTCGAACAAGCCGGAGTTCACCGTGACCGACAGAACGGGCGCCAACTTGGGGGCGTGCGGTGAACATGTCCTTACCTACATACGTGACCGCCTGACCCACGGCGCCTGATTTCGCCCGGAGAGGTCTCCCTCCGCTGTGCATTGCACGCCTGGGGGCAGGGCAGGCGCCCGCGGCAGCAGCCCTCAGGGGGTGTAGGCGGCAAGGTGCTCCTCGAACGCGCTGTCCTGGTCGTCCGGGGACCGGTAGCCGCTGCCCGGCGGGGGTTGGTTGACGTCCTCCCCGTCGATGATCCGCAGAGCGAGGCCGGCGAACCGCGTCGGGGACGGCATGACCTCGCCGCCGAAGTACCCTCCGGCGAGGACCAGGCCCCAGGCGTCGGAGCGCTGAAACGACCAGCCCACCGTCTCCTCCCACATGAAGACGAGCCCGCCTTCGTCAGTGAAGGATTCGATCCGGGCTTCACGGGGCCAGGCACCATCGGTTTCAGCGATGCCCCGCCACACCTCTCTGGGGAGTGCGTCGTGGCACGCACTGATGTAGCCCAGGTGAGCCGTCTCCCCGTCGAGGTCATATCCGTCAAGCTCATCCACGGCCGTCCCCCCGCGGGTCAGCCTCGGACGATTCCGCGCAGGTCGAAGCTTTCGGCCACCCGGTCGAAGACCGCGGCGGCCTGGTCCGCCGTCCACTCGTCGGAGGTGACGGCGCTTTCCAGCTGGGGGTCGTAGGGGGCGAGTCCTGTGGCCCTCTGGACGATCTCGGAGATCGCGCGGAGGTGCGCGGCGACCTTCTTGGCGGCGTCTCCGTCGCTCCAGAACGGCACCGAGATCGACCATTCCCCCGAGTAGCAGCTCACCTGAATCGCGGTGGCCCGATGGTCGATCTCCCACGTCGGAGGGGCCTCCACGACTGACACGTCACCGAGGAGCGCGCGAACTTCCGACACCACCCCGTCCCAGTTCGGCGGACGGCCGAGGGTCTCAGCAGCGTTGGCCTGCTCCTCCAGTGCCTCCATGGCGTCGTCCCATGACTGGCCGGGATCGCGCTTGAGGAAGTGGATGTCGTAGCTCACGCGCGTGAATCTAGACGGGACCTACGACGGAAAGGCCGGCTGTTGGGGCGCGGCGGCAGCGAATCGGGATGCGCCGCTCCAGGAGGTTAGGTTGGCGGGCATGGAGTTGACGGTGGGGTTGCGGGGCGAGGTGGTCGTCACGGTGGGGGTGGACGACACGGCTGAGCGGGTGGGGAGTGGCGACGTGCCGGTGCTGGCCACGCCGCGGTTGGTGGCGCTGGCCGAGGCCGCAACGGTGCGGGCGGTCGCCGGGCGGCTGGGTGAGGGCCGGACCTCGGTGGGCACGCGGGTGGAACTCGCCCACCGTGCCGCAAGTCCGGTCGGGACGCGGGTCACGGTGGCGGCGGAGCTGACCGCTGTGGACGGCAGGCGGCTCTCGTTCGCCGTGTCCGCCACCGATGGGCGCGGCACGGTGCTCGGCGATGGTCTCGTCGAGCGGGTCGTCGTCGATCGTGAGCGTTTCCTGGACGCCCTCTCGCGCTGAGTTCGGCGGGGGCGTCAGTACGGTAGCGGGCGGCCGGATGGGGTTCGCAGGTCCAGTGGGCTCGGTTGGCGTGGGGGTCTGGGGCGCTTGACAAGCTGCTGCCTGGCCATGGTGATCATCTCCCCCGTGGTGGCGATGACGTAACCCCTGATCCGTGCGATGGTGCGGACGGATCCGAGGTCCGCCGAGTTTATGCACCTGTCTCGTGTTGTTCGACCGGTTTTTCCCGGGCGGCGGTCGGCAACCGGCCGCGGCCGGTTCCGGCCGCTCGGTGCGAGACGGCGGCGGGGCGGGCACAATGCCGTGTCCGGGGCGGGGGCGCGATCTAGAATGCCGCCACATGACCGCCTTGGACCTCGCCCCGGCCGGTACCGCCCTCCTCGTCATGGACCTTCAGGTGCGCGTCGTGGGGCAGGAGACGCGGCCCTTCACCGGTGCGGACGTCGTGCGGCAGGCGATGCGGCTGGCCGACGGGTTCCGGGACGCGGGCGGACGGGTGGTGATCGTCCAGGTGGAGCGGCCCGGTGTGGCGACGCAGCCGCCGGGCAGCGAGCTGGTCGGGGAGATGCGTCCCCGCCCGGGCGACCTGCTCGTCACCAAGCGGGACACGAGCGCCTTTCACGAGACGGGCCTGGACGGCACGTTGCGGGAGCAGGGCGTCGGCACGGTGGTGGTGAGCGGGCTGCTCGCCGAAGTGGGGGTCGAGGCCACGGCGCGGGACGCCGCCGAGCGTGGTTACGTGGTGGTGCTGCCGAAGGACGCCACGGCGAGCCTGTCGGACGAGGCGTACCGGGTCGCCGTGCGGACGACGTTCCCGCGACTGGGCACCGTGTGCACGACGGACGAGGTGCTCGCCGCGCTGCGGGCCGGGAACAACTAGGACACCACGTCCCGGCCGCGGAAGCGGCGGAAGGCGAGCGCGAACAGCACCACGGCGTACGTCACCGACAGCGCGGTGCCCTTGGCCATGCCGGTCCACTGGATCTGCGGCTGCAGGGCGTCGGTCCACGCGTACATCCAGTGGGTCGGCAGGAAGTCCCGCCAGGTGCCCAGCGCGGTCACCGCGTCCAGGATGTTGCTGACGATCACCAGCCCGACCGCGCCGCCGACCGCGCCCAGCGGGGAGTCCGTGGTGACCGACAGCAGGAACGCCAGGGCCGCCACGACGAGCTGGCTGACCAGCGCGAACGCGACGATGATCAGCATGCGGCCCAGAGCGGTGCCCACCGGGACGCTGCCGCCGGTGGGGAGCCGTACCTCGTCCCAGCCGAAGGCGACCGTGCCCGCCACCAGGGACATCAGCGGCAGGGTGAGCACGGCCGCCGCCGCGTACGCCAGCGACACGATCAGCTTCTGGCGCAGCAGCCGGGCGCGCGGCACCGGGGCCGCCAGCAGGTAGCGCAGCGACGACCAGCCCGCCTCGCTGGCCACGGTGTCCCCGCAGAACAGC
This sequence comes from Actinomadura miaoliensis, assembly GCF_039536785.1. Lineage (NCBI taxonomy): Bacteria > Bacillati > Actinomycetota > Actinomycetes > Streptosporangiales > Thermomonosporaceae > Actinomadura > Actinomadura miaoliensis. Next base: position 52,030 of record NZ_BAAAZG010000022.1, read on the forward strand.
GCCACGGCGACCACGAGCAGGAAGCCGACCGAGACGAACATCGCGAACAGGGCGAAGTTCATGGCGCTCGCGGTCGCCACGGTGACCAGGCCGGGGGCCTCGCCCGGTTCCGGGTCGCCGCCGAGCTTGAACGCGGCGACCAGCACCCACGGCAGCACCAGCAGGATGCCGAACGCCACCAGCGTGCGGCGGCGCCGGAACTGCCGGACGGCCTCCACGCGCAGCGGCAGCGTGCGTCCCACGCGGTAGCCGGCCGCGCCGTCCGCCGGCGCGGCCGCGGGGCGTGCCGCGACCTCTTCGACGCTGCTCACGCCGTCCCTCCGGTTCCGATGATCTCCAGGAACGCGTCCTCCAGCCGCCGCCCGGACCCGACGATCTCGGCGACCGGGCCGGCCGCGACGCGCCGTCCGCGCGACATGACCACCGCGTGCGTGCAGGTCTGCTCCACCTCGGCCAGCAGGTGGCTGGACACGATGACGGTGCGTCCGGCCGCCGCGTACCGCACCAGCACCTCGCGCATCTCGCGGATCTGCGGCGGGTCCAGGCCGTTGGTGGGCTCGTCGAGCACCAGCAGGTCGGGCAGGCCGAGCATGGCCTGGGCGATGGCCAGCCGCTGCCGCATGCCCTGCGAGTAGGTGCGGACGGGGCGGTCCAGCGCGGCGCCGAGGTCGGCGATGCGCAGGGCCTCCTCCACGTGCGCCTCCTCGGCCGGCCGGCCGGTGGCGCGCCAGTACAGGTCGAGGTTGTCGCGGCCGGACAGGTGCGGCAGGAACCCGGGGCCCTCGACGAACGACCCGAGCCGCGACAGCACGGGCGCGCCGGGCGTGACGCGGTGCCCGAAGATGCGGATCTCCCCGGCGTCCGGATGGATGAGGCCCATCAGCATGCGCAGTGTGGTCGTCTTGCCCGCGCCGTTCGGGCCGAGCAGGCCGAGCACCTGCCCCTTCTCCACGCGGAACGACAGGTCGTCGACGGCCAGGTGCCCGTTCTTGTACGCCTTGGTCAGCCCGGTGATCTGCAGCGGGACGTCGGCGAGCGAAGAATCGTGCTCCGCGCCGCCCCCGCGGCGGCGTCCGGTCGCGAGGATTCCGGCGGCGACGGCCAGGCCCGCGGCGGGCAGGATCCACACCCAGGCGGGTAGGGGCGCGGCCGGGGTGGTCAGCGACGGGACGCCCGGCACCGTCAGCCCGGACACGGTCCGCACCTTGTACGTGGCGGGCTGGACGGGCGTGGCGAAGCCCATGTCGGTGGTGGACAGGACGAGACGCATCCGGTGGCCGCGGTCGAAGCGGTAGTCCATGCCCGGGAGGGTGACGGTGACCTCGCGTCCGTCGCCCGCGTCCCGCACCCGCAGCGGCGCGGGCAGGCGGCGCGCGGGTGACGCCTGCCCGTCGGGCGCGACGTCGTACAGCTTGGCGAACAGCACCACGTCGCCCTCGCCCTGGACCCGCACGCGCACCGTCGGCGCGCCGGTGAGCTGCAGCGGCTCGGTCAGGCGCGGCGAGTCGAACACGGCGGACTGGCCGGGCATGTCCGCGGGCAGCTGCCCGGCGAGCGCCCCCGCCCCGCCCAGGTCGCCGATGCTGCCGAGGGCGCCCAGGCCGGGCAGGGCGGAGATGGACGGCGGTGAGCCGCCCGCCGGGTTGTGGATCGTCTGCTCGCGTCCGGTGAGCGGGACGGTGCGCCGCTCGGTGCCGCCCAGGCCCGGGTACCGGCCGGTGGACGCGGCCTGCACGACGACCTGCTGGCTGGCCGAGTCGATGCCGCCCGTCCGCGTCACCGTGAAGCCGTCCACCGGCCGTGCGTCGTCCTCGCCGCGCAGCCGCCGGTCGAACCAGTCGCGGACGAGCCCCTGGACGCGTGCGGTCTCCGGGTCGCCGCCGTCGTGGCCGCCCTGGAACCAGACCACCGACACCGGCGCGCCGTTGCGGGCGATGGCGCGGGCGTTGGCGTCGGCGTGGTCGAGCGGGAACAGCGAGTCCGACTGGCCCTGCACCAGCAGGGTCGGCACCCTGATGCGGTCGGCCACGGACTCGGGGCTGGAGCGGCGCAGCGTCTCGACCGCCTCCGGCGTGGGCCGTCCCGACTCGGCGACCTGCTGGTACATCGCGCACAGCGACGGCAGGAACCGTCCGCACGCGTCGTTTCCGGGGGTGCCGGTGAAGAAGATCCCGGCCCACAGCTTCTTGAAGACGCCGGCGTCGGCGCCCTCGCCGGTCGCGTCGGGGAACAGCGCGTCGGGGAGGCTGTACCAGGTGATCTGCGGGGCGATGGCGTCCACGCGGCGGTCGTGGGCGGCCGTCATCAGCGCGATCGCACCGCCGTAGGAGGCGCCGGCGATGCCGACGCGCGGGTCGCCGGGCCGGTCGAGCGTCACCTCGGGACGGCGCGCCAGCCAGTCGATGAGCTGCCGGACGTCCTTGACCTCGTAGTCGGGGGAGTTGAGCGCGATCTGCCCGGTGGACGCGCCGAACCCGCGCGCCGACCAGGTCAGCACCGCGTACCCGGCGCGGGCGAGGTCCTCGGCCTCGGCGCGCATGTCGTTCTTGGAGCCGCCGAACCCGTGCGCCAGCAGGACGGCGGGGCCCTTGGCGCGTCCCACCGGCCGGAAGAACGTGGTGTCGAGCGAGACGCGCTGGTCGTCCTTCGGCCCGTCGACGACCTGGATGCGCTGGTGCAGCGCCCTGACGGGCGGTTCGCCGGACGTCACGCCCCATGCCAGCCCGCCGCCTCCGGCCGCGACCGCGACCGCTCCGGCGGCGGCCGTCCAGCGCGTGACGCGCCCGGCCCCGCCCCACCGCTCCCGGAGCCCGCGCGCTCCCCCCAGCCTCATGCCCAGAACCCTATGTGCCGCTTGCGGGACGGCCGGTCCGTCCCTCAGACGATCCCGTCTGCTCCCGTCGCCGTATCCGGGGCCGGCCCGGTTACGCCCAGCGAAGTATCACGCCTCGGGAAAACCATCCGTCTCACTGGGGGCCACGTGGAGACAGAGCCGCGGTGAACATCACAGTGAGGCGGTCGGCCAGCTCGGCGGGGTCGGCGGCGCGCAGGTCGGCCATGCCGAGCATGCGGCGGATGGGGCCGACGCCCATGATGAGCTGCGCGGCGAGGGCGGCGCGGGCGCGCGCGTCGGGGCCGTCGAGCCGGGCGACCAGCGGCTCGACCAGGACGCGTTCGGTGTGCTCGCTGAGGATGAGCTGCACCTCGGGGTTGCCGACGGAACGGTCGATCATGCGCGGCAGGGGACCGGGGACGGTGCGGTGCACGGCGCGCACCACGTGCTCGGCCAGCCGCCGGGGCAGGGCCGCCGCGTCCCCGGCGGCGATCAGCCCGGCCAGCGCCGACTCGCCCTCCAGCACCTCGGCGAACAGCCCGGCCTTGGAGCCGAAGTAGCGGTGCACGAGGGCCACGTTGGCGTCCGCCGCGGCCGCGATCATGCGGACGGTCACGCCGTCGTAGCCGTGCTCGCCGAACAGGTCCCGGGCGGCCTCCAGCAGCCGGCGCCGGGTGGCCTCCCGGTCGCGCGGCCGGTCGCGCCGCCCGGCGGGACGCGCGTCGGGGCCCGGCGGCCCCTCGACGTCCGGCTTGTCCCGCTCGACCAGCATTTTCTCTCCCGTCGCCACGCGCCCCAGTATCGCCTGGTTTGCATGTAAACAGATGACTACTTAGGATATGTGCAGAGCACAGGTAATTGACTTGCTATGGGGGCCAGCGTGACTCAAGCCAGCGTGACGCCGGATATAGGCGGGCGACACGCCGCGCCGCGCGAACAGGCTCCGGTGCACTACACGCACCGGCAGATCCTGGAGATCCTCACAGGGCTGATGCTGGGCATGCTCACCGCGATGATCTCCACGTCGATCGTGGGCACCGCGCTGCCCACCATCGTGGGAGACCTCGGCGGCCAGGACCAGCTGTCCTGGGTGGCCAGCGCCACGCTGCTGACCATGACGGCCTCCACCCCGCTGTGGGGCAAGCTGTCGGACATCTTCGGCCGCAAGCTGATGTTCCAGAGCGCCCTGCTGCTGTTCGTGCTGGCCTCCGTCGGCGCCGGACTCTCGCAGGACATCGGCCAGCTCATCGCGGCCCGTGCCGTGCAGGGCCTGGGCGCGGGCGGCCTGTCGGCACTGGCGCAGGTCATCCTCGGCGACGTCGTCTCGCCGCGCGAACGCGGCCGCTACGCCGGCTACATGGGCGCCGTGTTCGGCGTGGCCACCGTGGCGGGCCCGCTGCTCGGCGGGTTCATCGTGGACGCCGACGGGCTCGGCTGGCGCTGGTGCTTCTACGTCTGCGTCCCGCTCGCCGTCGTCGCCTTCCTGGTGATCCAGAAGGTGCTGAAGCTGCCCAAGGTCAAGCGCGACACCCGGCTGGACATCTTCGGCGCGTTCACCATCACCGGCGGCGCCGCCGTGGTGATGCTGCTGCTGTCGCTGGGCGGCAAGGAGTTCGCCTGGAACTCCGGCTGGACCTACGGGATGCTGGCCGCCGCCTTCGTGCTGCTGGTGCTGGCCGTGGTCGCCGAGCGGATCGCGCGCGAGCCGATCCTGCCGCCCCGGCTGTTCCGCAACCCCACGTTCGTGCTCACCAGCCTGGGCTCGGCGGCGCTGGGCTGCGCCATGTTCGGCGGCATGATCTACATGCCGCAGTACCTGCAGATCGTCAAGGGCATGAGCCCCACCGCCTCCGGGCTGATGACGCTGCCGCTGGTGGCGGCCATGCTCGTCACGTCCACCGTCTCCGGCCAGATCGTCACCCGCACCGGGCGCTACAAGATCTTCCCGGTGGTGGGCATGGTGCTGGCCGCCGTGGCGATGTACCTGCTGTCGCAGCTGCACACCGACTCCAGCAAGCTGGTCATCGGAGTGGACCTGGCCGTGCTCGGCCTCGGCCTCGGCCTGACCATGCAGATCCTCCTGCTGGCCGCGCAGAACGCCGCCGACCCCGCCGACCTGGCCGCCACCACCTCGGGCGTCTCGTTCTTCCGCAACCTCGGCGGCGCCATGGGCGTGGCCGGGTTCGGCGCCATCCTCACCAACCGCCTCACCAGCGAGCTGAACGACCGCATGAGCGCCGCGCACGTCAGGGCGCCGGCGGGCGGTGAGCACCTGGGCTCGCCCGACCAGATCCACGCCCTGCCCGAGCCGTTCCGTGGATGGGTGCTGGACTCGTTCACCGCCGCGCTCCAGCACGTGTTCCTGTTCGGCATCCCGATCGCGATCGTCGGGCTGCTCGCCGTCCTGGTGATCAAGGAGCTGCCGCTGCGCGGCGGACGCGCGGTCGCCGCGGCGCCGGCCGGGGCTGCGGCCGGCGCCGGGGCGACCGGTGCCGTCCAGGCCGGGCCCCTGGCGGACGGTCCCGGCCAGGCCGGGACGGCTCCGGTGGACGCTACGGGGGCGGCGTCCACCGGAACCGGCCCCGTCGGCAGGCACACGCGCGGCTACGAGCCGCCCGCCGACCCGGCCGAGCAACTCGTGTCCATCGGCGCGAACGGCGTCCACGACGTCCACGCCTCCCAGACCCCGAACGGTGTGGCGGCCGGCGCGCCCGCGGCGCCCCAGCCGCAGTTCGCGTCCGCCGCCGCACCCGGCCACACCACCCCCGACGAGGGGAACGGCGGCCAGATCCGGGGCGTGGTGTACGGACCGGGCGGCGGACCGGTCGCCTCCGCCGCCCTCACTCTCATCGACGTGGCCGGGCGCCAGCTCGGCCGCGCCCAGACCGGCCCGGACGGCCGGTACGCCCTGCGCACGCCCGGCCCCGGCACGTACGTGCTGATCGCCGCGTCCGCCGAGCACGAACCGCAGGCCGCCACCCTCGTCGCCGGTGACAAGCCGCTCGACTTCGACCTGGTCCTGGCGGGCAACGGCGGGCTGTCGGGCACGGTGCGCGACCCCGGCGGCGCCCCGGTCGAGGGGGCCATGGTCGTGGTCACCGACGTGCGCGGCGAGGTCGTGGGCAGCGCCCGCACCGCGGCCGACGGCGGCTACGCCCTGCGCGACGTCGTCGCGGGCGCCTACACCGTGGCCGTCAGCGCCGAGGGGCACCGTCCCGTCGCCCTGCAGGCCGAGGTCTCGGGCAGCGGCGCCACCCGCCTGGACGTCGAGCTGCGGCCCGGCGTGCAGGTGCGCGGCATCGTCCGCAACCAGGCCGGCGAGCCCGTCGCCGACGCCAGCGTCACCCTCCTCGACGGCGCCGGCACCGTGGTCGCCCACATGATCACCGGGACGGACGGCGAGTACGCCTTCACCGACCTCACCGGTGGCCAGTACACCGTGATCGCCTCCGGCTACCCGCCGGTCGCCACGGCCCTGACGCTGACCGGCGACGGCCCCGACGGGCACGACATCGAGCTCGGCCACCCCGACGCGTGAACGGAAGGCGAGCCATGAGCGACACCCGAGGCCTGCGCGGAACCGTCCGGACCAAGGACGGCTGGGCGGTGCGGCACGCCGTCGCCACCGTCACCGACCTGGCCGGACGGCAGGTCGCGCGGGTGGAGGCGGACGAGTCCGGACGGCTGGCCGCCGCACCGCTGCCCGCCGGGACCTACACGGTCATCCTCACCGCGGTCGGCTACGCCCCGCACGCCGCCACGCTGATCGTGCCGGCGTCGGGCGCGGCCGACCTCGGTACGGTCGTGCTGGGCCGGGCGGGCGGCCCCGACCTGCCGCCGCCCGGCCCGTGGACGATCGACCCGGTGCACTCCAGCGTCGGCGCCGTCGCCCGGCACCTGGGGCTGTCCAGCGTGCGCGGCCGGTTCGCGTCCTTCGAGGGACGCATCGACATCGCCGAGCCGGTGGAGGCGTCGACGGTGCGGGCCCGCATCGACGCCGCGTCCATCGACACCGGCAACAAGCTGCGCGACGACCACCTGCGGTCGGCCGACTTCCTCAACGTCGACGTCCACCCGGCGATCGAGTACGAGGGCATGGGGCTGACGGCGCTCGGCACCGACCGGTGGACCGTGCACGGACGGCTGACCCTCAACGGCTTCACCCGTCCCGTCGACCTCGACCTGACCTACCTCGGCAGCGGCCCCGACCCGTGGGGCGGTACCCGCGCCGCGTTCCGCGCCGCCACCGAGCTGCGCCGCGCCGACTTCGGCATCCGCTACAACGAGATCCTGGAGGCCGGGATCGCCGCGGTGGGCGAGAGCCTGCGCGTGGAACTGGAGATCCAGGCCGTCCAGGGCGACACGCTGCCGCCCGCCTGAGGCCGCCCGCCCGGCCGGCCGGTCAGCGGCCCTTCAGCTCGCGGACGAGCCGGGCGGCCTGCGCGCGGTCGGCGGGACCGGTGATGACGATCCGCCCGTCCAGGATCGGCATGTCCACCCGCGGCGCCGTGACCAGCCGGTCGCGCACGACGAACGCCAGATCGCGGCCCACCGACGCGCGGGTGAGGTTGGCGAACGCGGCGTGGTCGCGCTTGCGCAGCGTCACCGCCACGTCGTAGGCGCCGCTGCCGCCGTTGCGCTGCGTGCGCAGGTCGGCGACCTCGCGGATCGCGATGCCCTGCGCCAGCCGGTAGCAGGTCGGCCCGCTCGCCGACTGCCCGGTGACCCCGGGCGTGCCCGCCGGGCACTGCCCCGGCGTCGTCTGCGTCACCGGGAAGACGTTCAGCGGCGCGGCCAGCACCACCGGACGGGTGCGCATGGACGCGGCGATCATCGCCCCGCTCACCGCGACCGCCGCGATCAGCAGCCCCAGTGTGACCACCATGACCAGCAGCGCGGACCGGTGTGCGCGCGCCGCCTGCTCGGCGTCGTCGTGACGGCGCCGGTGCGCGGCCCGGCTGCGCTTGACCTCGGCGATCTCCCGCTGCCGCGCCGCCGCGCGCGCCCGGCGGCGGCTGGCGGCGTCCGCGGGCGCCGTGCCGAGCCCCGAGCCCGACGACATGCCCAGCCCCACGCCGCGTTCGCCGTCCGCCGGGACGGGCATGGGCTTCGTGGCCCCCACGCCCTCCGCGGACTTCGTGGCCTCCGCGCCCTCCGTGGGCTTCGTGCCTTTCGCGAGCTTCCCGCCCTTCGCGGGCTTCGCGTGTTCGGCGGGCCTCGCGCCTTCCGTGGCCCCCGCGCCTTCCGTGGGCTTCGCGCCCTTCGCGGGCTTCGTGCGTGCCGCGTGTTCGGCGGGTGGGGCGGCCTCGGGCTCGCCCTTCTTCTTGCGGCGCCTGCGCTTCTTCCTACGGCCCGTCCTGCCCTCGTCCGGGGCGGGCGGCGGGGCGTCGACGGTCGCACGGGACGGTTCGGGTTCCGCCGGGGCAGCGGGCGGTTCGTCCTTGCGTGCCGGCACGGCGACGTGCGTACGCTGACGGCCCTTGCTGCGGCGCGGAATGACCCGCATCGTCACCTCCCCGGCGGCACGGCCTCAACCGGCCGACCCACACGCGTCGTACCCGGCCGTGCTTCACCCGACCACTCGATACCCGACCGGCCTCGCGGCGATCTCCGAATGATCTACCGATTGGGCCAGTCTTCCAGTACCCCGGCCGACGGCGCATCGTCCACTCGGCCGAACCCGGCCACACCCGGGCGAAAGCGCACGGGCCGGCCCCCGTCAAGGGGACCGGCCCGCGCAACCGGGTCCGCGATCAGTCGACGCGCCAGGTGTCGCCGCTGGCGAGGAGGGCGGCCAGGTCGCCCTTGCCCTCCCGCTCCACGGCCTCCTCAACCTGGGCGCGCAGCAGCTCGTCGTAGGACGACCGCTGCACGTTGCGGAAGACGCCGATGGGGGTGTGCTCGAACGACGGCGAGTCCAGCCGCGACAGGGCGAACGCCTGCGACGGGTCGGGGTTGTGGGCGTCGTGCACCACGAGCTCCGACGGGTCCACGTCCGCGACGTTCACCACCTCGAAACCGCCGGACGGGCCGCGGCGCAGGCCCTTCTGCCGGTCCTTGCCGAACACCACCGGCTGGCCGTGCTCCAGGCGGACCGTCACCTCGTCGCGCACCTGCGGGTCCTTCAACGGCTCGAAGGCGCCGTCGTTGAAGATGTTGCAGTTCTGGTAGATCTCCACCAGCGCGGTGCCCTTGTGCTCGGCGGCCTCGCGCAGCACCGACTGCAGGTGCTTGCGGTCGGAGTCGATGGTGCGCGCGACGAACGTCGCCTCGGCCCCGATCGCCAGCGAGATCGGGTTGAACGGGGCGTCCAGCGACCCCATCGGCGTCGACTTGGTGATCTTGCCGAGCTCGGAGGTGGGCGAGTACTGGCCCTTGGTCAGCCCGTAGATCCGGTTGTTGAACAGCAGGATCTTCAGGTTGACGTTGCGGCGCAGCGCGTGGATCAGGTGGTTGCCGCCGATCGACAGCGCGTCGCCGTCACCGGTCACCACCCACACCGACAGGTCCGGACGCGACACCGCCAGCCCCGTCGCGATCGCCGGGGCGCGGCCGTGGATCGAGTGGAACCCGTAGGTGTTCATGTAGTACGGGAACCGCGACGAGCAGCCGATGCCGGAGACGAACACGATGTTCTCGCGGCGCAGCCCCAGTTCGGGCAGGAACGACTGGACCGCCGCCAGGATCGCGTAGTCCCCGCAGCCGGGGCACCAGCGCACCTCCTGGTCGGTCTTGAAGTCCTTGAGGGTCTGCTTCTGGTCGGTCTTGGGCACCAGCGCCAGGGCGCCGAGCCCGTTGCCGTTGACCCCGTTGACCCCGTTGTCACTCACTGTCGATCACATCCTGGATGACGCCCGCCAGCTCCTCGGCCTTGAACGGCAGGCCGCGCACGCGGTTGTAGCTGATCACGTCGACGAGGTACCGGCCGCGCAGCAGCAGCGCCAGCTGGCCGAGGTTGATCTCGGGCACCAGCACCTTGTCGTAGGAGCGCAGCACCTCGGCGATGTTGGCCGGGAACGGGTTGAGATGCCGCAGGTGCGCCTGGGCGACCGGACGGCCCGCCTTGCGGACCCGCCGCACCGCCGCGGAGATCGCACCGTACGTGCCGCCCCAGCCGAGCACCAGCACGCGCGCGTCGCCCGACGGGTCGTCCACCGCCAGCGGCTCGATGTCGCGGGCGATGCCGTCCACCTTGGCCTGGCGCAGCCGCACCATGGCGTCGTGGTTGGCCGGGTCGTAGGAGATGTTGCCCGAGCCGTCGGCCTTCTCCAGGCCGCCGATGCGGTGCTCAAGGCCCGCCGTGCCGGGCACCGCCCACGGCCGCGCCAGCGTCTCGGGGTCGCGCCTGAACGGCTGGAAGTCCTCGCCGTCGGCGACGGCGAAGCCCGGCTCGATCGTCGGCAGGGAGTCCACGTCCGGCAGCTTCCACGGCTCGGAGCCGTTGGCCAGGTAGCCGTCCGACAGCACCACCACCGGCGTGCGGTACTTGACGGCGATGCGGGCCGCCTCCAGCGCCGCGTCGAAGCAGTCCGACGGCGAACGCGGCGCCACCACCGGCACCGGCGCCTCGCCGTTGCGGCCGAACATGGCCTGCAGCAGGTCCGCCTGCTCGGTCTTGGTCGGCATGCCGGTGGACGGCCCGGCGCGCTGCACGTCGATGACCACCAGCGGCAGCTCGGTCGCCACCGCCAGGCCGATCGTCTCGCTCTTGAGCGCGATGCCCGGCCCGGACGTGGTCGTCACGCCCAGCGAACCGCCGAACGAGGCGCCCAGCGCCGCGCCCACCGCGGCGATCTCGTCCTCGGCCTGGAACGTCCGCACCCCGAAGCGCTTGTGCCGCGACAGCTCGTGCAGGATGTCGGACGCCGGCGTGATCGGGTACGAGCCCAGGAACACCGGCAGCCCGCTGCGCTCGCCCGCCGCGACCAGCCCGTAGGCCAGCGCCGTGTTCCCGGTGATGTTGCGGTACAGGCCCGGCTCGTGCTCGGCGGGCTTGACCTCGTACGACACCGAGAACGCCTCGGTGGTCTCCCCGTAGTTCCAGCCCGCCCGGAACGCGGCGATGTTCGCCTTCATGATCTCGGGCTTGCGGGCGAACTTGCGCTCCAGGAACGCGATCGTCCCCTCGGTGGGCCGGTGGTACAGCCACGACAGCAGCCCGAGGGCGAACATGTTCTTGGCGCGTTCGGCGTCCTTCTTGGAGATGTCGAAGTCGGCCAGCGCGCCCACCGTCATCGAGGTCAGCGGCAGCGCGTGCACGCGGTACTCGCGCAGCGAGTCGTCCTCGACCGGGTTGCCGGCGTAGCCCACCTTGGCCAGGTTGCGCTTGGTGAACTCGTCGGTGTTGACGATCAGGTCCGCGCCGCGCGGCAGGTCGGCCAGGTTGGCCTTCAGCGCGGCCGGGTTCATGGCCACCAGCACGTTCGGCGCGTCGCCCGGCGTCAGGATGTCGTGGTCGGCGAAGTGGAGCTGGAAGCTCGACACGCCGGGCAGCGTTCCGGCCGGGGCGCGGATCTCGGCGGGGAAGTTCGGCAGCGTCGACAAGTCGTTGCCGAACGCCGCGGTCTCCTGGGTGAAGCGGTCGCCGGTCAGCTGCATGCCGTCACCGGAGTCACCGGCGAAACGGATGATGACGCGGTCGAGCTGCTGGACCTGTTTGGTCACAGAGGAAGACCTCCTCGACGCGCAGCATCCGACCCGGGGGAGGCACCCGGGATCGTGATGCTACTTAGGCTTACCTTCATGGTATGTCCGGGATCTGATTGCTTTTTCTCGGAGGTTGGTGACTGGAGGAGGCCGCGGGAAGACCGTGCCGGGCCGGAAAGTACGACCTGGGCGACCCGCGGGTTCACCGGCGACACAGGCAGCTCGCCAGGCGGCACAGGTCGACGTGCAGACGCCGGACCAGCCGTGGAGGCTCGCAGGGGGAGCCGCCGCTCCCCGATGGCACGGATTCCACGCTCTGCACTATAGAGAGCCGCGGAAAGCCACTTCTTACCCGGCCCCGCCCCCTGTCACCTGCGGCGCAGGTGAATGAGGCCTTCCCGGTGACCCCAGTCACCCCACGACGCGACCGGCGAGGTCAGGGCCGTCCGGACGGTGACACGGCCACCGACGCCCGGGGGTCCGGCGTCGTGCCGCGGGCCGGCGCGAGCGTCGCGCGTTCCCGGTCGAGCCGGGCCAGCAGCCTGCCGACCTCGCCCGCCGTCAACGCCTGGCCGACCACCCGCGCCTGCGCCTCGTAGGCGTGCTCCCCGGGAGTGTCGCGGGCCTGCCGCATCCACGCCCGCCACCCCGCGCTGCGCACCGTGCACCGCAGCACGATCGAACGGTTGGCGGGCACCGCGCCCGACCCCGTGCAGCCCCCGAGCGTCCGGCCCGCCGCGGTGATCGTCGCGCGGAGCGCCGCGCGCGTCCCGTCCGGCACCGGCCCGCTCTCCGGGACGGTCATCGTCGCGGGGACGCTCACCGTGCAGCCGCTGACGTTCTCGTTGCAGTTGACGAACGTCAGCTTGCCCGCCCGGAACCGCACCGTCGGGTCCGGCGCCCCGACCAGCGCGGCCACCCGCGGCCGCAGCTCGGTGAACACCGGCGCCATCTGCGCCAGCCGGGTGACGGTCAACGCCGGGTCGCCGTTGCCCGCGACCTGCACGCGCAGCAGCCGGTGCGGCGCGGACCTGGAGATGAAGTAGTCGGCCTTCGGCGTCTTCACCCGGTACGCGGGCGTGCTGCCGACGTTCTCGGTGGACGCCCTGCCCGACGCCTTGGCCACCGCCTTGGCGATCGACTCGGGAGCCAGCACGTCCGCCACGTCCACCCCGGGCATCGACTCGGGCGCCTTGCTCCACCGGCCCGCGTAGTTCTCGGGGTGGGTGCTGTCGGCGCCGTACCGGCGCCAGAACGCGGTGTCCGCCTTGACGTACGTGGCACCGCCCACCGCCACCACGTCGAACTGCCGTCCGCCGACCGCAAGGCGTCCCGTGGCCGCTCCCGACCGCGTCACCTTCAGCCGCACCCGCGCGGACTGCCCGGCTTCGCCGCGCAGCGTCCCGTCGTACTGCACCCCGGGCAGGGCCCGCATGTCGCGTCCCGCCCGCACGGCCCACCCCGCCACGGGCGCGTCGGCCTTGGGCTCACTCTTCTTCTGGGACTCCTCGTCCCCCGACACCAGCACGAACGCCGTGGCACCGCCCGCCAGCAACACGACGGCGCCCACACAACCGGCAACGACCCGGACCGTGCGGGACTTCTTCTTCTCGGGGGCCTTCTCCGGAGGCATCTCCGGTTGCGGCGCCGCTTCCGGAGCCGGCCCGTGCCCGGGAGGCTCCACCGGGCCGCCGGCGGCCATCCCCATCCCCGCCACCAGCACATCGCCCGGCGCGGGCGGCACCACCTGGACCTGCCCCGCACCGGCGGGAGCACCGTACGACCCGGGCGGGGCGGAAGGATCTGCCGTACCGAATCCGGGCACGGAGGGTTGGGCGGACCCGGGATGCGTTCCCGGCTCCGCGCGGGGGGGACGGGGGCCGTGCTGCGGCGGCCCCTCCTGTTCAACGCTCACTCAGCGACCACTCTGTTCCCGACTGCCGATGCCAGACATAGAGTGCCGGACGATTCGGACCGGCGCAGCACAAGCGCCGATCATCCCGGCGGCGGCACCGGTCACCCAGCGCCGATGCCTCTCTATGACCTACGTCTCAACGCCCGCGAACGGACGGGCGGCGTCGGCGGAAGAGCCCGCGGGGGTGGCGCCGGAGGGCCGGCGCCACCGTCTCGTCACTCCTGGTCGAGAGCCGCCTGCATCTGCTGGATGTCGGAGTCGGAGGCTCCGGGGACCTTGAACTCGGCGCTGACGTAGTAGCGGGTCTCGCCGCTGCGCGACCAGTTGCGCCACGAGCTGCCCGACACGCGGCACTCCGCCCACTGCGGCGACGAGGACGACACCGTGATCGACGTGGTGCAGTTGCCGATCTCACGTCCCGTCGTGGTGCCCGCCCGCAGCGTGTACCGCACCTCGATCTTGGTCGACGAGGTGGTGCCGAGCGGCGGCCGCACCTGCCCGCGCACCCGGCAGCTGTTGCTGTTGGTCGAGCACAGCCCCTTCTCGGTGGTGATCAGGCTGGGCCGGCCGCGGCTGTCGAAGGAGTCCTTCAGCTCCCCGACGCCGTTGCGGATCTCGGTGACCGTCGCGGCACCGGCACTGCCGGACTGGACGGTCACGTCCGCCGTGACCCGCGGGTAGGTCGACTCGTACCGCAGCAGCTCCGGGTCGTCGTCGTCGGTCAGGTAGAACGACGCCAGGGACGAGGCCACCCGCACCGCCTTGCGACCGCCGACCGTGGTCTCGGTCTTGGTCAGCCGGTAGGACGCGCTCGACCGCATCTCCGCGGCCAGCGCCGCCGGCGTCAGCTTCCGCTTGAAGGACAGGTCGACGTCGGTGGAGTCGACCCTGCCCCACTGCCGGCCGTCCTTCAGGAAGTACGGCGTGCTCAGCACGCTCGTCTGCCGCTGCCAGTAGGAACGGTCCGCCTTGACGAACAGGTTGTCGTCCACCGACAGCAGCGTCACCTGGGACCCGCCGGTGGTGACGTCGCCGATGGCCCGGCCGCCCTTGGTGATCTTCAGTTCGCCGCTGAGACCGGAGGTGACCGTCCCGAACGACCCCTTGAACGTCATGGCCCGCGCGGACGACAGCCCGCTCGCCGCGGCTCGCAGCCGCTCGGCAGGGGTCGGCTCGCTGCCGCCGCGCACGACGAACACCACCACGACGGCGATGAGCAGCACGACGACGAGCGCACCCCCGACGATCAGTGCGATGATCGCGCCGCCGCCGCCGGAGGCCTTGGGCGGCGGCCCCATCGGCGGCTGGCCCATCGGCCCGCCGGGGCCCGGCGGAGGCGGATAGAAGGGCGGCGGCGTGCCGGGACCCCCATAGCCTCCCGGACCGGACGGCGGCGGAGTGCCACCGGGCGGGCCGCCCGGCCCGCCGGTTCCGGCCGGACCGGAAGGGGCACCGGGGCCGCCCGGCGCAGGCGGCCAGGAAGGACCGGCGGGGGGTTCCCAGCCGGGGGGAGGCGGAGGAGAGCTCATCCGGTCACGTCCTTACAGATCTTTTACCCCGTCTGGTCTCAGTGTGCAGTAAAGAGGGGTCGATGGTAGAGAGTGCCCCCGGCATCCGGAGGTTCGGCCCACCCCGATCTATTCAGAGATACTTGACGGGAGGTTCTCCAGGAGGTCACCGTGCGGGACTACTTCCACTCCTACGTGGTCGTCGTGGTGTTGCTGCTCGTCGGCGGCGGCATCGTGGCGGGCGCGCTGGCCGCCAACCGGATGCTGCGCCCGCACCGTCCCACCCCTGAGAAGCTCACCACCTACGAGTGCGGGGTCGACCCCGTCGGCGGGGACTGGGCCCAGTCTTACGTGCGCTACTACGTGTTCGCCTACCTGTACGTGGTGTTCGCGGTGGACGCGGTGTTCCTGTTCCCCTGGGCCACGGTTTTCTCCGCCCCCGGCTACGGCCTGACCACCCTGGGGGAGATGTTCGTCTTCCTGGGCTTTCTCGCCGCCGGACTGGCGTACGCGGGCAAGAAGGGTGTCCTGTCGTGGGTCTGACACCGCGCGCGGCCGGTAAGAATGCTGCTGTGACCCCCGACAACCCCGGACGGGGAGCGTGCCGATGAGCACCGTGGACCTGCCGACCCCCGGCGTGGGACCGCTGGCCAGGATGGCGCCCAAGCCGATCAAGTTCGTCCTGAACTGGGGCCGCCGCTACTCGCTGTGGGTGTTCAACTTCGGGCTGGCCTGCTGCGCCATCGAGTTCATCGCCACCTCGATGAGCCGCCACGACTTCATCCGCCTCGGCGTCATCCCGTTCGCGCCCGGCCCCCGCCAGGCCGACCTGATGGTGGTCTCGGGCACCGTCACCGACAAGATGGCGCCCGCCGTACGGCGGCTCTACGAGCAGATGCCCGAACCCAAGTACGTCATCTCGTTCGGCGCCTGCTCCAACTGCGGCGGCCCCTACTGGGACTCCTACTGCGTCACCAAGGGCGTCGACCAGATCATCCCGGTGGACGTGTACGTCCCCGGCTGCCCGCCCCGGCCGGAAGCCCTGCTGCACGGCATCGTCCACCTCCAGGAGAAGATCGCAGGCGAGTCCCTCGGCGACCGCTACGGCAACGGCGGCGAGCCCGTCGCACCCCCACCCCCGCCCCGGCCACTATCGGCCACGGTGTTGCGCCGCCCCCTGCAACCACCCCCCACCACCCCCGAAGACGCCACGCAGCCCGTACAGCCGATCGACGAGGAAACCCCCGCGACTCCCAGCGATGCGGCACAGCCACCCGCCCAACGCGACGACGCCGTGCGATCCGGTGACGCAGGCCCGAGCGATGCCACACAGCCGTTGGCGCGAGTAGACGAGCGCAGTGCTGCGGGACCGAGTAACGAGACGCGCCCCCTCCCGTCCGGCGACGCGAGCCCGACCAACGCCACACGGCCGCTGGAGCCGGCCGACGAACGTGATGGCGCTGCTGCCGAGCCGAGCATTGAGACGCCCCCGCTGCCCTCCGGTGACGCTGGCCCGAGCGAGGCCACGCAGCCGGTCGAGCCGGTGGACGAGCGCACGGCGACTGCGGCCGGGTCGGGCGACGAGACGCGCCCGCTGCCGTCCAGTGACGCAGGCACGAGTGACGCCGCGCAGCCGGCGGAGTCGGTTGGCGAGCGTGACGATGCCTCCGAGGCGAGCGTTGAGGAGCGTCCGCTGCGGTCTGGTGACGCCGGTCCGAGTGAGGTCACGCAGCCGGTCGAGCCAGTAGACGATCGCACGGCGACTGCGGCTGGGTCGGGTGACGAGACGCGACCGCTGCCGTCCAGTGACGCAGGCCCCAGTGACGCCACGCAGCCGACGGACCCGGTTGGCGAGCGTGACGATGCCTCCGGGGCGAGCGTTGAGACGCCTCCGCTGCGGCCTGGAGACGCCGGTCCCAGTGAGGTCACGCAGCCGGTCGAGCCAGTAGACGAGCGCAGTGCTGCCGCGTCGAGTGACGAGACGCGCCCGCTGCCACCTAGGGACGCAGGCACGAGTGACGCCGCGCAGCCGGTGGAGCCGGTTGGCGAGCGTGACGATGCCTCCGGGGCGGGCGTTGAGAAGCGCCCGCTGCCGTCCGGTGACGCCGGTCCGAGTGAGGCCACGCGGCCGTTGGAGTCGGCGGACGAACGTGATGGCGCTGCTGCCGGGCCGAGCGTTGAGAGGCGCTCGCTGCGGTCTGGTGACGCTAGCCCGAGCGAGGTCACGCAGCCGGTCGAGCCGGTGGACGAGCGCACGGCGACTGCTGTCGGGGCGGGTGACGAGGCGCGCCCGCTGTCGTCTGGGGACGCAGGCTCCAGTGACGCCGCGCGGCCGGTGGAGTCGGTTGGCGAGCGTGACGATGCTGCAGGGGTGACTGTTGAGGCGCAGTCGCTGCGGTCCGGGGACGCTGGTCCGAGTGAGGTCACGCAGCCGGTTGAGCCTGTAGACGACGGTGCGGCGGGTGCTGGTGGGGCGAGCGGTGAGGTGGCGAGCTCGCCTGCGGACGCGCGGTCCGGCGAGGTCGGGCAGGTCGGAGAGCCTGTTGATGAGCGCGCGGAGGCCGCCACGAGTTCCAGCGATGCGGTGCGGTCGGCCGTTGGCGAGGATGTTGCGTCCGACGCCGTCACGCAGCCGGTGGAGCCGGTCGAGGAACGTGGTGGCGGTGCTGGGGCGAGTGAGGCCACGGCGCCGGTGGAGTCAGTCGACGAGCAGGCAACGGGCGACGCAGGCGGCACGCAGCCTGTCGAGCCGGTTCGTGGGGGAGAGGATGCCGCGCGGGCGGAGGCCGAGGGAGGCGGTGAGCCTTCGGAGGCGGGGCCGTTGGCGGGGGTCGCTGATGTGACGGAGCGGAGCCAGCGGCGCAGGCGGCGCGGGCGTGATGTCGAGCACGATCCGTCGATCATTCCCGGGCTGGTGGACGACGGCGATGACGAGGTCGGACGGAGCGGCCGGTGAGTGCCGATCTGGCCGCGGCCTGGACGGCGCGGTTCGGTGACGAGGTCAGCACCGAGGAGACGCACGGCGGGCTGGCGGTGGGGGTGCCGCCGGAGTTGTGGGTGGACGCCCTGCTGTTCGCCCGTGACGAGCTGGCCTGCGGGTTCTTCGACTGGCTGACGGGTGTGGACGAGCTGACCGAGGGGTTCGCCGTCGTCGCGCACGTGTACTCGCTGGAGCGCGGGCACCACCTGCTGGTGCGCACGCGGGTGCCCCGGGACGAGCCGCGGCTGCCCACCGCCGTCGGCGTCTACCGGGGGGCGAACTGGCACGAGCGGGAGACCTGCGAGATGTTCGGCGTGATCTTCGACGGGCATCCGGATCTCAAGCCGCTGCTGCTGCCCGACGGCTTCGAGGGGCATCCGCTGCGCAAGGACTTCGTGCTGGCCGCGCGGGTCGCCAAGCCGTGGCCGGGCGCCAAGGAGCCGGGCGAGTCCGGGCACGGCGCGCCGAGCCGCCGCCGCATGCGCCCGCCCGGGGTGCCCGACGACTGGGGGCCGGCCGCGCAGCAGTCGGCCGAGCGGCCGCAGCGCCGGACGCGCAGACCGGACGAAGGGCGGGGATCCGGTGCCTGACCTGCTGGAGATCGTGCTCAAGCTGGTGCTGGTCGCGGCCGCGTTCGCCGTGCTGCCGCTGCTGGTGGGGCAGGCCGAGCACAAGGTGATGGCGCACATGCAGGGGCGGCTCGGGCCCATGTACGCCGGGGCGTTCCACGGGTGGGCGCAGCTGGTGGCGGACGGGGTGAAGTTCGCGCAGAAGGAGAGCGTGGTCCCGCGCGCCGCCGACCGCACGGTGTTCAAGCTGGCCCCGGCGGTGGCGATCATCCCGTATCTGCTGGTCCTGCTGGTGATCCCGGTGGGGCCGGGCGGGCAGGTCGTGCTCGATCTCGGTCTCGGGGTGTTCTTCGCGCTGGCGGTGATGGGCGTCGGCGTGATCGGGGCGATCATGGCGGGCTGGGCCAGCGCCAACAAGTACTCGCTGCTGGGCGGGATGCGGGTCGCCGCGCAGCTGATGTCGTACGAGCTGCCGATGGTGTTCGCCGCCTCGTCGGTGGCGATGGCCGCCGGGACGTTGTCGCTGGGCGGCATCGTCGAGGAGTGGCGCTGGTGGTGGCTGCCCTGGCAGGCGGTGGGCGCGGTGGTGTTCTTCGTCGCCGGGCTGGCCGAGCTGCGCCGTCCGCCGTTCGACATGCCGGTGGCCGACTCGGAGATCATCTTCGGCCCGTACACCGAGTACGGCGGGCTGCGGTTCGCGCTGTTCATCCTGGCCGAGTACGCCGGGATCGTGGTGCTGTGCGCGCTGACCACGGTGCTGTTCCTGGGCGGGTGGAAGGGCCCGTTCCTGAACACCGAGCTGGGCTGGCTGTGGACGCTGCTCAAGGTCGCCGTGCTGGCGTTCGTGGTGATCTGGCTGCGCGTCAGCTATCCGCGGATGCGTGAGGACCAGCTGCAGAAGCTGGCCTGGGCGTACCTGGTGCCGCTGTCGCTGGGGCAGCTGGCGCTCACCGGCGTCCTCAAGGTCGCCCTCGCCTGAACGACGGGGTCAGGGCAGGAAGACGGCGTACTCGGCGAGCTGCGGGAGCAGGCCGGGCGGCAGGTCGACGTCCACCGACATCTCCTCGGCGGAGATGAAGCCGCCCTGCTCGTCGCGGCGCCGCACGATCTTGTCGACGAGTTCGGGCGTCATGCCCGGCAGCGTGGCCAGCGCCTGCGGGGAGGCGTGGTTGACGTCGACCAGGCCGCCGTCGTCGTAGGTGCGCGGCAGGTCGGGACGGCCGATGCGCAGCTCGTGGGCGAGGGCGGGGTCCTCGGCGGCCAGCGCGCGGGCCTCCTCGCGCAGCGTCCGGCGGTACTTGGCGACGCGCAGCGCGTGCTGGTTGACGTGGCTGCGCGGGCCGGAGCGGGGGAACAGCGAGGGACGGACGGCGAAGGCGTGCACCGTGCCGGAGATCCACAGCATCAGCATCATGATCCCGGCGATGAACCCGAGGAGCGGGTCGCCGACCTGCATCATCGCCAGCACCCCGGCGGTGGCGGCGCCGTAGCCGATGGAGGCCGCCCCCATGTTCCACGAGCCGCGCCGGACCGCCGCGTACAGGAACGAGAACGGCGTGCCGAGCCCGAACGTCAGGAACGGCACGAACGCCCACAGGATGCCGCGGGGCTCGCCGGTCTCGACGGGCACCGGGACGGGCACGTGCCCGGCCGGAGGCGGGGGCGGCGGGACGGGAGGCGTGGGGAAGGGCGGACGCCAGCCGGGGGGAGGCATGGGCGGACGGCCGGGATGATGCGGCCGCGGGCGCGGTCGGTGCGCCGAAGGACGGGTCCCGCCCGTGCCGCTCGGATCGTCCACGCCGTGGGTCACGTGGCCTCCTCGCCTGACGGCTCGTCGTCTTGTGAGCTTAGCCGCCGAGCATCGGCTGCGCTCGGCTCACGTGTGTTGGACGAACGCCGACCCCGTTGCGTTCCCCCACGGCGCTTAGTACGGAATCATGGGGGCCGTGGGACGGCTACCAGGAGGCGGGCTGGCCAAGGGGCTGGCGGTGACGTTGCGGACGATGACGCGGCGGTCCATAACGCGCCAGTACCCGGAGGTCCAGCCGGATCTGCCGCCGCGCAGCCGCGGCGTGATCGCGCTGTTCGAGGAGAACTGCACGGTCTGCATGCTGTGCGCCCGCGAGTGCCCCGACTGGTGCATCTACATCGACTCGCACAAGGAGACGCTGCCCGCCGAGGGCGGCGGACGGCCCCGCACCCGCAACGTCCTGGACCGCTTCGCGATCGACTTCGCGCTGTGCATGTACTGCGGGATCTGCATCGAGGTCTGCCCGTTCGACGCGCTGTTCTGGTCGCCGGAGTTCGAGTACGCCGAGTACGACATCGGCGAGCTGACCCACGAGAAGGAGCGGCTGCGCGAGTGGATGTGGACGGTGCCGCCGCCGCAGGCGCACGACGCGGGGGGCGAGCCGCCCAAGGAGATCGCCGCGTCCGAACGCGCCGCCGCCCGCGGTCCGGGGCGCGTCCCGGCG
>NZ_BAAAZG010000022.1:72960-82956 GCF_039536785.1 Actinomadura miaoliensis
GGCCCGGCGGGTGGCGCCGCCCGCGGGCCGCGGGCAGGCCGTGACGCGCGGCCGCCGGGACGGGACGAGCCCGGCGGGGGAGGCACATGACCGGGCACGAGATCGTCTTCACGTTGCTGGGCGTGGTCGCCGTCGGTTCGGCCGTGCTCGTGGTCACCACGCGGCAGCTGGTGCACGCGGCCCTGTGGCTGGTGGTGTCGCTGGGGGCGCTCGCCGGCGGCTACCTGGTGCTGACCGCCGAGTTCGTCGCGTGGGTGCAGGTGCTGATCTACGTGGGCGCGGTGGTCGTCCTGCTGCTGTTCGGCATCATGCTGACCCGTGCGCCGATCGGCCGGGCGGCCGACCTGGACTCCGGCAACCGCTGGGTGGCGCTCGGGGTCGCTCTGGCGACGGCGGGCGTGCTGGTGTCGGTGGTGGTCATCGGTTTCCGGGACGCGTACATGCCGATGCGGGCGGGCGGCGGTTCGGCCGACGCGCTCGGCGCCGCCGTGTTCCGCACGTGGGTGCTGCCGTTCGAGGTGCTGTCGGTGCTGCTGCTGGCCGCGCTGGTCGGCGCGATCGTGCTGTCCCGCTCCGACGTCGGCGGACCCGAGGAGAAGGAACCCACGAAGAAGCGGGGCGAGCGCTGATGCACGTCGCCTATCCCACGGTCGTCGCCGCGCTGCTGTTCTCGGTCGGTGTGTACGGGGTGCTGGCCCGGCGCAACGCGATCCTGGTGCTGATGTCGGTCGAGCTGATGCTCAACGCCGTCAACCTCAACCTGGTCGCGTTCGACGTGTGGTGGCGCGACCGGCTGCACGGCGGGCAGGTGCTGACCCTGTTCACCATCGTGATCGCCGCCGCCGAGGTGGGACTGGGGCTGGCGATCGTCCTGCTGGTGTACCGCAACCGCCGGATGATCGACGTGGACCGGCTGCGCACGCTCTCCGAGGACGGGGCGGCCAGGGCCGAGGTCGGCGACGGTGACGAGGGCGGCGAGCGCGCGGCGGCGGCCGTGCGGGGCGCCGGCGAGGGAGGCGCGACATGATCGCGTTGACCTCCGTCGTCATCCTGCTGCCGTTCGTCGCGGCCTTCGCCGGGATGCTGCTGGGCCCGCGCCTGTCCGAACTGCTGCGCGTACGCGGCCCGCGCCACCCCCGGGAGGCGGCCGAGGCCCCTACCGAGCCTTTCTCCGAAGCACCCGCCCAAGCACCTGCCGAGGCTGCCTCCGAAGTCCCGGCCGAAGCACCCGCCGAAGCATCTGTCGAAGCGCCTGTCGAAACATCTGTCGAAGCGCCCACCGAAGCCGCTGCGGAAGCGCCCGGCGAGGCACCTGCCGAAGCGCCCGGCGAAGCCGCGGCCGGGGCGTCCGCCGAAGTCCCGGGGGGCGGGCCGCGGGCCAGTGAGCGGGCCTGGTGGCGGGCGGCCCTGACGGCGGAGCGTTCGCCGCTGCGCAACGGGCCCGCGCTGATCGCCTGCCTGCCGGTCGCCGTCGCCACCGTGCTCGCGGCGATCGTGGCGTTCGCCGTCTGGCGCACGCCCGGCACGCGCACCGGCACCCTCACCCTCATCGAGACCGGCACCGTCCCGATCGAGATCGGCCTGCGGGTGGACGGGCTGTCGGCCGTGGTCGGGCTGATGGTGTGCTCCGTCGCGCTGGCGGTGCAGGTCTACTCGGTCGCGTACATGGCCAAGGACCCCCGCTACTCCTCCTACGCCGCGTTCATCTCCCTGTTCACCTCCGCCATGCTGCTGGTGGTGTACGCGGGCGACCTCCTGCTGCTCTACGTCGGCTGGGAGGTCATGGGGGTCTGCTCCTACTTCCTGATCGGCCACCACTGGGAGAACCGCGCCAACTCGCGCGCCGCCGTCAAGGCGTTCCTGGTCACCCGGCTCGGCGACGTCGGATTCCTGTTCGGCGTCTTCGTGCTGGGGATGGGCGCCCGCTCGTTCGACATCGGCGAGGTGCTGGCGCGCGCCGGGACGCTGCCGCACGCGACGGTCACGGCTGCCGCGCTGCTCCTGCTGGCCGGGGTGGCCGGCAAGAGCGCGCAGTTCCCGCTACACACCTGGCTGCCGGACGCGATGGCGGGCCCCACGCCGATCAGCGCGCTGATCCACGCGGCCACCATGGTCGCGGCGGGCGTGTACGTCGTGGCCCGCGTGTACGGGGTGTTCCTGGAGGCCCCGGCCGCGCTGACGCTGCTCGGCGTGGTCGCGGTGATCTCGATGCTGGGGTCGGCGCTGGCGGCGCTGGCGCAGGACGACATCAAACGCGTCCTGGCGTACTCGACGATCAGCCAGCTGGCGGTGATGGCGGCCGGACTGGCGGTCGGCGCGTGGAACGGCGCGATCTTCCACCTGCTCACCCACGGGGCGTTCAAGGCGCTGCTGTTCCTGGCGGCGGGCTGCGTGATCCTGACGGCCGGGTCCAACATGCTGCGCCACTACGGCGGGCTGCGCACCGGGATGCCGATCACGTTCTGGTCGATGACGATCGGGCTGGCGGCGCTCGCCGGCGTCCCGCCTGTCAGCGGCTGGTTCAGCAAGGACTCCGTCATCGAGGCCGCCCAGCACAGCGCCACCCACGGCGGCGAAGTCGCCACGACGTCCTCCGGCGGCGTGCACATCCCGGCGGGCGTCGCCTGGATGGTGTACGCGGGGCTGCTCCTGACGGTCGCGGTGACGGCGGCGTACGCCACGCGCCTGTGGCTCATGACGTTCTTCGGCGAGCCGCGCGGACGGTACGAGGTGCATGAGGCGCCCAGGCTGATGGCGTGGACGGTGGCGGCGCTGGCCGTGCCGTCGGCCGTCCTCGGGTTCTTCGGGCTGGGCGCGTCCGAGCTGCGGCCGCACCTCGGGCCGGCCCTGCTGGCGCTGCTGTGCGTGGTGGCGGGCGCGGGCGCGGCGTTCCTCGTCTGGAACCGCGACCCCGCCGCCGACCCCGCGCGGGCGCTCGGCCCCGTGCGCGGGGTGTTCGCCCGCGCGTTCTACGTCGACGAGCTGTACGCGGCGGTGGTCGTCCGTCCCGTGCGGGCCGTGGCGCGTCAGGTCGTCACGGTGGACGGACGCGGCATCGACGCGGCGGTCGTCGGCGTCGCCCGCGGCGCGCGCCGTCTCGCCGAACCGCTGCGGCTGCCGCAGAACGGCAACCCGCAGGCCTATCTCACCGGCCTGATCGCCGGGATCGTCCTCATCGCGGCCGGGGCGGTGATCTTCCTATGATCTTCGTGCTGTTGCTCGCGATCCCGCTGGCGGGGGCGCTGGCGCTGCTGCTTCCGGCCGGGCGTTTCCTGCCGGGCGACGGCGCCGTCCGCCGCTACGGGGTCGGCGTCTCGGGCGCGACGCTGCTGGTGGCGCTGTCGGCGGCGGCCGCGTTCGACTACGGCGACCCCTCGCGCGTCCAGCTGGAGGTCGCCCGCGACTGGGCGCCGGCGATCGGGCTGCGCTTCCACCTCGGCGTCGACGGCATCTCGCTGCCGTTGGTGCTGCTGACCGCGCTGCTGTCGTTCCTGTGCTTCGTGCACGCGATGCGGCACCCGCCGCACGGGGCGTCCTCCGACCGCCTGCTCGTCGGGCTGCTGCTGGTGCTGGAGGTCGGGCTGCTCGGCACGTTCGTCGCGCTCGACCTGGTGCTGTTCTTCGTGTTCTTCGAGGTCGTGCTGGTCCCGATGTACGCGGTGATCGCGCTGTGGGGCGGTCCAGGCCGCCGCGCCGCCGCGTACAAGTTCATCCTCTACACGCTGCTCGGCTCCGGCCTGCTGCTGGCGGGCATGCTGCTGGTCGCGGTGAACGCCGGGACGCTCGACATGACCGAGCTGGCCCGCCGGCACGGCGACGGCGTCACGCACGGCGTGCAGATCACCGCGTTCCTGCTGATGGCGCTGGGCTTCGGCGTCAAGGCGCCGATGTGGCCGCTGCACACCTGGCTGCCCGACGCGCACACCGAGGCGCCCACGGTCGGGTCGGTGCTGCTCGCCGGGGTGCTGCTGAAGATGGGCACGTACGGCCTGGTCCGGGTCGCGCTGCCGCTGGCCCCGGACGGCGCCGCGTTCTGGGCGCCCTGGCTCGGGCTGCTCGCCGTCATCGGGATCGTCTACGGTGCCCTGGCCTGCCTGGCGCAACGCGAGCTGAAACGGATGATCGCGTTCTCGTCCGTCGGGCACATGGGCTTCGTGCTGCTGGGCATCGCCACCCTCACCCCGGTCGGGGTGAACGCGGCGCTGTTCGGCAACATCGCCCACGGACTGATCACCGGACTGCTGTTCTTCCTGGCCGGGGCCGTCAAGGTCCGGTACGGCACCGGCGACCTGGACCGGCTCGGCGGCGGCATGCTCACCGAGGCCCCGCGCCTGGCGTCCGTCCTGACGTTCGCCTCGATCGCCAGCCTCGGCCTGCCCGGCCTCGCCGGATTCTGGGGCGAGATGCTGGCCCTGCTCGGCGCGTACCGGCCGCACGCCGACCTGCCGCGCGAGACGTTCGTCACGTTCATGGTCGTCGGCGGGCTCGGCGCGGTGCTCACCGCCGCCTACTTCCTGCGCATGCTCGCCAAGATCACGCACGGCACGGTGCCGGGGGACCGCCGCGCCGCCGCCCTGGCCGCGGACACGGGACCCGGTGCACCCGAGCCGGACGCGACGGCGACGCGGACCCGAATCGCGCCGATCACCCGCTACGAGTACGCCGCCTGGACCCCGCTGATCGTCCTCACCCTGCTGGTCGGCCTGTGGCCCAAGACGCTGCTGGACGTGACCACCGCCCCGGTCCGCGCGCTGTTCGGAGGCGGCTGATGACGGGCGGACGGACCACGGCGGAAGGGACGGCCCGATGATCATCCAGAGCATCGACTACGCGGCCGTCGCGCCCGCGCTGATCGTCGCGGTGGCGGCCGTCGCGCTGCTGCTCGGCGACGCGTTCGACGTGCCGCGCCGCGTGCTCGGCTGGGCGTCGTGCGGTGCGCTGGCCGCGGCGCTGGTCGCGGTGATCGCGCTGGCGGCCGGGGGCGGCCGCCGCGCCACGTTCTGCGTGCCGGGCGGCCTGCGCGGCGACGGCCCGCCGTCCTGCTCCTACGTCGCCGACCACTTCACGCTGCTGTTCCAGGGCGTGGTGCTGGCCGCCGGGGTGGTCGTCGTCCTGCTGTCCCTGGACGAGATCACCCGGGCGAAGATGCCCGCCGGGGAGTACCACTTCCTGCTGCTGGCCGCGACCGTCGGCGCGCTCACCCTCGTCGCCGCCCGCGACCTGGTGCTGCTCGTCGTCGCGCTGGAGACGCTGTCGCTGCCCGTGTTCGCGCTCGTCGGCCTGCGCCGCTACGACGGCGCCGCCACCGAGGCCGCGCTCAAGCTGTTCCTGGTCTCGGTGATCTCCGCGGCCGTCATGCTGTTCGGCGTCAGCCTGCTGTACGGCGCCACCGGCGCCATGCACCTGGACCGGCTCGCGCCCGCCCTGGCCCGCCTGCCCGCCGACCTGGAACCGGTCGCGGCCGCCGGGGTCGTGCTGGTGCTGGCCGGGTTCGCGTTCAAGGTCGCGGCCGTGCCGTTCCACTTCTGGGCGCCGGACGTCTACCAGGGCGCCCCGCTGCCGGTCGCCGCGTTCCTGTCGGTGGTGTCCAAGGCCGCCGGCTTCGCCGGCCTCGCGATCGTCCTGGCGCTCGGGCTGCCCGCGTACGGGCACGTCTGGGGCCCGCTGGCCGCTCTGCTCGCCGCCGTCACCATGACGCTCGGCAACCTGATGGCGCTGCGGCAGCGCACCGCCATCCGCCTGCTGGCCTGGTCGTCGGTCGCCCAGTCCGGCTACATGCTGGCGCCGCTGGCCGTCGGCGACCACCGGCTGCCCGAGGCGGTCGCCGCCACCACCGCCTACGTCGCGCTGTACGCGGTGATGAACATGGGCGCGTTCGCCGTGGTCGTCGCCGTCCAGCGCCGCGGTCCGCACTCGCGCTGGGACACCCTGGACGACTTCCGCGGCCTGGCCCGCAGCAGCCCGGCCGTCGCCGCCGCGCTGGCGTTCTTCCTCATCTGCCTGGCCGGGCTGCCGCCGGGCGTCATGGGGCTGTTCGCCAAGGTCGTGGTGTTCCGCGCGGCCCTTGCCGGGGGCGTGACGTGGCTGGCGGTCGTCATGGCCGTCAACACCGTCATCGGGCTGTACTACTACCTGGTGTGGGCCGTGCGTCTGTTCACCGCCCCGCCCGCCGGTGCCCGGCCGCCCGTGCCGGACACCGGGGTCCCCGTCCGCGCCGCCATCGCCGCCGCGGCCGCCGGCGCCGTGGTCCTGTCGGCGGCGCCGCAACTGGTGTTGCAGACGGTTTCGAGCGTCACCTGACCGACGGCCGTCCAGGGGCTTCGCGGCGGGCCTGGGCGGCTCGCCGGGAGGCCCCTGGACGCGGCCCGTACACGGGAACGTTTCGCCAGGTCACACCGTTGTCACAGACAGCGGTAAAGCAACGGGGAGGCGGCGAAAGTGCACTTCAACGGCGTCAAGACGGCCGCTCTGATCGCGGCCCTGTCGGCGTTGATGCTTCTCGTCGGCTGGGGACTGGGACGCGGCGCCGGGCTGGCCATCGCCCTGCTGATCGCGCTGGTCACCAACGGCGTGGCGTACTTCTTCAGCGACCGGATCGCGCTGCGTTCCATGCGCGCCCATCCGGTCGGTGAGGTCGAGGCGCCCGTCCTGTACCGGGTGGTCCGGGAACTGGCCACCTCCGCGCGTCAGCCCATGCCCCGGCTGTACGTCTCGGAGACCATGCAGCCCAACGCGTTCGCCACCGGCCGCAACCCGCGCAACGCGGCGGTCTGCTGCACGCGCGGCCTGCTGCGCATGCTGGACGAGCGGGAACTGCGCGCCGTGCTCGGCCACGAGCTGTCGCACGTCTACAACCGCGACATCCTCATCTCCTCCGTCGCCGCGGCCATCGCCACCGTCATCACCTACCTGTCGTACCTGGCGATGTTCCTGCCGATCGGCCGGTCGGAGGACGACGACGGCCCCGGCCTCCTGGGCGCCCTGATGCTGCTGATCCTCGGCCCGGTCGCCGCCGCCGTCGTGCAGATGGCGATCAGCCGAACCCGCGAGTACCAGGCCGACGCGTCCGGCGCCCAGCTCACCGGCGATCCTTTGGCGCTGGCCAGCGCGTTGCGGAAGATCGAGGCGGGCACCCGGGCCATGCCGCTGCCGCAGGACCCCGAGCTGGCCACCACCAGCTCCCTCATGATCGCCAACCCGTTCCGCGGCGCGGGCATCGGGCGCCTGTTCTCCACCCACCCGCCCACCGCCGAGCGCATCGCCCGCCTGGAGCGCATGGCCGGCCTCCGCTGAGACGTTCCCGCCTTCACCGGGGGCGCATGCGCCGCGTCTAGGGGAGGGTGAGGACGACCGGTCCGTCGGCCGTGATGGCGACGGTGTGCTCGAAGTGCGCGGCGCGGCTGCCGTCCGCCGTGACGACCGACCAACCGTCCGGCAGCACCTCGGCCGCGTCGCCGCCGCCCTCGTGGAACATCGGCTCGATCGCGATCGTCAGGCCCTCCCGGAGCCGCAGCCCGCGTCCCGGCCGTCCGACGTTGGGCACGTCCGGATCCTCGTGCATCCGCGTGCCGATGCCGTGGCCGCCGCAGCCGCGCAGCACCCCGTACCCGGCCTCCCGGGCCGTGCGCATGATGGCGTACGAGACGTCGCCCATGCGTGCGCCCGGCCGGGCCTGTTCGATCGCGCGCTCCAGCGCCGTGTGCGTGACGTCCATCAATTGCTGGGCCCGCTCGTCGGCCGTCCCGACCGCGAACGTGATCGCGGCGTCCCCGTGGTAACCGCCGACCTCGGCGCCGCAGTCCACCGAGACGACGTCGCCCTCCTGGAGCACCCGCCCGTCCGGGATGCCGTGCACGACGCCCTCGTTCACCGACACGCAGATCGTCGCCGGGTAGGGCGTCGGCGACCAGCTCGGGTGGTAGTGCAGGAACGAGGGCCGCGCCCCCGCCTCCTTGATGCACCGCGCGGCGACCGCGTCCAGCTCCGCCAGCGGAATCCCGGGCTCGGCCGCCTCCCGCACCGCGCGCAGCGCGCGGGCCACCACCCGGCCCGCCTCACGCATGATCTCCCACTCCCGGGGACTGCGATACGTCACCATGGGCGGAGATAGTAATACCAGTATTAGAATCTTCACCATGGTGCGCACGCCACTGACCTCGGAGCAGCGTGACCGCGGCCGGGCCCTCGGCAGGATCCTGCGGGCCGCCCGGGGCCCGCGCAGCGCCGCCGCCGTCGCCGCCGAGGCCGGAATCTCCCTGGACACCCTCCGCAAGATCGAACGCGGGGCCATCGCGGCGCCCGCGTTCTTCACCGTCGCGGCCCTGGCCCGCGTCCTCGACCTGGACCTGGCCGCCCTGGCCCGCGACCTGGAGCCGTCCGACGAATCCCGCCTCGCGGGCTGAACCCCGGCCGCGTTCCGGCCATCTACCTCTACGGGCGCCGGCACCTTCAGCGGGGGAAGGTGCCGGCGGCCCTCTCACCGGTAGTTGACGAACTGCAGCGCGACGTCGAGGTCCTTGCTCTTGAGCAGGGAGATGACGGCCTGCAGGTCGTCCTTCTTCTTCGAGCTGACCCGCAGTTCCTCACCCTGGACCTGGGCCTTGACGCCCTTGGGCCCCTCCTCCCGGATGATCTTGCCGATCTTCTTGGCGTCCTCCTGGGAGATGCCCTCCTTCAGCCCCACGCCGAGCTTGTACAGCTTCCCGGACGCCTTGGGCTCCCCGGCGTCGATCGCCTTCAGCGACACGCCCCGCTTGACCAGCTTGTCCTTCAGCACTTCCAGCACCGCCTTGGCCCGCTCCTCGGAGTTGGCCTGGATCTCGATGCTCTCCCCGGCCCACCGGATGCCCGCGTCCACGTTCCGGAAGTCGAACCGGTTGGCGACCTCCTTGGCCGCCTGGTTGAGCGCGTTGTCGACCTCCTGCCGGTCGAGCTTCGACACGATGTCGAAAGAAGAATCTGCCACGACACTCAGCCCCTCTGACGTGCGGAAACAATCTGCTTTAGGCCCCCGTGGACGCCCGGACCGAAGCGATCGCCCCTCCGGTGCGCCCCCACCTCGCGGATCAGCGTAGCGACCGCGCCCCACCATCGCCGCGCACGACGACGCGTCCGACACTCCACCGGCCCCCCTCGAACTCCTCCGCCGCCGGTGACCGGTTCGTCTTCCCGCAAGGGCACAGACGCGTCCCGCGCCACCAGACCAACCGCCGATCTGATCACCACGCCGCACCCCCGTCGCCCCAAGGCCCCCTGAGGTTGACAAACCCCTCCGCATCCGGCCATCGCCCTTCATTACCGACACGTCGCTGATAGACCAGATGTCCCAGCAAGCACAGGGGAGGACAACGGGGTGAAGAGGATCCTGACAACGGGGGCCGTGGCACTCGCCGCGACGGTCGCGACCGGACTGCTCGCGGCGCCGGCCGAGGCCGCCAGCGCGGTGCAGATCTACCGCGTCTACTACGACTCGCCCGGCAAGGACACCGGGTCGAACAACTCGCTGAACGCCGAGTGGGTGCAGCTGTACAACACCAGCAAGACGGCCCGCCAGCTCAAGGGCTACAAGCTGCGGGACAAGACGGGCTACACCTACACCTTCGGCAGCTTCAAGCTCGGCGGCCGCAAGTCCGTGTACGTCCACACCGGCAAGGGCACCAACACCTCCGCCCACCGGTACTGGGGCCGCGGCTGGTACGTGTGGAACAACACCGGCGACACCGCGTACCTGCGCTACCCGAACGGAACCCTCGCCGACAAGTGCTCCTGGGGCAGCAAGGGCGCCTACAAGACCTGCTAGCCCCGCCCCCACCAGAGCGCCCGCCAGCCCCCAAACCCCGGCGGGCGCTTCCCCATCTCCGCTCACCCTCCCCCGAACACAAAGACCCCTCAAACCCAACCACCACGTGGCGCGTCCCCCCACCCCCACCAACCCGGTGCGGACGCCACCGCCTCGCACCGGCAGCGCCACGTCCGCCACCGACAGCACCGCCACCA
>NZ_BAAAZG010000022.1:83016-115274 GCF_039536785.1 Actinomadura miaoliensis
GGCGGTACCGCTACGCAGCCCCCACGCCTCACCAGCACGGGATGTCGCCACCATCGCCCGCACCGGCAGCGCCGCCCCCACCCGCGGCTGCACTGCTACCACCCCCCTGCCCCTCACCAGCACGGGGTACCAGCACAGGGGGCGGACGTCACCGCCTCGCACGGGCTGTGCCGTGTCCGTCAGCGGCGGTACTGCCACGAGTCCGCGACCCTCGCCAGCGCGGGGTGTGGACGTCACCGCCTCGCATGGCTGCGCGGCCCCACTTGCGGCGGTACCGCTACGCAGCCCCCACGCCTCACCAGCACGGGATGTCGCCACCATCGCCCGCACCGGCAGCGCCGCCCCCACCTGCGGCTGCACTGCTACCAGCCCCCTGCCCCTCACCAACACGGGGTACGTTGCCGGGCCGGCGATGACCGCCGCCCCAGACCGCCTGGGCATCGCGCCGCTCCGCCAAGGCCACTCGCCAGGCGACGCCAGTACTCACCATCCGTCTGACCTACGGCTCGCCCCCGCCGTGCTCACAGCGAGCAGGCGTCACCCTCGTCCCGTCACAACGTCTCGTGTCGAGCTTGGAGGGGCAAGATCAGCCGCCCGCTTGGCACGCCACAGCCCGCCCTCCGCTCCGATGTCACGACCAGTCCCGGGTTCCGCTATCCTTTCCAGAGTCGCCGCAAGGACGACACCAGGGCGGGTTGCCCGAGTGGCCAATGGGAGCGGACTGTAAATCCGTCGGCTTAGCCTACCCAGGTTCGAATCCTGGACCCGCCACCCCACGAGAAACGCCCCCTGACCAGGCAAGATGGTCAGGGGGTCGTCTGCTGTCAGGGGACCGCCCCAGGCAGCCAGAAGCCACCGGACGCAGCCGTTTGTCACCGGTCCCGGAAAATACGCGGAATCCGAACGCACCCGTTTCCGCAGGTCGGCCCACAAAGCCGAAGGGGCCCCGGCAAGAACCGGAGCCCCAACAGCGTAAGCCGCCTCAGTCGTCAAGGGGCGGCGGCGCTCAGGCCGCTGCGCGGCCCCGCGCCAGGCCGCCCGGAGCGTGCGGCGTGGGCGCCGGTCACCGGACGGCCGCGCCGGGCCACGCATCGCGCCGCGCCAGTCGGCCCCGCCCCGACCGCCCGCCACGGGGGGCGCGCCGCCGCCCAGGCCGAAGCGCAAGCCAGTGGCCCCCAGCAGGCACGGGACGATTGGTTGAGCGTGCGCTACTGGGAACCCCGTGGTTCCCCAGACCCCTCCTGGACCCCGGAGGGCACATTCGCGCGAAACGGCCTGTCACGGGGTTCTCGCCGTTCGCGCGAATGCCCCCTCCGGACAGGTTGGTTCGTCCGTTGCGGTCTACGGCGGGTCGAAGTTGCCGATTCCCCGAACCGATTAGGCGCATGAAGGTGCCGAGCTGAGGTTACGGATGCACGCGCCTAGGCCCTGTCCCATGGACCCTCCGGTTATGCGGCTGCGCTGAGGGGCCCTCCGAGGCAGGCCACGATTCCAGATTGGCCCTGGATGGTGGCCGGCTCGGTTCCGGAGAATGAGTTTCCATGACGACAAGACACGAGACGAGGCCGGTGTCGATCGAGAAGGTCATCGCCTCCTTGCCTGGCCCCTTCCAGCAACGTGACCTGGTCACGGCCAATGACACGGTAGTCCGGATCGCCCGGTTTGAAGGCGAGTTTCCCTGGCACGAGCACGAGGAAGACGAGCTCTTCCTCTGCTGGGATGGCAGCTTCCGTATCGAGTTGGACGGACGGACGTCGGTCCCTCTCAGCGCTGGTGAGTTGTTCGTCGTCCCTGCGGGCACCAGGCACCGGCCCGTCGCCGAGCAGCTCGCGCACGTCCTGATGATCGAGCGTCCGGAGACCGAGCAGTACGGCACCCGACAGCATGTCGACGACGCGTGAAAACTGACCCCCAGGCGACGGGCGGCTTGAGATCACGGGACACGCCCTAGGAGAGGGAGGAAGGCATGGTTTGGGGGGCGGTACCGTGCCCGTGGCGTGCTCGTTGGCGGGGGATCAACGAAGACTCAGGGGCGCCCACGGAGCGGGCCGAACGCCCGGGTTTCAAGATCCGGAAAATACGCGGAATCAGAGAGGACAGCGGGCGGCAAGGACACCGACACACCTCAGGTCAGGGGATGGAAGCCCGTTAGATCCATGGCGGGCTGTGGATCCGTCGGCTTAACCTACCCAGGTTCGAATCCTGGACCCGCCACCCACAAAGCAAGGCCCTTCATCAGGCAAGGCACTGGCGAAGGGCCCTTTTGCTGCTTACATCTGTTCCCGGCTGTTCCCAGCTTTTGCCGGTCGTTTTGTGGAACAGGCGCGTAACGCTTTCCAGTCCGGTTATCGGCCTGGTGTTAGCCGTCCTGGTCGTCCCGGAGGGCGTCGTCGATACGGCCGTTCCACATCTGGTCGCGGCCATCGATGCATCCGGCGTAGACGCGGAGGAGGACGTCGACGCTGTGTCCGGCGCGGCGGGCGATCTCCGGGGCCGGAATGCCGGCATTGAGGGCGAGCGTGACACCGCTGTGCCGGAGGTCGTACGGCCGGGCGACGAGCGGCGAGGCGACTTGAGTCCCTCGTGAGCACCGCCTCGAACGACAAGCGGGATGTGATCCTCGCTGAGGGGGACGCGTTGCCTTCGGTGCCCGATCTCGCCGAGGAGTACGGCGTCGCCCGAATGACGATCAAGCGTGCCGTCGAGATCCTGGTCGAACGCGGCCTGTCGTCATCCGGCGAGGCCGAGGCGTCTTGGTCCGCCGTCAGACGCGCGACGATTAGGACGCGCGATCGGGCCCACAGGTGTATCCGGGCGGCGGGGCGCCTCCGTGTGAGGCGTCGGGCGGAGATCAAGGTGGATGCGGCTACCAGGCCAAGTGGTCTGGGCGGTGTTCCACGTACCGTTGATCCATGTCTGAGCTGCCGTCACGGGTCGTACTGCGCCCCCTTGCCCTCGCCGACCAGGACGAGTTCTGCTCGCTTGTGCGGGCCAGCGCCAAGTTGCACCGACCCTGGGTACAGCTGCCCGCAACCGCGCAGGAGTTCCAGGCCTGGATGCGCCGGTTCGACGACGGCGCCAACCGGGGGTTTCTGGTCCGTGTCCGGGAGACCGGCGACGCCGCCGGCATGATCAACATCAACTCGATCATCCGTGGCCGCTACCAGGGCGCCTCCCTCGGCTATGCCGCATTCGCCCCGGCCGCCGGACGGGGATACATGGCCGAAGGACTCACCCTTGCCCTGCGGTACGCCTTCCACGACCTCAGGCTCCACCGGCTGGAGGCCAACATCCAGCCGGCGAACAAGGCATCGCTGGCATTGGTGCAGCGTCTGGGCTTCCGCTACGAAGGGTTTTCGCCCGCCTACCTCTACATCGACGGCGCCTGGCGCGACCATGAACGCTGGGCCATCACCGCACCGAACCCTTGGACGCCCGATCCGTCTCTTCCTGAGGTATGAGCAACGGCCATATATGAGACCCCCTAGGGCCGAAAAACCTTGTCCGTGGAACCTGTCTGGAACGCCCTGCCTATGGAATGGGCTCGGTCTCGGTTCCGATGCAGGTCAAGGGGGATCGCTGCGCTAGCGTGTTCTCCCTGTGAAGCTGTCGGCTGGCCTACCCGGGTTGGAATTCTGGACCCGCCGCACCAGCCGAAGGGCCTTCCTGGCAGGCATAACGCTCCGGGAAGGCCCTTCGCATTTTTGTCGTGAGCCCCCGTGAATGCCCCTGTCTCACCGCCTTCAGGGGTACAACGGGGCACGGAAGCGGGCAAGAATAGAACCCGATCGCAGCCGGTCCGGACGACGAGAAGCGCAATCAGCCCCGTCCCAATCAAGATCGGACATCCCCGCTCGGCGTCGTGGTCTGTGACTTAGCTTGCGCGAGCGGCGAGACGGTGTGACAGGCAGATTTGCGTGGACGAGTGTTGCGGCTAGCGGCGGGGGCCGCGGTTTCGTGTACGTCCCGCCGACCTGGTCGCTGCCAGAAATGAGGACACTCGTCACCCCCCGGCCGTCCGGCAAGGCGAGCCGCACCCGGTACCCGCCGCGCTGCAGCCGGGCGGCGCCGTGGAACACCTCCGCTGGGCCGTGACGTCCAGCGACTGGACGTCGTCGTACGCCGCGATCAGCACCTCCCGCATGCCGTCGGTCCACTCTGAGTGAGCGGTCGACGTGGACGGCTCTGCGCCGCGGAGGGAAGCGCCTACGCGGCGGCCCGGACGGCGCGTCCGGTATCACGCCTGGTCGGACGCCCGGTCTCCTCCTTGGGGCGGAGGACGACCGATACTGCAGAGGTATCTTTGCAAAAGTCTCTTTGCAGACATGTCTCTGTAAAGTAGGTTCTGGCGCATGCAGACCCCTCGAACCAAGCGCCGCGCGGGGCGTACGGCCGCCATGAGCCTCGGCGTGATCGCCGGGCTCGCCGCGAGCGCCGCCGCCGTTACGGCGTTCGTCGCCGGCCCCACCGTGAAGGCCGAGCCCGTCGCTGCCCAAAGCCTGAAGTGGGTCTCGTGCGATGACCCGGAAAATCCCGGCGCGGAATGCGCCTCCCTGACACTGCCGGTCGACTGGGGACGTCCGGACGGCCCGAAGTTCAAGCTGGCTCTGGCCCGGCGCAAGGCCACCGGTCCCGGTGAACGTGTCGGATCGCTGGTGTTCGGCCCCGGCGGCCCCGGCGACAGCGGCGTCGAACGCGTCGTGAAGGGCGTCTCCCGCTTCAGCCCCGAGATACGCCGCCGCTTCGACATCGTCAGTTTCGACCCGCGCGGCGTGGGCCGGAGCAATCCGATCACCTGCTCCGACGACCTGACCGCGCAGCGGCCTTCACCGAAGATCGAGGACCAGGCCGCCTTCGAGGCCACCCTCGCCTACAACGCCAAGCTGCGCGCCGACTGCCGCGAGCGCACCGGCCCGCTGTTCGACCACCTCGATACCGCGAGCACTGTTCGGGACGTGGAGGCGGTCCGCGTCGCCCTCGGCGAGCCCAAGCTGACCTTCCACGGCAGCTCCTACGGCACGATGCTCGGCGCGCAGTACGCCGAGACGTATCCGCACCGCGTCCGCGCCATGGTGCTGGAAAGCGTGATGGACCACAGCGTTCCGACCACCCGCGCCTTCCTGCGCGACCAGGGCGCCGCAGCCCAGGATTCCTTCGACGAGTTCGTGAAGTGGTGCACGGCCAGTACGGACTGCGCGCTGCGCGGCCGTGACGTCCGAGCGGTCTGGAAGAGCCTGCTGGCCCGCGCCGAACGCGGTGAGCTGGAGAACCCGAACAGGCCCGGCACCCGCCTGTCCTCGATCGACCTGGTCAACGCGATCGCGTTCCGCGCGTTCTACAAGGCCGACTTCGCCGGCCTGGCCGAGACCATCGCCACGATGGACGAGAGCAGGCCGCTCCCAGCGGCGCCCGCCGCTCTCTCGCCCCTCCCGCCCACGGCCCCGATCTTCTGCTCCGACTGGCGCCTGCCCGTGCGCGACCACAGCGAGTACGCGTCACTCGTACGGACGCTGAACCGGGCCGCCCCGGACATGCCGTACCTGCTTCCCCTCCGCATGGTTGCCTCGTGCCTGGGCGCGCCCACCGCCAACCCCCAGCACCGTCTCAAGGTCAACGGCACCCCGCCGATCCTGCTGTCCAACGCCCGGCACGACCCCGCCACCGGCTACCCCTGGGCGCGGTCAGTGGAACGACAGCTCGGGCGGAACGGAGTGCTCCTCACCTACGAAGGCCACGGCCACGGGAGCGTCACCAATGGGCCCTGCATGGAAAGCACCGTCAACGCCTACCTCACGGACCTGAAAGTCCCCGCCCGGGGCACCGCCTGCCCCGCCGAGACCTCCTGAGAACTCGCGCAGATAGGCGGCGTAGGGAGCCCCAGCAGCAAGGTGGGCACAGGTCCTGGTGATGCGACGCTCTGTGATCACTGAGGGGACCTGTGCCCGTGCTTCCACCATGGCTGACCGACTCTGGGACCAATTCGCAGCGCCGCTGCCCGAGCGTCCGGCGGTCGATCCGAACCATCCGCCGCGCCTGGCAGAACGCCTTCCAGCGGCTCGCGCGCTGCTACGAAGGCCGCGTCACCGTCATCGACGCCTTCTTCGACCTCACCGACAGCGTCATCACGGTGCGTAGCCTCATCCGCCGGGCATGGATGACCCGTCGCTGGGACGAACGCCCGAACCGACGCCCATGACCAGACGCCAACTCTCGGGCGAAGCTGAGCATCAGCCCGCCCGATGCGGTCGCGGCATCGCTCCGACTCGGCGGTGTCCCCGGCCTCGACATTGGACCGGCTTCCGTCCTTGGCTGGGCCAGTGCCCCCCGGGCCCATTCACTGCCTGAGGAGTTCAGCGAAGCGGTCCAGGGCACGATCGGTGCGGTGGCGGTCGCCGGTGGTTGTGAGATCGAACAGCAGGCCCCGGACAACGGCCATGACCAACGTGGGCGTCACGGTGTCGTCAGTACCGGTGCAGACGTCGCGGAATGTGGCACCGAGAGTGTCGAACCAGTCCGTGATCGCCTGCCCCTGGTCGGGGTAGTTCTCGGGGTGGACCAGGCCGTCGGCGTGCACCTCGAAGAACAGCCGGACGAAGGGCGCACGTTCGTCTGCGCTGATCCATGCCCAGATGGCACGCAGCCGCTCCTGCGCGGAGCCCGTCTCGGGCGGAAGGTGCTCGGCCAGGCGCTCCGCACCTCGGCGACGGGCCTCGGCAAGGACCGCGGCGACCAACTCCTGTTTGCTGCCGAAGTCATAAAGCAGCATCCGTGGGCTGGTGTCCAGGGCCGCGGCCAGTGGTCGCAGGCTCAGCCCGGCCAACCCGTGCGCCAGCACGTAGTCGGTCGCCCGCGCCAGTGTGCGCTCGCGCCGGGCGGGATCTGCGGGTCGCCCCACGGTGGATCTCCTGTCGGCAACTCGGGACCGGAAACAGCGGCAGCGACTTTATGGTACGACTGTTTCAATAACTAGGGGGACCACCATGCACACCTTCGACCGAGCACTCGTCCTGGGCCCCGGGGGGCACGTCGGCACGGCCTGGATGGCCGGACTGGCCTACGGGTTGCGCCGCCATGGCGTGGATCTGGGCGAGGCCGACCTGATCGTCGGAACGTCGGCCGGCGCGATCGTCGGAGCACTACTCGCCACAGGCCAGGACCCGGGGCGGCTCGCGACGTCGGATCGCCGGCCCGCTCACCGGCTCAAGACGGACCCCGCGCGGATGGGCGAGGTGTTCGCCGTGCTCGGCGACCGCAGCCTGGAGCCCGGCGAGGCCAGGCGTCGCGTCGGCCGACTCGCGCTCCACAGCACCGACCCCGAAACCGATGAGGCGCTGCTC
Organism: Actinomadura miaoliensis; assembly: GCF_039536785.1. NCBI lineage: Bacteria > Bacillati > Actinomycetota > Actinomycetes > Streptosporangiales > Thermomonosporaceae > Actinomadura > Actinomadura miaoliensis. The sequence goes on from NZ_BAAAZG010000022.1 coordinate 90,354, forward strand.
GCGGGGCGCGCCGCCTTGGTCGGTGCGGACACCTGGCCGGAGCGACGACTGCTGATCACCGCCGTGGACGCGACCACCGGTGAGCCCGTGGTGTGGGACCGCGACAGCGGCGTGCCGTTGGTGCACGCTGTGGCGGCCAGCAGCGCCTTCCCCGGGGCCGCGCCGCCCGTCGCCATCGACGGCCGGCGGTACATGGACGGTGCGCTGCGATCGGGCCCCAACGCCGATCTCGCCGCCGGAGCCCGCACGCTGGTCGTGGTCGAGCCGATGGCCCACCTGTTTCCCCGCGAACCACTCGACCAGCAGCTGGCGACCGTGGGGGCGGACACCGTGGCGACCATCAGCCCCGATCCGGCCGCGGTGCGCGCTTTCGGCTCGGACATGGGCGACCTGGCAGCCTGGGAACCGGCCTACCAAGCGGGTCTTCGCCAGGCCGGCGACGTCCACGCGCGACTCCGCTCCACGTGGAGGACAGAAGCCAACGCGGACTGACCGCCGATCAGGTCGGTGATGCCTGAGGGCGGGCAGCTGCACTCACGCAGGCGCGGCCCGCCAGATGGCCAGCCCTCTCCATTCCTTGACGCAGCGTCCGACGGTGCGTCTCCACCAGGAACCTGATGGCGCGCATAGGACGGCAACGGGCGGGCCGCACTGCACGGAGGCCGGCGCCCGGGGAATGGGGAGGGACGACGCTACGCCGGAGGCCCCAGCCCCTGCCAGACCGGACTGTTGGCCGCTTGGCAGGTTCGCCAATGGAGAGCGTTTCACGGCCATGCCATGGTGGTGGGATGTCGTTCCGAGGGACGCCACCAGCCTCGGCCCGGGAGCGTCTTGATCGTTACGCGGCCGGTCGGGGCGATGTCCTCGCCCGCATCGCGGTCGCGGGCGAAGACAACCTGCAGGTCGTCGGCCTGTGGCTGGTCGGATCGCTCGGTCGCGGCACCGGCGATGCCTGGAGCGATCTCGACCTCGTGATCGTTCCCACCGACCAGGCGTTGAGCGTCGTGGCCGCCGATCCTGTGCAGGCCCTCGGCGTGGGGGCGGATGTGCTGTTCCTCCTGCGTCGCCCCGTCAACGGCTCAGTCGGCGGAACCTATATGGGGATCTGCTACCAGGTGGAGAATCTGCCGCTCTGGCTGGACTGCTACGTGTGGCCGCTGCGGACAGCGCAGATCCCCGCCGATGGGCGGCCCCTGGTGGAACGCCCCGAGCATTCGATTCCTCAAGCGGCCGAGGAATTTGCCGCCCTGTTGGATCGTCACCGCGCCCCAGCTGCCGGGGCCGGAGAATCCGACCGGGACCGGCAACGCTTCCGCTTGCTCGCCACCCTCGTGGCGAGCAAGAGCCTGGCGCGCGGTGATCGAAGCGGAGTGGCGGGAATGCTGCGGTGGGTTGACCTTCCCGCCGTGGACGTCACCCGGGCCGCCTCGGTGGTCTCCGGACTCAGGCACCTGCTCGCCACCGTCACCGATCCCGAGCTGGCCAAAGCCGTCCAGGCGACCACCGGCCTGGTGGACTTAGCGGAGTCATTCACCCGCCAGGCGCCATGACGGCCGCGCGGGATTGTGCGGGACGGCTTGCCAAGGCGTCGTGGGGCAGGCCGGGCCCGCGGTTGTGTCACCGCGGGCCCGGCCTGCTCAGGTTCCCACCACCCTGGTCACAGCCATCGCTTGGCTGCTTCGACGCTGTCGCCCGGGCCGGTGTTGAAAGCGATCGCGGCCCCTGGTGCATGGCGTCGGACCAGGTTCACCACCTGCTCGAAGAGCGTCAGGAGGGGTTCAGGCTTGCGGACGCCGCCCCCGATGACGACGACGTCCCACGGGCGCTCTGTCAGCGCTGCGACCACGGTGGGCTCGGCTGATTCGTCCAGTGCTATCAGCGTCATGGACGCATCGATGCCATGCTCCTCAAATCGGGTCAGTTCCTTGTCGAGGACCGCGCGCACGGCGTCCCCGTCCATGCCGGGAACTTTGTGCGGGTCGATACCGAGAATCAGCACGGAAGTCATGCCCGTACGACGATCAACCGGCCGTCCCGGTTCGGCCGCAGAGCCGCCACCGCCCGCCGACCGCTGAGCGTTGACGGCGGTGAGTTCGGGAGCAGGCTCGGAGTCGGCGGGCGCCGTCCCGGACGTCGACGGCGGCGTGCACGGCAGGCGTTGCCGCAGGATTGGGGCATGGGTGTGTGGGTTTACGTGCGTGGGTGGCTGGAGTTTCACGGGCAGGAGGCCGAGGCTGAGCGGATCATTTCCGAGAACGGGGAAGGGTGGACCTTTCCCGACGGGGGATGGCTCGACGCGGCCTGCTACGCGCGTGCCGTTCGCGCACAGCATGTGGACGAGCTGCTCGCGCAGATCCGCCGGGTCGCCGCCCTGCCGCCCAACGAGGACGGCGACCGTGTGTGCGGGCTCTTTCTCGCCTTTCACGAAGAGGAAGGGCAGGCCGAATGGCAGGTGCGGGACGGTCGCGTTGTCGTGGGGCCCGGGCCGGAGCGCTACGACTACCTGTGGCGGTAGCGCGCAAAGTGCTGGTCAGGTGACGAGCGTGTGGGCGGATCAAGGGTAGACAGGCTGGGTGCGGATCACCTATGCGAGCGAGGCGACACCGGGGCGGCTGAACGAGGACTACGTCGTCGCCGGGCCGGAATGGGTTGTGCTGCTGGATGGCGCCACGGCGGCGCCCGGAGTGGACAGCGGGTGCGGGCACGGCCCGGCCTGGCTGGTGCGGCGGCTGGCGGGAGGGCTGGCGGCGCGGCTGGCCGTGGAGGACGGCGCGCCGCTGCAGGACCTGCTGGCCGAGACCATCAAGGCGACCGGGGAGGCCCACGCCGGTACCTGCGACCTGGACAATCCCGACAGTCCGTCGGCGACCGTGGCGATGCTGCGGCGCCGCGACGGCGTCCTGGACTGGCTGGTGCTGGCCGACTCGCCGGTGCTGCTGCAGATGGACGGGCAGGTGCGGGTCGTCCACGACGACCGGGTCGACAGGCTGCCCGCGTACACGGTCGAGGCCGTGCGTGCGGCCCGTAACAGCCCGGGCGGGTTCTGGGTGGCGGGCAACCGTCCCGAGGCCGCCTACGAGGCGCTGACGGGCGAGGCGCCGGTGGAGCGGGTGCGGCGGGCGGCGGTGCTGAGCGACGGTGCGGCGCGGCTCGTGCAGATCTTCGGGCGCACCGACTGGGCGGGGCTGCTGGACCTGCTCGACGGCGCCGGGCCCGTGGAGCTGATCCGGCGGACGCGGGAGGCGGAGGCCACCGCGACGATCCGGCGGGGCAAGCGCCATGACGACGCGACGGCGGTGCTGGTCCGCCCCTGACCCATCCTGGAACAGGATTCTAGAATGGGTTCATGGAACCTCAGGACTTCGCCGATGTGCTGGCCGCCGTGCGGACCTTCGTCCGCGAGCAGGTGATCCCCCGCGAGGAGGAGATCGAGGAGACCGACGCGATCCCGGAGGACCTGCGCCGGGCCGCCCGCGACATGGGCCTGTTCGGGTACGCGCTGCCGGAGGAGTACGGCGGGCTGGGCCTGTCGATCAGCGAGGAGGTCCGGCTGGCGTTCGAGCTGGGCTACGCCAGCCCCGCCTTCCGGTCGATGTTCGGCACCAGCAACGGCATCGCCGGGCAGGTGCTGGTGAACGCCGGCACCGTCGAGCAGAAGGACGCCTGGCTGCCCCGGCTGGCGTCCGGGGAGGTCGTCGGGGCGTTCGCGCTCACCGAGGCCGAGGCCGGATCCGACCCCAGCACCCTGAGCACACGCGCGGTAAGGGACGGCGACGAGTACGTCATCGACGGCGCCAAGCGGTTCATCACCAACGCCCCCGAGGCGGACGTGTTCATGGTGTTCGCCCGTACCGGCGGACCCGGCTCGCGCGGCATCTCCACGTTCCTGGTGGGCAGGGACGCGCCGGGCCTCAGGATCGGCCCGCCGGACGCCAAGATGGGCCAGCGCGGCGCCCACACCGCCGAGGTCTTCTTCGACGGCGTGCGCGTGCCCGCGTCCGCGATGGTCGGCCCCGAGGGGACCGGCTTCCGCACGGCGATGGCCTCGCTCGCCCACGGCCGGCTGAGCATCGCCGCCGTCTGCGTGGGGCTGGCCCAGCGGATCCTGGACGAGACCGTGGCGTACGCCAAGGAGCGGTCGCAGGGCGGGCGCACGATCGGCGAGTACCAGCTCGTCCAGGCGCTCGTCGCCGACTCCCAGGCCGAGCTGTACGCGGGACGGTCCATGGTGCTGGAGGCGGCGCGCGCGTACGACGCGGGGGAGGACACCAAGCTCGGCCCGTCGTGCGCCAAGTACTTCTGCTCCGAGATGGTCGGCCGCGTCGCCGACCGGGCCGTGCAGGTCTTCGGGGGCATGGGCTACATGCGCGGCGTCCCCGTCGAGCGCTTCTACCGCGACGTCAGGCTGTTTCGGATCTACGAGGGCACCAGCCAGATCCAGCAGCTCGTCATCGGCCGCCATCTCCTGCGCTGACCCGCGGAGACGAAGGCCGGACCGGCTCGTCCCGGCCCTGCTCCCGGGGGCCGGGCGGGCGGTCCGGCCAATCGATTTCCTATCCGGCCCGCAAGCCGTGTATCGTTACAGCGCGTCGAAGGAACGCAGGCCCCTTTAGCTCAGTCGGCAGAGCGTCTCCATGGTAAGGAGAAGGTCTACGGTTCGATTCCGTAAAGGGGCTCCAGCAACGGTCAGGAGTGGCGGTCCTGCGAGAGCAGGGCGCCGCTCCTTCGTTGTGTTGGGGGTACGGCCGTAGGCCGGTCCGCCGGCCGGTTCCGTCCCGGCGAAACGGGTTGGACAGGTCACCGATCCGCAGCGGTATCCTGGTGCCCGATGGCGTCGGCCACCGGAAACGCACGTCCCGGACCCCCGGGCCGGGCCCGGCGTTTTCAGACGCCGGTGAACATCCGGTATCCTTGCTTTCCGGTCGACACCGACCATCATGGCGGGGTAGCTCAGTCAGGCAGAGCAAGCGGCTCATAATCGCTGTGTCGCCGGTTCAAGTCCGGCCCTCGCTACTACCCGAGCGACTCTCGTCCCCGACCAGGGGACGAGAGCGCGCTGGGTCCTTCGCGCCGCACCGGCCGCCCGTACGGGCACGGCCGCGCGGCTCGTCGTACGAACGTCCTTGTCCCCAGCTCAGAAAGGCACTCCATCGTGGCTGCCACCGACGTCCGGCCGAAGATCACGCTGGCCTGCCAGGAGTGCAAGCACCGCAACTACATCACGCGCAAGAACCGGCGGAACGACCCGGACCGCCTGGAGCTCAAGAAGTACTGCCCCAACTGCCGGACGCACCGTCCGCACCGCGAGACCCGCTAGCCGGCTCGCGGCGGGCAGTGCCGCCGGTGCGGCCCGACCGCACGACCGGACCCGCTGACCAGCGCGTCTTCCGCCGCCACGGCGACCGCGACGCGCCCGGCGGCGCCGATCGGGGCGACCGCCGAGATTCCGCGGATACACGCGAGGCTTGCCCATCCGTCCAGCCCGTTCCCGCCCACCCGGCGAGGACGGGCTGAACGTCGTTCTGTTACCGTCCGTGCGAGACCGCAGCGGGGCGGGCCCGGCTGGCGCCCGGCGGGCCGGGGCGGGGCGGCCCCCGTTCGACCTGGAGGGAGCGGATCGCATGGCGATCAACCGTGATTTCATCGGGCGGACCTTCCCGCCCACCGAGCCGTACGAGGTCAGCCGGGTGAAGATCCGGGAGTTCGCCGACGCGATCGGCGACCCCAGCCCGCTCTACCGGGACGCCGAGGCCGCCAAGGCCGCCGGCCACCCCGACGTCATCGCGCCGCCCACCTTCCCCATCGTGGTCTCCCTCGGCAACCCGGCGCTGGCCGACCCCGAGCTCGGCATCAACTACGCGATGGTCGTGCACGGCGAGCAGCGCTTCGCCTACACCCGCCCGATGCGCGCCGGGGACGTGGTGACCTGCACGTCCACCATCACCGAGATCAAGTCGATCGGCAACAACGAGAAGCTGACGGTGGAGACCGACATCGCCACCGTCGAGGGCGAGCTGATCTGCAAGACCTACAACACGCTGGTGGAGCGGGGGGCCTGATGACCGCGCAGGTGAAGTACGCCGACGTCGAGGTCGGCACCGAGATCCCGGCGCAGACCTACCAGATCGACCGGGCCAACCTGGTGATGTACGCGGGCGCCTCGGGCGACTTCAACCCCATCCACTGGCGGGAGAGCTTCGCCAAGGCCGTGGGCCTGCCGGACGTCATCGCGCACGGCATGTACACCATGGCGCAGGCCGGCCGCTTCGTCACCGACTGGGCGGGCGACCCGGGCGCCGTCGTCGACTACGGCGTGCGCTTCTCCGCCCCCGTCGTGGTCCCGGACGAGGGCGGCGCGACCCTGCAGGTCAGCGGCAAGATCGAGGAAAAGCTCGACGACAACAAGGTCGTGGTGGCGCTCACCGCGCGCGCCGCCGACCAGAAGGTCCTCACCCGGGCCAAGGCTGTCGTCCGCCTCGCCTGACCGGCCCCGAGTACTGCCTCATCGCGGAACCTGCCCGCCGGAAGCGTCGAGTCCGAGACGTTCCGGCGGGCACTCGGCCGTCCGGCCGGGCACGCGCCCGCCTCACCGGTGCGGCCGCGGCCCGTGCGGCCCAGACCAAGGCGCCCTGCCGCAGACGTTCATGATCTGTTCGGTGCGCCACCCCCGATCGAATGTCTGTTCGGACGGCCGGGGATGGCACGCTGGAGCGCGGGCGTCCCGCTGCACGGGACGGAGAGCGGCCCAACGTACGGGAGGGGAGACCGCGTGGCGGTGTTCGCTGAAGAGGTGAACCTGGCCGGATACACCACGCTGCGGCTCGGCGGCCCGGCGCGCCGGTTCGTGGAGGCGACGACCGAGGACGATCTGGTGTCCGTGGTGCGCGCGGCGGACCGGGACGGCGAGCCGGTGCTGGTGCTCGGCGGCGGCAGCAACGTGGTGGTCGCCGACGACGGCTTCCCCGGCACCGTGGTGCACGTCGGCACGCGCGGCACCGAGCACCTGCCGGACGAGCCCGGACGGGTGCTGGTGCGCGTCCAGGCGGGCGAGGAGTGGGACCCCTTCGTCGCCCGCTGCGTCGCCGACGGGCTGGCCGGGGTCGAGTGCCTGGCGGGCATCCCCGGACGCGTGGGCGCCACCCCCATCCAGAACGTCGGCGCCTACGGCCAGGACGTCAGCGAGACGATCGCCGAGGTGCGCGCCTACGACCGCACCACCGGCAGGATCGTCACGCTGGACGCGGCGGCCTGCCGCTTCACCTACCGCCACAGCGTCTTCAAGGGCGACGACCGGTACCTGGTGCTGGAGGTGACCTACGCGCTGCGCGAGGCCGAGGAGTCGCAGCCGATCGCCTACGCCGAACTGGCGCGCGCGCTCGGCGTCGAGCTCGGCGCCCGGGTCCCGCTGAAGGAGGCGCGCGACGCCGTCCTGGAGCTGCGCCGCGCCAAGGGCATGGTGCTGGACCCGTCCGACCCCGACACCCGCAGCGCGGGCTCGTTCTTCACCAACCCGATCCTGGACCCCGCGCAGCTCGCCGAGCTGGAGCGCCGCGTCGCCGAGCGGCTCGGCCCGGACGTGGCCTTCCCGCGCTACCCCGAGAGCCCGGGGCCGGACGGCTCGCCGCGCGTCAAGACCTCCGCGGCGTGGCTGATCGACCGGGCCGGGTTCGCCAAGGGGCACGCGCTGGGGCCCGTCCGCATCTCCGGCAAGCACACCCTCGCGCTGACCAACCCCGACGGGGCCAGCACCGCGGACCTGCTCGCGCTCGCCCGCCACGTCCGCGACGGGGTCCGCGAGGTCTTCGGGATCGAGCTGGTCAACGAACCGGTGCTCGTCGGCGTCCGCCTCTGAATTCCCGGGCCTGAACAACCGGTCGGCAAACGCCCCCCGGTAAGAGTACGGCGGGGAGGGTGTTCCTCCCCGCCGCCGGGTAGGGGGCGACGCCTCGCGGCGCCGCCCAGGTGGAAGCGACACCTCGAGGCGTCGCCCAGGTCACGCCCTCGCGGGCCGGGGGCGCCGGTTCAGACGCCGGTGCCTGTCCGTACGACGCCGGTGCCTGTCCAGAGTCGCCCTCGTTGTAGCCGTAGTCCCGGGCCTGTAACGAACCGGTCGCCGGCGCGGGCCGCGTTTGGGGCGAGCGGAGCGGACGGCGCCCATGAGGCCGACCGTGATGAGCGCGATGCCCACGCACGGAAGCCAGCCGAGCGCCTGGTCCAAGAACACCCAACCCAGCACGGCCCCCAGGGCCGGTGTGAGACACGTCAGCAGGAGGATCATGCCGTCATCGATGTGCGTCATCGCCGCCAGCCGGGACAGGCTGGAGACGAAGAACACCACTCCGATGAGGGGCAGCACCCACAGGAGCGGTCCCCTCCACGCATCAGTGATGGTCTCCCCGCTGACCACCGCCCACACCGTGATCATGAGGGCGCTGGTCGCGCTCGAGATCAGGATGGCGCGTGCCTCGTCCCCCTCCCAGTTGCGCCTGTGGCGACGCAGCAACGGGCTGGACAGGGTCCTGGCCAGCGTGGCGACGAGTATCCACATCATGCCGGTGAGGTTGACGCTTCCCGTCCATACCTGCGTGAGCAATACGACTCCCACGAAGGTCACGAAAGACCACCGCAGCCTGCTCCAGTTGCCCCGCGCTTCGATGACGTTGAGGACCACCAATGGAAGGGCGTAAAAGATGCCCTGTCCAATGCCGACCTCAAGTCCGGCCCAGATGGCGAATCCGAAGCCCGCCGACATCGTGATGTTCATGACGGTGAGCCCAATTATTGAGGCGGTTTTGGTCTGCGCTGCTTGGCAGACCCGTTTCTTGGACCGTCCGGCGACGCGTCCGATCGGTCCCTGGGTGAGCCACCTCATGAGCCGTCCGGCGACGCGCCGGATCGGTCCTTGGTGAGCCGCCTCACGAGCCGCCCGGCGACGTGCTCGGGCGGGTGCTGTGAAGTACGACACCATGAGGAGGAGCGCCGTGTAGAGGCCGCCCACTCCCGACATGGTGAGGGCCCCGACCATCGAGGACAACAACGTCTGGACGACGTTGGCGCCCGCGGAAGCGGCCACGCCCACCAACGTTTGTGCCGCGCCGAGGACAGGCCGCTTCTTCGGCGGCCGTTCTCGTTTGTTGCTTGACATACCACGCTCCTAGTGCATAGGGCGCAAGGAGCACGGGTCGCTTGCCCGGCTCCTTGGCGCGCCAATGGATTTGACGCAACTCCAAACAGGAGCCGGGTTGGCTTGTTTGTAAGTTGTGCTGCCAGCGTTGCCGAAGATCATCACCGGCTAATTGCCGTATGGTAACGAAAAGATCAAGGGAGGGTGTCGGGCTGTGACGATGGTGTGACTGCGTACTGGCAGTCGTTCGTGCCTCTCGGCGCGAGGGTGTTCGCTGGGGGCGTGTACGCGCCCCTCTCCCTGGGTGGCCACCTCACGTAGCACACTCGGTCGGCGCTCTGCGGGGCGCCGACCTCAGGGATGCGGCGGTCGTCGGGTGCGCTTCCGGAAAGGGGCCGTGCCTGGCGGTCGCGGTTTCGGCTTCGGGCTGCCCCGTGCCGCTACTGACGCACCTGCTCAGCGTGTTGGCCGGGGCCACGCGCGGGGCCCCCGCCGGCCGAGCCGATCGATGCCAGGCCGCAATCGGTACACCCGGTTTTTCCGGTTCCGCACGGGGCCGGTGGCGCGCATGATGAGATTCTCAGGCCCTTGGCTCCCGCGACCCCCGACGCGGGAGGGCCTCGACGGGGCGGAGTTGAACGGTGGCGAGTCTGCGACCCCAGCGGGGGCTCGGCCTGCGCCCCCAGCTCAGCGACGAGGTGGCGGCGCGAATCCGCGAGCTCATCCTGGACGGCCGGGTGCGGCCCGGGGAGTTCCTCCGGCTGGAACGGCTGGCACTGGAGTTCGGCATCAGCGTCACCCCCGTCCGTGAGGCGCTGCAGTCGCTGCGCAGCGAGGGATTCGTGCACCTGGAACCCCGGCGCGGCTTCGTGGTCGCGTCGCTGTCCAAACGGGACGTCGCGGACCTGTTCTGGGCGCAGGCCACGATCGGCGCCGAGCTGGCCGCGCGCACGGCCGAACGCATGGGCCCCGACCTGCTGCAGCAGCTGATCGCACTGCAGCGGGCGCTGGAACAGGCCACGGACGCGGGCCGCCTCGACCTGGTCGAGGAGCACAACCACGCCTTCCACCGGACGATCAACCTGGCCGCCGACTCCGCCAAGCTCGCCTGGACGCTCGGTTCGGTGGTGCGGTACGTGCCGCGCGGGGTGTGGACCCGCTTGCCCGACTGGCCGGAAGTGGCCAGGGCCGACCACCGGCGCATCCTGCGCGCGCTGCGGCGCAAGGACGGCCCCGCGACCGGCGCCGCCATGCGCCAGCACATCACCCGGTCGGGCGAGCTGCTGGTCGCCCACCTGGAGCGGCAGGGCCTGTGGCGCTCCGCCCTCGACGACGCCGGCGACCAGCGGAACATCGGCGACTAGCGGCGGGGCGGGCGTCCGGGCGCGAGGGTGGCGTCCGGGCGTGAGGCGGGCGGCCGGGCGTGAGGCGGGCGGCCGGTGGTGAGGGCGGCGACCAGCGCGAGGTCGGCGATCGGCGCGGCGCCGGCGACTAGCGCGAGGTCGGGGAGGCCGGGCGCCGGGCGCCGGGCACGGAGGCCTCGCCCGTCTGGGGGGCGTCGGCGGCGGGCCGGCGCAGCCAGTCGTCGATGCCCGCCAGCAGCCGCTTGCGGACGTCCTCGGGAGCGGCCGAGCCGAGCACCGACTGCCGGGCCAGCTCGGCCAGCTCGGCGTCGGAGAACCCGTGCTCGCCGCGGGCCAGCTCGTACTGCCGCGCCAGCCGCGAGCCGAACAGCAGCGGGTCGTCGGCGCCCAGCGCGATGCGCGCCCCCGCCTCGAACAGCGCGCGCACCGGGACGTCCGCCGCCGTCGCCGCCACGCCCAGCCCCACGTTGGACGCCGGGCACACCTCCAGCGTCACCTGGCGCCGCACGATCTCCTCCAGCAGCCGCGGGTCCTCCACCGCCCGCACGCCGTGGCCGATGCGGTCGGCCCGCAGCGTCTCCACGCACTCGCGCACGCTCTGCGGGCCGAGCAGCTCGCCGCCGTGCGGGGCCGCCAGCAGCCCGCCGCGCCGCGCGATGCGGAACGCGCCGTCGAAGTCGTACGCCCGGCCGCGCCGCTCGTCGTTGGACAGCCCGAACCCCACCACGCCCTGGCCGGTGTAGCGGATGGCCAGCCGCGCCAGCGTCTTGGCGTCCAGCGGATGCCGGGTGCGGTTCGCGGCGATCACCACGCCGATGCCGACCCCGGTCGCGGCGGACGCCTCCCGCGCGGCGTCCAGCACCAGCTCCACGGTCGGCGTCAGCCCGCCGAACCGTCCCGCGTACCCGCTCGGGTCCACCTGGATCTCCAGCCAGCCCGACCCCTCGGCGGCCTCGTCCTCGGCCGTCTCGCGCAGCAGCCGCCGCATGTCCTCGGGGGTCTGCAGCACCGAACGCGCGATGTCGTACAGCCGCTGGAAGCGGAACCAGCCGCGCTCGTCGGTGGCGTGCAGCCGCGGCGGCCAGTCCTCCACCAGGGCGTCCGGCAGGTGCACCCCGTGCCGCGCCGCCATCTCGACCAGGGTGGAGTGGCGCATCGAGCCGGTGAAGTGCAGGTGCAGGTGCGCCTTGGGCAGGGCGCGAATCGGACGCTCTGAAACGGGACGGGGCTCCATGCACAAATGTTGCCCGATCGCCGCCCGGCCCGCCGCCCCAGCCCCCCGCACCCCCCGCGAGATCACCCGGCGAGGTCATGCCGCATGGCCCCAAACGACCACCCCGGACGCCCCTCACCTGCGCCTTCGGGACGGCGAAAAAAACTCTGAGATCCCGTGCAACCCCTCTCCGTGGCCGCGCGTATACGAGGGGCGCAAGAGGCCAAAGGCGCAGAAGGGACACAACATGCTTTCTCTGAAGGTCGCCGCCGTCGCGGCATCCGCGGTGGGCGCCGTCGCCGTCGGCGGGGTCACGTGGGCCTCCGTCTCCCAGCCGGAGGCGGACCTTCGCTCCGGGCACTCGCCGGTCGCCGACGCGGTCCAGAAGGCGAAGGACACCGCCCCGGCCCCCGTCGCCACGCCCACGTGCCTGCCCACCGGCAAGGCGCCCAAGGCGCCCGAGCCCGGCAAGCCCGCCGTGGGTGCGCCGAGCGTCCCGGCCGGTCCGAAGGCCCCCGAGGCGCCCGGCGCGCCCTCCGTCCCGAAGGCGCCGAACGCGCCGGGCGTGCCGGCCGTGCCGAACGCCGACGCCCCGGCGGTGCCCAAGCCCGCCACCCCCGAACTGCCCGACGCCGGGGCCGCCGCCGACGGCGCCCTGGCGAAGGCCAAGGCCGCGCGGCCGTCCACGCTGCCCGACTGCGACCGGCCGTCCACGGCGCCCAAGGCGAACAGCCACACCGCCCCGACCGGTGCCCCGGCCGCGCCGAAGGCCCCCGCCGTCCCCGCGGTGCCGTCGTTCAGCTGCGCCGACCTCAGGCCCGCCGTGCCGGTCGGCGGCGCCGTCGAACGCGCCGTCATGCTGCCCAAGGGGCTGAAGTACGCCTCCAGCACCACCGGCGCCAAGGCGCACGAGGCCAAGAAGATCTGCACCGTCACGCAGAAGTGGGTCGGCAAGGCCGGGCAGTGGGTCACCGTCAAGCGGATCCAGACCGAGGCCGCGATGACCGAGAGCAAGCTGCGCCAGACCCTCGGCCTGCCCGCCGGCGGCCGTAAGGTCACCGTGGGCGGGCTCGCCGCCTGGCAGAGCCCCGCCGGCGACGGCGTCCTGGTCGTCGACCCGGCCGGCCACTCGGCGCTGCTGGTCAACGGCAGCCCGGTGTTCGCCACGAGCCTGCAGGACATCGCCGGCAAGCTGCACCAGGCCCAGTAGGCCCCGTGCGGACGGCCCCGAGGCGCGCGGGGCCGTCCGCCTTCGGACGACCGAACCACCCTGAGCCGGACGGAGCACCGTGGGGCGTCGAGACGAGGAGTCGTTCGCCGAGTTCGTGGCGACGCGTGGCACCGCCCTGTTGCGGACCGCCACGCTCCTGTGCGGGGCCAGGCAGGACGCCGAGGACCTGCTGCAGACCGCGCTGGAGAGGGCCTACCGGCACTGGGGCAGGCTGGACGCCGACGCCGATCCCGAGCCCTACGTGCGCCGCATCCTGGTCAACCTGGTGATCAGCCGGGCGCGGCGGTGGAAGGTGCTCAAGGAGATCCACATGTCCCGGCTGCCCGAGCGCGCCACGGCCTCGCCCGCGCACACCGTCGAACTGCGCGGCGCGCTGATCGACGAGCTGCGCCGGCTGGGGCCGCGCCAGCGGGCGGTGCTCGTCCTGCGCTTCTGGGAGGACCTCTCGGAGGCCGAGACGGCGCGGATCCTCGGCTGTTCGGTCGGCACGGTCAAGAGCCAGGCGTCCCGGGCGCTCGCCAAGCTCCGGGAGCGCCTCGACAGGCACGCGGCACCACTGGGGAGTTGAGCGATGGATCTGGAGAGCGAACTGCGCACGGCCATGGCCGAGCACACGGCCGGGACGTCGGCGCCGCCATCGCTCGCCGCGGTCGTCCGCCGCCGGCACCGCCGCCGCGTGGTGCGGATCCGGGTGACGGTCGGCGCGGCCGTGGCCGCCGCCGTGGCCGCGTTCGTGGTGACGCCCGCCTACAACTCGATGACGCATGTCGATCCCGCGGGCATGCGCGAGACTCCGGCCGGTTCGCCGACGGCGGCATCGCCGGACCGGCCGGCCCCGCCTCCCGCCCCGGGCCTTCCCGCATCGCCCCCGTCTGCGGAGAGGCCCGGGGTGGGGGCCTCAGGCAAGCCTGAGGCGGACCGCCCGCCGGCCCCGTCGGCGCACCGCGACGAACCGGGCGGCGCACCGGGGCCGGTCAGGCGTCCCGACTGGGTGACGTACCTGCCCCCCGGGCTGGACGTGGACCGGCCGTGCGCCGAACGCGGCGGCGGCCGCGACCGGACCACGACGTGCCGCTGGAGCGGCGGTTCCGGCTGGGTGGAGATCCGCGTCGTGCGCGGCACGGGCCTGTCCGGCCCCGAGGACCTGGGCGGCGACGGCGCGCCCTCGATGCCCCGTCACACCTCGGTGCACGGGGTGCGGGCGGTCGTCAGCGACCGCCCCGACTCCGGACGCCAGGTCGCCTGGATGGCCCGTCCCGGCGTCGGCGTCGTCGTGGCGGCGGGCGGCTCGGCGCGCGACCAGCTCATGCGCGTCGCCGAGGGCGTCCGCGTCTGACCTCGCGGCGCCCGGCCCCCGTGTAGCCCGCCCTGAGAAACCCGCCCCGGAGGGGGACGTCCGGTGGAAGCGCGGCCGCCGGACGTCCCCCGCCGGGGCGTCACGTCACGCGATGCGGCCGGCTCAGTGCGCCTCGGCCAGCAGCTTGGCGACCCGGGACACGCCCTCCACCAGGTCGTCGTCGCCGAGCGCGTACGACAGCCGGAAGTAGCCCGGCGTGCCGAACGCCTCGCCCGGCACAAGCGCCACCTCGGCCTCCTCCAGGATCAGCGAGGCCAGCTCCACCGACGACTGGGGACGGCGGCCTCGGATCTCCTTGCCGAGCAGCGCCTTGACCGACGGGTAGGCGTAGAACGCGCCCTCCGGCTCGGGGCACACCACGCCGGGGATCTCGTTCAGCATCCGCACCATCGTCTGGCGGCGCCGGTCGAACGCGGTGCGCATCTGCGCCACCGCCGAAAGGTCGCCCGTCACCGCGGCCAGCGCCGCCGCCTGCGACACGTTCGCGACGTTGGAGGTGGCGTGCGACTGCAGGTTGGCGGCGGCCTTCACCACGTCCTGCGGGCCGATCAGCCAGCCCACCCGCCAGCCGGTCATCGCGTAGGTCTTGGCGACGCCGTTCAGCACCAGCGTGCGGTCGGCCAGCTCCGGCACCACCACCGGCATGGAGTGGAACTCGGCGGCCCCGTACACCAGGTGCTCGTAGATCTCGTCGGTGATCACCCACAGGCCGTGCTCGTCCGCCCAGCGGCCGATCTCCTCGATCTGGTCGCGGGTGTAGACGGCGCCGGTCGGGTTGGACGGCGACACGAACAGCAGCACCTTGGTGCGCTCGGTGCGCGCCGCCTCCAGCTGGTCGACGCTCACCCGGTAGCCGGTGGTCTCGTCGGCCACCACGTCCACCGGCACGCCCCCGGCCAGCTTGATCGACTCGGGGTAGGTGGTCCAGTACGGCGTCGGCACGAGCACCTCGTCGCCCGGGTCCAGCAGCGCCGCGAACGCCTCGTACACCGCCTGCTTGCCGCCGTTGGTGACGAGCACCTGCGAGGCCTCCACCCGCAGGCCGGAGTCGCGGGCCGTCTTCTCGGCGATCGCCGCGCGCAGCTCGGGCAGCCCGGCGGCGGGCGTGTACTTGTGGAACCGCGGCTCCCGGCACGCGGCGACCGCGGCCTCGACGATGTAGTCGGGGGTCGGGAAGTCCGGCTCGCCCGCACCGAACCCGATGACCGGGCGGCCCGCCGCCTTCAGCGCCTTGGCCTTGGCGTCGACGGCCAGCGTGGCGGACTCGGAGATGGCGGCGATGCGCCTGGACAGGCGAGGACGATCGATGCTCATGCCTCCTATCGTTACAGACCCGCGGCGATGACTTCAGCGGTATATCCCCGCCGGTCGGACCGGGTGTCGGGGACGAGCCGGACGGCCGGTCGCGACATGGCGGCGCGGTCCGGTTCGACGCGGGCGGCTCTGGGACGTAGACTCACCGTCCTAGTGGCGGCTCATGGCATACGGTCCTGTCCGCGAAAGGCCGTAAGCTATGAACGTCACGACCCGGCCGGGGACGGCCGGGGCATCTCCTTGCACGGGAGAGAAAAAGTGAAGGGCAGTGGCTCAATTGGTAGAGCTCCGGTCTCCAAAACCGGCGGTTGGGGGTTCGAGTCCCTCCTGCCCTGCGAGGTGCGGTGCGCGCACCCGTGCCTGCCAGGCGATGGCACGCCGCACGGTGAGCGAGCGAGTCAACCACAGGGTGGTTGGTCACGACCTATGAGGTGAACGGCGGCACAATGGCGACTGAGACGCGCGGCGAGGCCGCGGCCAAAGACGAAGGCAAGGGGAGGTCCCCGCGCAAGCGGACGTCTCCCGCTCTCTTCGTGCGCCAGGTGGTCGCCGAACTGCGCAAGGTCATCTGGCCGACCCGGCGTGAGCTGATCACCTACACGACCGTGTCCCTGGTCTTCGTGCTGATCATGCTCGCCATCGTCTCCGGCCTCGACTGGCTGCTGCAGCGAGGCGTGTTCTGGGTCTTCGGCTGAGCCACCGGCACCGGGCGGCCGTCTGCGGCCGCCGCCGTCGGCGTACCGTCGAGGGCCTGCCGGAGCCCCGTTAGGTCGAGGGCCTGCCGGAGCCCCGTTAGGGCGTTCGCCCGCATCGCCCGGAAACTCCATCACCACCATCCGTACGAGGGAAAGAGTCGCCGTGTCCGAGTCCTCACAGCCCAACGACGAGGCCGTCGAACAGGCCCGGTCCGCTGAGGCTGCTGCGGCCGAGCCGTCGGGTGAGCCCGCCGGGGCGGATGTGCCCGCCGCCGGCGCCGAGCCGGTGGACACGGAGACCGAGGGCGACGCCGTCACCGAGACCGGCGAGAGCGCCGAGGCGGAGGAGACCGCCGAGGCCGAGCCCCCGGCCGACCCGTACGCCGACTTCAAGATGCAGCTGCGCATGCAGCCGGGCGACTGGTACGTCGTGCACTCCTACGCGGGGTACGAGAACCGGGTCAAGACCAACATCGAGACCCGCACCCAGACCCTGAACATGGAGGACTACATCTTCCAGATCGAGGTCCCCCAGCACGAGGTGACCGAGATCAAGGGCGGCAAGCGGCAGAAGGTCAACGAGAAGGTCCTGCCCGGCTACATCCTGGTCCGCATGGAGCTGACCGACGAGTCGTGGGCCGCCGTCCGCAACACGCCCGGGGTCACCGGCTTCGTCGGCCTCTCCAACAAGCCGTCCCCGCTGAGCCTGGACGAGGTCGCCTCCCTGCTCGCGCCCGAGCCGGAGGAGCCCGCCAAGGCCAAGGAGCAGGCCAAGGCCGCGCCGTCGGTGGACTTCGAGGTCGGCGAGTCCGTCACCGTCATGGACGGCCCGTTCGCCACCCTCCCCGCCACCGTCAACGAGATCAACGCCGAGCAGCAGAAGCTGAAGGTGCTGGTCAGCATCTTCGGCCGCGAGACGCCGGTCGAGCTGTCCTTCAACCAGGTCTCCAAGATCTGACGAGGCCGCTCCGGCCGACGCGTATCCTGGACGGGGCGGCCCTGCGCGCGCAGGGCGGTCCGCCCAGGTGCTCGTGCCGGTCTCCGGCCGCGCGTCCGCGGATCGGCCCCGTGCCGCGTGGAGAGGGCCGGGTGCCCGGCAGGATCGTCGAGCGCGAGACCTTCGCCCCGCCCTTCGCGGGGATGGTCTGGTTCTCGTCTCGGCTCCGGACGGGAGACGGCCGGCCCCCGCGTCCGTGGGGATGGCTCCGTCCAACTCCACGCTGGGCAGGCCACATCTGCGTCGGCCCCGCGTCCGCGGGGACGACGAAGCACAGCGGTTCCTACGTCGCGGTTGAGTCCCGGCCGCGACGTTGCCCGTGAAACGCGGGAACCGGAACCGAAGCACACGGGACGTAGGGGTGCAGATGCCTCCGAAGAAGAAGGTCGCCGCGATCGTCAAGGTCCAGCTGCAGGCCGGACAGGCGACCCCGGCGCCGCCGGTCGGTACGGCGCTCGGTCCGCACGGCGTCAACATCATGGACTTCTGCAAGCAGTACAACGCTGCCACGGAGTCCCAGCGCGGCAACGTCATCCCCGTAGAGATCACCATCTACGAGGACCGCTCGTTCACCTTCGTCACCAAGACCCCGCCGGCCGCGCAGCTGATCCTCAAGGCCGCGGGCGTGGAGAAGGGCAGCGGCGAGCCGCACAAGACCAAGGTCGGCTCGGTCACCCGCGACCAGATCCGGGAGATCGCGCAGACCAAGATGCCCGACCTGAACGCCAAGGACATCGACGCCGCCGAGAAGATCGTCGCCGGCACCGCCCGCTCCATGGGCATCGAGGTCAAGTAGGACCCTCGTACGGGACGTCCGTACGACCGTGGAAGGGCCTGGCGCGGCCCGCACCACGACCTCCTTTCACATCAGGGAGACAGACATGAAGCGCAGCAAGGCGTACCGCGCCGCGGCCGAGAAGATCGACCGCGAGCACCTGTACAGCCCGGCCGAGGCCATGCGGCTGGCCAAGGAGACCAGCGTCACCAAGTTCGACGCGACCGTGGAGGTCGCGCTGCGGCTCGGCGTGGACCCGCGCAAGGCCGACCAGATGGTGCGCGGCACGGTCAACCTGCCGCACGGCACCGGTAAGACCGCCCGCGTGCTGGTCTTCGCGGGCGGTGCCAAGGCCGAGGAGGCCCGCGAGGCCGGGGCCGACTTCGTCGGGTCCGACGACCTGATCGAGAAGATCCAGGGCGGCTTCCTGGACTTCGACGCGGTGGTGGCCACCCCCGACCAGATGGGCAAGGTCGGACGGCTGGGCCGGGTGCTGGGTCCGCGCGGCCTGATGCCCAACCCCAAGACCGGCACGGTCACCATGGACGTGGCCAAGGCGGTCACCGACATCAAGGGCGGGAAGATCGAGTTCCGGGTCGACCGGCACGCGAACCTGCACTTCATCGTCGGCAAGACCTCCTTCAGCGAGCGGCAGCTGGTGGAGAACTACGCCGCCGCCGTCGAGGAGATCCAGCGGCTCAAGCCGTCGGCGGCCAAGGGCCGGTACGTCAAGAAGGCCGCGGTGACGACGTCGATGGGGCCGAGCGTCCCGATCGACCCGAACGCCGTGCGGAACCTGACCGCCGAGCTCGACCAGGACTGACCGGCGACAGCCGGCAGTCGTGAAGGGCGTCCCCTTAGGGGGGCGCCCTTTTGCTTTGCGCGTCCGGTCCGAATTACGGCGCCTGTGGTGCCGGCGGAGCCGGTGGTGTTGAATCGATCTCCGCCCTCGCAGGGCTCGTCGACGTTACGGGACGGAGGACCGTGGACCGTCGTGCCGATCACCTGGTCGTGATGGCCGTCGTCACGGCCGCGGCCGTGGTGCCCGCCGCGATTGTGGCCGTCGTCAAGGCGGGGCCGGAGGAGTCCCGCGACACTCCGCGAACGCCCGTGGCGGCCGTTCAGAACGCCCCGGCCCCGGCCCCGGAGGCGGCCGGAGCGTCCCGCTCCCCGCTCCCCGAGAACGCGCCCAAGGCGGCGCCCACGGGGGGCACGTCGGCGACCGCCTCGTCCACGCCGGGGCGCACGTCCCGCGGAAGCGCCACGGACACCCCCGCCGGACGCGCGTCCAGCGCCCGAACGCCGCTTCGCTCGTACGTCCGCGTGACCGAGGTGCGGCTGTCCGGGGCGGCGAACGGCGACTATGAGCACGCCACCGAGACCGCGCGCTTCACCGTGGCGCCTCGGTTCGCGCTGGACGCCACCGGCGTGCGGACGAGCGTGCGCGGCGGCGAGAAGACCACCGTCACGCAGAAGGCGATCGTCAAGGGCCGGACGCTGTCGGGCTTCGACGGCACCGGGTGGAGGCAACGCACGCTGACCGACGCCCAGCTCGCCAGGCTGCGGACCGGGTCCGATCCGCGCGAGTTCACCGGCCTGGTCCGGTCGCTGCCGGGCGTCGGCAGGTCGGCGCCCGACCGGTTCGGCTCGGTGCGCTACACGGCCGGGGTGTCGATCGGTGACCTGCTGTCGCTGTTGCCGGAGGCCGAGGCCGGACCCGCGGGGCGGGCGCTCAGGGCGGTGCCGCCCGGCATCGGGGTCTCCCTGGACATGTGGGTCGACGCCGACGGCCGTCCCAC
Source organism: Actinomadura miaoliensis (assembly GCF_039536785.1). Taxonomy (NCBI): domain Bacteria; kingdom Bacillati; phylum Actinomycetota; class Actinomycetes; order Streptosporangiales; family Thermomonosporaceae; genus Actinomadura; species Actinomadura miaoliensis. The sequence continues at coordinate 110,223 of NZ_BAAAZG010000022.1, forward strand.
CTGGATCGGCCTGGGGGCGGCGGTGCCGGGCGGGCGGTTCGCCGGTTCGATGGCGTTCCGCTCCTACCGCTGAGAACGCCCGGGCCGGCCGCGGCCGCCGTGTCGCGCAGTCTCGTACGGGTACGCCGCCGGTCGTACCGCGAAGCGCGGCATTCGTACCATCGGGGGATGTTCGCCCGCGTTCGCCGGACGAGACTGTGGTCATCGGTAGGCAACCAGGGAGGCTCAATCCTCATGAATCGCCGATTCGCCGTGGCCGCGGGAGGCACCGCCGTAGGCGCCGCGCTGCTGCTGTCCGGCTGCGCCGGTGACGGCTCGGGAAACGTGTCCACGGGCGCGATGAAGCTGAGCGCCGCCGAGGCGGTCCTGCAGTCGTCGCAGAAGACCGGGCAGGCCGACTCGTTCAAGGCCGACCTGACCGTGACCGACGCGCGGAACGGCGCGCACGTGCAGGCCACCGGTCGGTTCCGGCTGCGGCCGGAGCTGGTGTTCAGCGCGCAGCTGCAGAAGGTCGGCGGCGGCCGGGGCCTGGACGGCGTCGGCGGGCAGGCGATCTACACCGGTGACGTCCTGTACGCCAAGCTCCCGCAGCTCGCCCGGTTCGCGGCCAACGGCAAGCCGTGGGTGAAGGTGGACGTGGCGCAGGTGGGGCGGCAGACCGGCTTCGACGTCGCCGGCCTGGTCGAGCAGGTGCAGAAGGTCAACCCGGCTGAGCAGACCAAGATGTTCACCGCGTCCAAGGACGTGCGCAGGGTCGGTGAGGAGACCGTCGACGGGGTGCGCACCGTCCACTACACCGGGACGGTGACCGTCCAGGAGGCGCTGAACCGGCTCGACCCCGAGGTGCGGCAGCGGGTGAGCCGCTGGTTCCCGCAGGGCGCGTCCGGCGAGAAGATCAGCTTCGACCTGTGGACGGACGGCGACCAGCTGCCCCGCAAGATCGTGTCCAAGGGGACGGGCGGCGACACCGGCTCGGTGACCGTGCGCTACAGCGACTACGGCAAGTCGTTCAGCGTGAACCCGCCCCCCGCCGACCAGGTCGGCGACCTGTCGCTGAACGGGCTCTTCGGTAACTGACCGCCGGGCTCCCCGGCGACCGCCGGAGCGCGCCGCGGGCCCGGCCCGGGGACTCGCGGCGCCCGGCCCGCGGGTCCGGCGCCGTTCCGCCCCAGATCGGGATGAACCACGTGGATCTTCTCGGCGTCTGATTGACTGTGCGGCTTGTAGCCGCTCGGCGCGGCCGTTCGTTTCACAACCGAGGAGAACCATATGATTCGTCGCTTCGCCGCGGGCACCGCGGTGGCCACCGGCCTGGCCCTGTCCCTGACCGGATGTCTCGGAGGGGCGGAGGAGGCCGGTGACGCCATCAAGCTCACGGCCGCGCAGGTGCTGGGCAAGGCGGCGGAGAAGACGGGGCAGACCGACTCGTTCAAGGCCACCGTGTCGATGCGGATGAACGACCCGCAGAGCGGGGCGGTCAGTGCGGACGGCGAGATGCAGTACCGCACCAAGCCGGACCTCGCCTACTCCATGAACCTGGGCCAGATGAGCGTGGGCGGCCAGTCCATGGGCGGCATGGAGCAGGTGTTCGTCGGCAACACGATGTACATGAAGATGCCGATGCTGACCCAGATGGCGAGCCGGCTCGGCGGCAGTGCCGGGCAGCTGGGCGCCAAGCCGTGGCTGAAGATCTCCCTGTCGGAGATCGGCCGGCAGTCGGGCATCAACGTCGAGCAGCTGCTGGAGCAGTCGCGGCAGCTCGACCCCGTCCAGAACACCAAGATGCTCACCGCCTCCAAGGACGCCCGCGAGGTCGGCAAGGAGACGGTCGAGGGCGTGGAGACCACCCACTACACCGGCACCTACCGGCTGCAGGACGCGGTGGCCAAGCTGCCGGCCGAGCAGCGCGAGGCGTACCAGAAGTCGCTGGCGCAGACCGGCATGGACTCGATGACCTTCGACCTGTGGGTCGACAAGGACCAGCTGCCGCGCAAGCTGGCGATGAAGAGCGCGCAGGGCGCCAAGGAGGACATGACGATCTCGATGACCTACCGGGACTACGGCAAGCCGGTGCAGATCGCCGCCCCGCCCGCCGACCAGGTCACCGACTTCAGCGTGCTGATGAAGAACCTGCCCGGCGGCGGGCAGATGCCCACCGGCAGCTGACCTCTCCGACCGCCACGAGGCCGCACCCTTCGACCGGGGGTGCGGCCTCGCCGCGTTCCCGGGAACGGCGAGCGGCGAGACCGCGCGCTTTCCCCGGTTTCCTGGGGAAAGGATTTTGTGCGCGGCCGGACGAGCGCGTACTCTTGACAACTGCCGAAGACCGCCGGTCGTCGCCCCGTTCGGGGCGGCCGAAGGACCCGCGCCCGTGAGGGTGCCGGGCGGCCCGCGTAGGTGAGACGAGAGCTTCCGTGCGACCTCCGTGTCGTGCCCACGCCCCGTGCGCCTACGCCGGGGCGTTTCTGTGTTCTGGCAGAGCCTTTCGCCCCGGCGGCTTCCACCCAGGTAATCGGAAGGAGGCCCATGGCAAAGGCCGACAAGGCCGCGGCGATCGCCGAGCTCACGGAAGAGTTCCAGAGCTCCAACGGCGCCGTGCTGACCGAGTACCGCGGGCTGACGGTGGCGCAGCTGAAGGAGCTGCGCACCAATCTCGGCGAGAACGCCCGGTTCGCCGTGGTGAAGAACACGCTGACCAAGATCGCCGCGTCCGACGCGGGCCTGGACGAGGAGTTCAGGAACCTGCTGCAGGGCCCGTCCGCGATCGCCTTCGTCAAGGGCGACGTGGTCGAGGCGGCCAAGGGGCTGCGTGACTTCGCCAAGGCCAACCCGCTGCTGGTGATCAAGGGCGGCTACATCGACGGCAAGCCGATGGACGCCGCCGAGGTCACCCAGCTCGCCGATCTGGAGTCTCGCGAGGTGCTCCTCGCGAAGCTGGCCGGCGCGATGAAGGGCTCCATGGCCAATGCGGCCGCCCTGTTCAACGCGCTGCCGACCCAGGCCGCCCAGCTCGCCGAGGCGCTGCGCGCCAAGCGCGAGGAGGCCGGCGAGACCGCCGAGGCCCCGGCCGTCCAGGCCGACGCCGACGCGGCCGAGGCCGCCGACGCCGACACGGCCGACGCGCCCGCCGAGTGACCGGGGTCCCACCCGGACCGACCACCCGCGGTCGTATCGACGACCCATCTGCCAAGCCCTAGCGGAGGAAAACACCATGGCGAAGCTCAGCACCGACGAGCTGCTCGACGCGTTCAAGGAGATGACCCTCCTGGAGCTGTCCGAGTTCGTCAAGCAGTTCGAGGAGACCTTCGACGTCAAGGCCGCCGCCCCCGTCGCCGCCGTCGCCGCCCCCGGCGCCCCGGTCGCGGCCGAGGGCCCGGCCGAGGAGGCCAAGGACGAGTTCGACGTCATCCTCGAGGCCGCCGGCGACAAGAAGATCCAGGTCATCAAGGAGGTTCGCGCCTTGACGAGCCTCGGCCTGAAGGAGGCCAAGGACCTGGTGGACGGCGCTCCCAAGCCGCTGCTGGAGAAGGTCAACAAGGAGCAGGCCGACAAGGCCAAGGAGGCCCTGGAGAAGGCCGGCGCGACGGTCACCGTCAAGTAAGGCTTCTCAGGCTTCTCGAAGCGCTCGCTCCGGCGCGCTTCGACTCGCTTCGTACGAGGCGGTCATCCCACGACGGTGGGGTGGCCGCCTCGTCGCGTTCCCGGCGGCGTCCCGATCGGTCGGTTGTCGGGAGTGGAGGTGTTCCGGTCATGTCCCTTGAGACGGGTCATCCTGGACCAGTAGTCTCACCAGGCGCGTAAGTAACGATTCTCTTACGACCTCACTGGACGGCGGGTCCAACCGGGCGCCCCCTCTTCCATTTCCGCTCCGGGCCGCTACGGTAGTGGCACCCGCCACAGCTACCCGGCGGTAGCAACGGGAGTGGCGCGCTGAGTGACGACGACGCACGGAGTGCTACGACCACAGCTGCTCGGTCTTTGGTTCCGGATTCCCCCCGGCCTGGACGAAAGGTGACGAGTGGGCGTCGAGATCAGGGTCGAGGGACTGACCAAGTCCTTCGGCCGCCAGACTATCTGGCAGGACGTGTCGCTGACGCTGCCCGCGGGAGAGATCAACGTGCTCCTCGGGCCCTCCGGCACGGGCAAGTCGGTGTTCCTGAAGTCGCTCGTCGGGCTGCTCAAGCCGGACCGCGGCCACATCTGGATCGGCGACCGGGACCTGCCGCGCCTGCCGGAGGCGCAGCTGTACGAGACCCGCAAGCTGTTCGGGGTGCTGTTCCAGGACGGCGCGCTGTTCGGGTCGATGAACATCTACGACAACATCGCCTTCCCGCTGCGCGAGCACACCCGCAAGTCCGAGTCGGAGATCAAGCGGATCGTCCTGGAGAAGATGGACATGGTCGGCCTGATCGGGGCCGAGCACAAGCTTCCCGGTGAGATCTCCGGCGGCATGAAGAAGCGCGCGGGCCTGGCCCGCGCCTTGGTGCTGGACCCGGAGATCCTGCTGGTGGACGAGCCGGACTCGGGCCTGGACCCGGTCCGCACCGCCTACCTCAACCAGCTGATCGTCGACCTGAACGCGCAGATCAACGCGACGTTCCTGATCGTCACCCACGACATCAACACCGCGCGGACCGTGCCGGACAACATCGGCCTGCTGTTCCGCCGCGAGCTGGTGATGTTCGGGCCGCGCGAGATGCTGCTGTCCAGCGAGGAGCCGGTCGTCCGGCAGTTCCTCAACGCCCGCCGGGTCGGCCCGATCGGGATGTCGGAGGAGAAGGACGTCTCCGAGCTGGAGGCCGAGGCCAAGATGGGCCACGACCCCGGCAAGCTGCCGCCGATCCCGCCGCAGCTGATGCCCAGCGACGGGCGGGTGCGCACGGGCCAGCACGCTCCGGGCGCCTGGTGCGCCGCGCACGGCGTGACGCCGCCGCCCGGCTCGTTCATCGACGACCTGGGCCGCAACTGGGTCGAGGAGTGGCCGCGTTACGTCGCGTCCATGGCCGCCGTGCCCGCGGGCCAGGGCGCGCCGCTCCCGCCGGCGGCCCGTGC
>NZ_BAAAZG010000023.1:0-58836 GCF_039536785.1 Actinomadura miaoliensis
CGGCTGCGGACCCGCGTGCCGCGCCGGGGTACCGACGCGCCGGAGGCCCCGCGGTGACCGCCCCGCGCCGGTCCCTCCTGCCGCTGCGGCTGCGGCGTCCCGCCCGCTGGCAGGACCAGCGCGCCACCTGGCGGGACGCCCGGCCCTCGATCATCGCGGCGGCGTTGAAACGGGCCGCCGCCCGGCCGTCCGGCAACTGGTACGTCCTGGGCGCCAGCCGGGACATCGGCCACGGCGGGCGCCCCTACGCGCGGACGGTCGCCGGTCTGGAGGTCATCGCGTGGCGCGGCCGCGACGGGCTGCTGCGGGCGGGCACCGGCACCTGCCCCCATCTGGGCGCCCCGCTGCGGGACGCCCGCGTCCTGTGCGGCACGGTCGTCTGCCACTGGCACGGGCTCGTCCTGGACGGAAGCCCCTACGCGGGGTGGGAACCCTATCCCGCCTACGACGACGGCGTGCTGGCCTGGGTGCGGCTCGACGCGGCCGGCGGCGAGCCGCCGCTGGAGCGCCCCGTCGTGCCGGGCAGGCCGGAGGCGGCGCGCCGCATCGAGGCGGTGTTCGACGCCGAGGGCGCCTGCGAACCGGAGGACGTGATCGCCAATCGCCTCGACCCCTGGCACGGCGGCTGGCTGCACCCGTACTCGTTCGTCGACCTGACGGTGCGGCGGGCACCGGCGGAGCGTCCGGAGCATCCGGGGGAGGGGGGCGGCGAGGGGCAGGGCGAGGACGACTGCTTCCTCGTGGACGTGTCGTTCAGGGTGGCTGGCCGCGCCGTCGTCCCGGTCCGGGCCCGGTTCACCGCCCCCGGCCCCCGCACGGTCGTCATGCACATCCTCGAAGGCGAAGGCCGCACGTCGGTCGTGGAGACGCACGCCACACCGCTCGGGCCGGGCCCGGACGGTGCTCCGCGGACCGCCGTCGTGGAGGCGGTCCTGGCCGTCTCCGAGCGGCCGGGCTTCGCGGTCGCCCGCGCGATGGCGCCGCTGCTGCGCCCCCTGATGCGGCGGGCCGCCGGACGGCTGTGGCGGGACGACCTCGCCTACGCCGAACGCCGCTGGCGGCTGCGCGCGTCCGGCCGGTTCCCCGGCTGAGACCAGGCCCGTCCGGCTCAGGCCCGTCCGGCTCAGGCCCGTCCGGCTCAGGCCCGTCCGGCTCAGGCCCGTCCGGCTCAGGCCCGTCCGACGAGGGCGGCCACCGCGCGCAGCGCCCGCGAGCGGCCCGCGCGGGGGACCGTCCACAGCGGCTGCCCCCGGACGCCCCACCGTGCCAGCAGCGCGTTGGCGGCCAGGAAGCCGCTGGTCGCGGCGCGCTCCATCAGCGCCACCGGCAAATCCGTGCGGACCAGGTCGCCCGCCACCACCACGTCCGGATGCGGTGTGAGCACCGTCGGCCTGTCGCGGTGGCCGCCCGTGGCGAACAGCGGGCAGTCCTCCCGCCACAGGTGCCGGACGTCGACGATCCGCGCGCCGCGCGTCTCCGGGTAGACGCGATGCAACTGGGCCAAGAGACGCTCCTGTTCGGCCCGCCGGTCACAGGTCGCGGGCAACGCGTAGGCGTGCAGCTCGACGACCGAACCGCCGGTGCGCGCGGCCCAGCGCGCGGCCTCGCCCTCCCACCGGTCCAGCACGCTGACGTTGTCGAGCGTCCCGAAGCCGCTGGTGGCCAGGAACGCGGCGCGATGGGCGTGCGGCGGACGGTCCAGCCACAGCCGGGTCACCAGGAAGGGCGGCGCGGTGCGCAGCCGCTGGACGCGTGCCCGCCACGACCGGTCGCCCAGATCGGGCGAGCGCGCGACCACTCCGCGCAGCCCGTTGACGTCCAGCGCGAGCACCACCGCGTCATAGCGGCCGAAGTCGCCCTCGGCCACGATGTCGGCGCCGCCGTCCGCCCGCGGCCCGACCCGCTCCACGGGGGTGCCGGTGAGCAGCCGCACCCCCAGCGCGGCCAGGTAGGCGCCCAGCGGGTCCCACAGCGCCTGCGGGAACGGTTCGCGGACGACGTCGAACAGCAGCCCCTCGGCCGAGCCGAGGAAGTAGACGTGGAACATCAGGGCCAGTTCGGCGGCCGACAGCCGGTCCGGGTCGGCGAAGAAGCTGCGGGAGAACACCTCGAACGCCAGGTGCCGGGCCGCGTCGGGGAACCCCACCGCGGCCAGGTACCGCGCGGCGCCGGTGGCGTCGAGCCGTTCGTAGATCTCCGGGACGCGCACGTCCAGCAGGGGCCCGGCCGCCGCCAGGTTCATCCGGGCCAGGTCCCGCCAGCGGAAGCTGGGGCTGAGCGCCACGAAGCCCAGCGCGTTCCACGGCGGCGTCCTCGGCACCCTGGCGAACCGGTCGGACCGGCCGTCGCCGTGCAGGAGCGGATAGTCCGGCAGGCCCGCCAGCATGCCGAGGCCCCCGTCCACGCGGCGCAGCAACCCGCGCAGGTTGTAGTACTGGCGGAAGAACGCGTGGAACCCCCGGGTCATGGTGGCGCGGGATCCGTCGGCCAGCGTCACCGGCCACCCGCCCACCCGCCCGCCGAGCGCCGCCTCCCGCTCGTACAGCGTGACCCGTGCGCCGCGTTCGGCGAGCACGGTCGCGGCCGCCATCCCCGCGATGCCCCCGCCGACGACCGCGACGGCGGGCGCGTCGCCGCTGAACCGGTTCCGCCCGCCGGGCGCGGCGATCAGCTCCGCGCGCCTGTCCCTGCCGGGCCGGTGGTTCACGGCCCCACCACCGAGCGGTCCGCCGCGGACGCCGGGACGGGACGGGCGGGACGGTCCCTGCGGGGCAGCAGCGGCAGCTCGGCGGCGGTGCGCAGCATGGGCAGCACGGGGGTGCGCATGCCGATCGCGATGTCCTCCCACAGTCGGGTGCCGCCGTCCAGGAACCGCAGCAGACGCGCCGTCGGCGTGTTCTCGAACAGGTCGGTGAAGAACCGCGCGCCGTCGACCCGCTCCCGGACCAGCAGCCTCAGCAGCACCGCGTCCATCGCGCGGGCGCGGGCGGGGTACGGTGCGGGCGGCACGGGCACGGCCCCGCGCCGGTAGGCGGCGGCGATGGCCCGGCTCTGCCGCTGCACCGCCGCGAACGTGTAGCCGGTGGCGGGACGCGTCGCACCACCGGCCGTGCCGATACGGAACACCGAACGCCCCACCCGGCGCGGGAACACGGCGTCGGTCATGGGGATCACGCCCTGCTCGCACCTGTGAACCCGTGCGGAATCGAGCCCCAGCACCTCGCGCGTGTAGTGCCGCAGCCGTCGCTCGTAGGCGTCCCGGGTCAGCGGAACGGGGGAGAACTCGGTGTACTCCACCAGCGCCTCGTCGGGGCCGGTCGGGAGCACGTAGCCGAACGAGACCCCGTGACGCGGCTGGGGGGTCCGGAAGTCCATCAGCAGCGCGACGTCGGGGTCGAAGGCGGGCGTCTCGGTGCGCACGAACCAGCCGCGGAAGTGCTGCAGCAGGGTGCTGCGGGCCCGTGGCAGATCACGCGGCGGACGCGAGTCGAACACCCAGCGGGCCCGCAGCGTCACCCGCCGCCCTCCGGCCGCGGTGCCGCCGACCTCGGCGCCGCCGCGGACGTCGCGCACCGTGTCGACGTCGGCGTGCACCGTCCGTACTCCGGCGTGCCGGGCGAGCCCGCGTTCCACCAGTTCCTGGAACGCGGTCGAGCGGATCATCTTGTAGCGGTAGGGGGACGTCCGGTGCGAGCCCCCGGTGCCGTCCGCGCCCACCACCCGCAGCCATCGCCAGGACGCGGTGACGGCGTCCTCGAACTCGCCGTCGCCCTCCTCCCAGAAGCACCAGGTGCGCTCGGGCGGGCGCAACGCCTCGTCGAGCGCGTCCACGAGCGTCACCGTGGGCGGCGCTCCGGGACCGTCCGTCCCGACGAGGTGATGGGCCAGTGACAGACCGGCCGCCCCCGCGCCGACGATGATCACGTCCGACTGGTCCATGCCCCCTCCCGTCCCGCCCGCGTCCTCCCCGAAGGGACGGCCGTTACACTCGCCGCCGAGCCCCCGCTACTTTCGCGGTCCGGAAAATCCGGTTGATCGTCGTCCACCGCGCGGGCCGTTCTCTCAGCACATTCTTAGATTTCTCTCAGTTCGCTTATAGATCGGCCACAGCGCGGTCATAAGAATGGCTGGGTACGTTCTTTCGTGTCAGGGCCGTTAAGGCCGGACGACAAAGAACGGGGGTTCTCTCATGAGCTTCCAGAAGATCTTCCCGGGGGCCGGTGGGGGGCAGCCGTATCCGAGACCGCGGTACCGCAGGCACCGCAGGTTCCACAGGCGGCACCACCGGTTCCACCGCAGGCACCGCTGGTACTAGGCCGGTCGCGCCGAGCGAACGGGTGATCTGAGCAGAGCCGGGCGGGTGAACGGCCCGCCGGGCTCTTCTCGTGAGTGAGGGAGGGCTGCGTGCCGCTGCTGGCGGTTTCCGGCGAGGTGCGGTCGGTGGTGGCCGCGTTCCGGCGTTTCTGGCCCTACACGCGGGGCGATCGCCGATGGCTGCTGTTCAGCGGAGTGTGCGCGGTCGTCGCGGCGGCGTGCGAGGTCGCCGCGATCTGGCTGTTCGGCGTCATCACCGACAAGGCGCTGGCGACCAGGGACCTGGACGCGTTCTGGACGCCCGCGCTGTCCTGGCTCGCGCTGGCGGTGGCGGCCGGGCTGGTGAGCTTCGGCGGCGAGTACACCACGGCGCTGGCGGGGGAGCGGTTCCTGCTGCGGCTGCGCGACGGGGTGTTCGCCCACATCCAGCGGATGTCGCCCGACTTCTTCGACCGGCGGCGCCTCGGCGACCTGATGGCCCGGCTCACCGACGACATCGAGGCGATCGAGGAACTGGTGGCGTCCGGCCTGGTGCAGGCGGTGACGGCGGCGGTCAGCGTCGTGTTCTTCGCGGGCGCGGCGCTGTACGTGCGGTGGGACCTGGCGCTCGTGGCGTGTGCACTGGTGCCGCTGTTCGTCGTCACGGCCAAGGTTTTCGCGGCGCGGCTGCACGCGGCGGCGGCCCGGGAACGCGCCAGCAACGGCGTGATGAACAGCATCGTCGAGGAGGGCCTGGCCAACCAGGCGCTGGTGCAGTCCTACAACCGGCAGGCCACCGAGGCGTCCCGGCTGCACCGCGAGGGACGCCGCTGGATGGCCGCCAAGATGGCCGAGGCGCGGCTGACGGCGTCGTACGGGCCCCTGATCGAGGTGCTGGAGACGGTGTGCGTGCTGGTGGTGCTCGGCATGGGCGCCTGGGAGCTGTCGCGCGACCGCCTCACGCTGGGCGGGCTGCTGGCGTTTGCCGCGTACCTGGGCTACCTGTACCCGCAGATCCAGGCGCTGGGACGGCTGGCGCTCACCGCCGGCGAGGCGGCGGCGGGCGCGGACCGCGTCCTGCAGGTGCTGAACACCCCGCCCGAGATCACCGACCGGCCGTCCGCGCGGCCGCGGGCGGCGGGGCGGGGCCGGGTCGCCTTCGACGCCGTCACCTTCGGCTATCCGGGCACGGGCCGGCCGGTGCTGGACGGGCTGACGTTCCGGACGCGGCCGGGAGACCTGGTGCTGGTGACCGGACCGAGCGGCAGCGGCAAGTCCACGATCGCCAAGCTGCTGCTGCGGTTCCACGACCCGGTGGCGGGCGGCATCCGCCTGGACGGGGTGCCCATCCACGACCTGACCCTGCACGCCCTGCGCGCGAGCGTCACCCTGCTGGCGCAGGAGAACCTGCTGTTCTCCGCGACGGTCCGCGACAACATCGCCTACGGGCGGCCCGGCGCGAGCGAGGACGACATCGTGGCGGCGGCGAAGGCGGCCGACGCGCACGACTTCATCACCGCCCTGCCGCAGGGCTACGACACGCCGGTGGGGCAGCGCGGGCGGCTGCTGTCGGGCGGGCAGCGGCAGCGCATCGCGATCGCCCGCGCGATGATCCGCGACACCCCGGTGCTGATCCTGGACGAGCCGACCACCGGCCTGGACGAGGCCGCCGCGCGCCGCGTCCTGACCCCGCTGCGCCGCCTCATGGAGGGCCGCACCACCATCCTCATCACCCACGACCCGCACCTGGCGCCGCGTCCCGACCAGGTCATCGACCTGGGCGCCGGCGCCGCGTCCCTGCGCGCGGTCGGGGACGGCCGCGCGGACCGGACCGGACCGGCGGCACAGCCCACCACGAGCCGGTGACCGTGCGGGCCGGCGGACCACGGCCGGCTACAGCGGGCCTTCGCGCAGTGTGTAGCCGACGCCGCGCACCGTCTGGATCAGCCGGGGCTCGCCGCCCTCCTCGGTCTTGCGCCGCAGATACCCGATGTAGACGTGCAGCGAGTTGGAGTTGCGGCCGTAGTCGCAGCCCCACACCTCCTCCTGCAGCCAGCCGCGTTCCAGCACACGCCGCGGACGCCGCAGCAGGATCTCCAGCAGCGTGAACTCGGTGGGCGACAGCGTCAGCCGGCGCATCCCCCGCCACACCTCGCGGGTCGCCACGTTCATCGTCAGATCGGCGAACCGCAGCACCTCCCCGTCGCCGCCCGTGGTCTCGCCCCGTGAGCGGCGGATCAGGGCGCGCAACCGGGCCAGCAGCTCCTCCAGCGCGAACGGTTTGCACAGGTAGTCGTCGGCGCCCGCGTCCAGCCCGGTCACCCGGTCCGCCACCTCGGTGCGCGCGGTGAGCATCAGCACCGGCACGTCGTGGCCGCGGCCGCGCATCATCCGGCAGGCGCCGAAGCCGTCGAGGCCGGGCATCATCACGTCCAGGACGACGGCGTCCGGCCGCGTGTCCTCCAGGGCGGCCAGCGCCTCGATGCCGTCCCCGGCCAGGTCGACGTCATAGCCGTGGAACCGCAGGACGTGGTCGAGCGCGGAGCGCACCGCGGGGTCGTCGTCGACCACCAGGATCCGTGCCCGCCGAAGGTCCCCCATAGCGTCGAGCGTAAGGAGAACAAAGTCAGATTCCGGTCAGCGCAGGATGAGATTCACCTGACGAATCGGGGTGAACAGCCCGTTAACGGCGCTGTTTCCGTCGTTTTTGCGCGGGATGCAGGACGCGGTCGAGGCGCACGGCGGCGTAGCCGAGGACGGACAGGCCCAGCACGGCCCCCAGCTCCCCGGCGGTCAGCGGCTGGGTGCCGAGAAGGTCGCGCAGCGGCGGCAGGTAGAGCCCGGCCAGTTGCAGGACCAGAGCGGACGCGACGGCGACGAGCAGCATCGGGTTGCCGCGGGAGCCCGGCCGGGAGCGGGAGCCGATCGCGACCGCGAGCTGCGTGGCGCCGAGGGCGAGGAACGCCATGCTCTGCCAGGGGTGTCCGGTGTGGTGCGCCCACACGGCCACCCCCAGGGTGACGGCGGTGAGGACGATCGCGATGCGCAGCACGCGCTGCCACAGCCCGGCGCCCACGATGCTCTCCGAGGGCGGGCGCGGCGGCCGGTCCATGGCGCCGCGTTCCACCGGCTCGCCGCCCAGGGCGACGCCCGGCAGCCCGTGGGTGAGCAGGTTGATCCACAGGATCTGCGCGGGCAGCAGCGGCAGCGTCAGCCCGAAGGCGGGGCCGAGCAGCATGACGGCGATCTCGGCGGCCCCGCCGGACAGGGCGTAGACGAGGAAGCGGCGAATGTTGCCGTAGACGCGGCGGCCCTCCTCGGTCGCGGCGACGACGGTGCCCAGGTCGTCGTCGGCCAGCACCAGGTCGGCGGCCTGGCGGGCGACCTCGGTGCCGCGCCGGCCCATGGCCACGCCGATGTCGGAGCGGCGCAGCGCCGGCCCGTCGTTGACCCCGTCCCCGGTCATCGCGACCACCTCGCCGCGCTCGCGCATGGCCTGGATGATGTCCAGCTTCTGCGCGGGGGTGGCGCGGGCGAAGACCGCCGTGCCGGGGTCGTCGGCCGCGTGCGGGACGCGGCAGTCGGCGACCGGGTCGTCCGGGCCGATGACGCCCAGCTCGGCGGCGACGGCGCGGGCGGTGCCGGGATGGTCGCCGGTGATGAGGACCGGCCGGATCCCCGCGCGGCGGCAGGCGGCGATGGTCGCGGCCGCCGCCGTCCGGGGCGGGTCGACGATCGCGACCAGGCCGAGCAGGCGCAGGCCCCGCTCCAGGGGCTCGCCGGGGCCGGGGGCGGACGGCCGGGTGGCCGCGGCGACCGCGAGCACGCGGAAACCGTCGCGGGCCAGCTCGTCGGCGCGGGCGGCGGCCCCGGCCACCAGCTCCGGGTCGTCCGTCAGCACCGCGGCGCCGAGCATCGTCTCCGGCGCCCCCTTGCAGACGACGCGGAACCGCCCGTCGGGCAGCCGGTGCACGGTGGTCATGCGCTTGCGGTCGCTGTCGAAGGGCCGTTCGTCGTGGCGCGGGAAGCGTTCGTGCAGGTCGCGGCGGTCGATGCCGAGTTTGGCGGCCGCGGCGAGCAGGGCGGCCTCGGTCGGGTCGCCCAGCGCCGTCCACTCCCCGTCGGCGTCCCCGGGAGGGGACAGCCGCGCGTCGTTGCACAGCACCGCGGCCGTCAGCAGTTCGGTCATCCCGTACGGGTCGGGGCCGTCGAGCGCGCGGCCGCCGACGTCGATCCGGCCGTCCGGGGCGTATCCGGAGCCGGTGACGGTGGCCTCCGCGACCGGCGTCCACAGGCGGCGCGCGACCATCCGTCCCTCGGTGAGCGTGCCGGTCTTGTCGGTGGCGAGCACCGTGACCGACCCCAGGGTCTCGACCGCCGACAGCCCCCGGATCAGGGCGTGCCGCGCGGCCATCCGGCGGGCGCCCAGCGCCAGGCCGAGCGTGACCACGGCGGGCAGCGATTCGGGGACGGCCGCCACCACCAGGCTGATCGCGGTGATCACCATCAGCTCGACCGGCTGCCCCCGCACCAGCCCGAGCGCCAGCACGACCGCGCACAGGAAGACCGCGACACCGGCCAGCATCCGGCCGACGCCGGCCAGGCGCCGCTGCAACGGTGTCAGGCCGGCGCCGCCGCCCAGCATCTCCGCGATCCGCCCCGTCGTGCTCGCCGCCCCCGTCGCGGTGACGACGGCGCGTCCGCGGCCCTTGACCACCACCGTGCCCGCCGACACCGACGCGTCCTCGGGGACGGCGGCGCCGTCGCGCGCGGCCGTCGCCGTCTTGTGCACCGGGACCGACTCCCCGGTCAGGGCGGACTCGTCCACCAGCAGCGCCGCCGCCTCCACGACCGCAGCGTCGGCCGGGACGATGTCGCCCTCGGCCAGCACCAGCAGGTCGCCCACGACGACGTCGGCGGCGGGGATCTGCAGCTGCGTCCCGTCCCGGACCACCCGCGCGGCCGGTGCGGTCAGATCGGACAGCGCGCTGATCGCGCGGTCGGCGCGGATCTCCTGGCTCACCCCGACCGCGGTGTTCACGACGATCACCAGGAGGATCACGGCCATGTCGGTCCAGTCGCCGGTGGCGAGGGTCAGCGCGGCCGCCGCCAGCAGCACCAGGATCAGCGGGTCGCGCAGCTGGGACAGGACCCGCCGCCACGCGGGCACCGGTGGACGCGACGGCAGGACGTTCGGCCCGTCACGCCGCAGCCGAAGCGCCGCGTCCGCCGACGACAGGCCCTCCGCAAGGGGCGTCGATGTGTCCTCGCGCTGCGTCACAGGTCTCCCACCATCCCGCCGAACCGTGGCCGCGCGACGGCGCGGCCAGGCTCCAGTCTTGGCGGGGCCCCGCCGCGCGGACAGGGACGAAGGTCCCGCCGCGCGGGGCGACGGGACCTTCGGGCCGGACGGCCGTGACGGCCGCACCGGTCGCCGGTCACCGCCACGGTTCCGGCTCGGTGACCGGTCCCGGCAGCCGGCTGTGCCGGAGGAGCCGGGTCAGGTCGTCGCCGGTGACCATGCCGACCAGCCGCCCGCCCTCGACAACGACGGCGACCAGCTCGCGGGCGACGGGCGGCCGCTTGAGCAGCGGGAACACCGGATCGTCGGGCTCGACGACGTGGTCGGGCGCGAGCGCGACGGCGATCTCCCGCAGGGGGACGTCGGTGGCCTGCGGCGGCACGCGGCCGAGCAGGTCGAGGGTGACGACTCCGGTCGGGCGGCCGTCGAAGTCCACGACCGGGAACACCGTCTGCCGGGACCGCCGCGCCACCTCGGCGACGAACGCGCCGACCGTCGACCACGAGGCGCCGTGGTCGGGATCGGCCGTCATCACGTCGCGGACGCACAGCCCGGCCACCGCGGTCCGCAGGGCGCCGACGCGCTCCTCGGCGGCGGCGGCACCGGCGATGAACCACCCCACCAGCGCCACCCACAGCCCGTCCAGCCGCCGGTACAGCAGCACCTCGGCGCATCCGAACGCGATGAGGACGTAGCCGAGGACCGTCCCGGTGCGCGTGGCGATCCGCGTGGACCTCGCCCGGTCGCCGTTGAACCGCCACAGCAGCGCGTGCAGGATCCGTCCCCCGTCCAGCGGGGCGCCGGGCAGCAGGTTGAACACGGCCAGGATCCCGTTGATCAGGGCCAGCCAGGTCAGCGGCGCGATGACCAGAGCGGGCCCGCCGAGGGCGGAGACGCCGTGGGCGGCCAGCAGGAACACCCCGCCGAGCAGCGCGCTGACCAGCGGCCCGACACCGGTGATCCGCAGTTCCGCGCCGGGGGACGGGACGTCGTCGGCCAGTTCCGCCAGGCCGCCGAGCATCCACAGCGTCAGCGACCTGACCCGCACCCCGTTCCGGCGCGCCACCAGCGCGTGCGCGACCTCGTGGGCGCACAGGGACGCCAGGAACAGCAGCGCGGTCGGCACCGCGACCGCCCAGTACAGCCCGGCCGCCCGGCCGGGCGCGCCGGCGGGGAGCACGGCCCCGGCGAGCCCGCCGACGATCAGCGCCAGGACCGCCAGCACCGACCAGTGCACCCCGACGGGGATCCCGGCGATGCTCCCGAGTTTGACCGTCTGCTTCATGCCGATCTCCGTTCGGCCCCGGACGCCGCCGCCCCCTCAAGGCCACCACCGGACGCGGCCGGCCGACATGGACGAACGTCCCCACCGGCCCGGACTTTCGCCGTGACCGGCCGGGCGGACCTTGGGGACGTCGGTACCGGGTCTTTGTCCCCGCTGGTGGATCGGTGCCCGATGCCCGGGTAAGTCCTGCCTGCCGCCCCGAGCAGCGCAGGCGCTCATGGCGGAGGCGTGACCGGTGGCCGCTGCGGCCGTGCGCCGAAGGTGGACGGGGATGGGACTGCCAGGTGATGAGCGGGCCGTGCTGAGGCGGATCGACGCGGACCTGGAGCGAGACGATCCGGACCTGGCCCGGCGGCTGAGGACCTTCTCCCGCACGGACGTGGACGCCGCCGAGACGGCCGTGTCGTGGCGCCCGCCGCGGGTCGCGGTGGCCGTGGCGGCGTCGGTCGCCGCGGTGGCGGTGTTCCTGGTCGCCGTGGTGGTCCTGGCCACACGCCCTCCCTGCTCGCCGCCCACCGGCGCGGCCACCGCGGACGAGCGCGCGCACGGGCAGAGGTCCGCCGCCCTCTCCGGGGCGAGGCCGTGTTGACCGCGCGTCCCGCCGGCCGCCGTGCCGTCCCCGCGCCGCCGGGCCGCCCAACGGACGAGCGAGGCACCCTGTGACCGACGTACGGAACCCGCCCGAGACCACGCCGCCGGCCGCGCCCGCGCCCACCCTGCGCGGCAGGGTGGTGGACTGGCTGACCACCACCGACCACAAGAAGGTCGGCTACCTGTACCTGGTCGCCTCGTTCTCCTTCTTCCTGGTGGCCGGGCTGCTGGCGCTGCTGATCCGCGCGGAGCTGGTCCATCCCGGCCTGCAGGTGGTGCGGCCCGAACGGTACAACGAGCTGTTCACCCTGCACGGCACGATCATGATGTTCCTGTTCGCCACCCCGCTGTTCGCCGGGTTCGCCAACGTGATCATGCCGTTGCAGATCGGCGCGCCGGACGTGGCGTTCCCGCGGCTGAACGCGCTGAGCTTCTGGCTGTTCCTGTCCGGCGGCCTGATCGTCCTCGGCGGGTACCTGACCGGCATGGGCCCGGCCAAGTTCGGCTGGTACGCCTACGCCCCGCTGACCCTGGACACCTACTCCCCGGAGATCGGCGGCGACCTGTGGGTGCTGGGCCTGATCATGTCGGGGGTCGGCACGATCCTGGGCGCGGTCAACTTCATCACGACCGTGGTCGGGATGCGCGCGCCGGGCATGACCATGTTCCGGATGCCGATCTTCACCTGGAACGTGCTGTTCACCTCGATCCTGGTGCTCCTGGCGTTCCCCGTGCTGGCGGCCGCGCTGGCCGCGCTGTGGGCCGACCGCAGGCTGGGCACGCACATCTACGACCCGGCGACCGGCGGCGCGCTGCTGTGGCAGCACCTGTTCTGGTTCTTCGGGCACCCGGAGGTCTACATCGTCGCGCTGCCGTTCTTCGGGATCATCACCGAGGTCATCCCGGTGTTCGCGCGCAAGCCCCTGTTCGGCTACGTCGGCATGGTGTTCGCCAGCATCGGCATCACCGGCCTGTCGATGGCGGTGTGGGCGCACCACATGTTCGTCACCGGGCTGGTGCTGCTGCCGTTCTTCTCGTTCATGACCTTCCTCATCGCCGTCCCCACCGGGATCAAGTTCTTCAACTGGACCGGCACGCTGTGGCGCGGGCAACTGGAGTTCAAGTCGCCGATGCTGTGGGCGATCGGTTTCCTGGTCACCTTCCTGTTCGGCGGCCTGACCGGCGTCATCCTCGGGTCGCCGCCGCTGGACTTCCAGGCGAACGACTCCTACTTCGTGGTGGCGCACTTCCACTACGTGCTGTTCGGCACCGTGGTGTTCGCGATGTTCGCCGGGTTCGCCTTCTGGTGGCCCAAGATGACCGGCAGGATGCTGGACGAACGGCTGTCGAAGATCCAGTTCTGGATGCTGTTCGTCGGCTTCCACACGACCTTCCTCGTCCAGCACTGGCTCGGAGTCGGGGGCATGCCGCGCCGCTATCCCGACTACGCCGCCGAGTTCACCACCCTCAACCTGGTCTCCTCGGCCGGGGCCGCGCTGCTGGGGCTGTCCATCCTGCCGTTCCTGTACAACGTCTGGCATACCGCCCGCAAGGCACCGCGCGTGGAGACCGACGACCCGTGGGGCTACGGCAACTCGCTGGAATGGGCCACCTCCTGCCCGGTTCCGCGGCACAACTTCAAGGCCATCCCCGCCATCCGCTCCGAACGCCCGGCCTTCGACCTGCACCACCCCCACTCCGACCTCGCAGCACGACCCACAAGCGAGCCCACCACCCCGTGACCATCGAGGCCGGCGCCCGGCCGAGTCGCCCGGCCCACACGCCGAGTCGGCAATCCCTGCAGCGAAAGGGGAAAGGCGCCACGGGCGGCGTGATACCGGACGCTCTCGGCTTAAGAGCGGGTGCGGCGATGACACCAATCCTGGACGGAGCCCGATAAACGGCCCTCAAGGCGTTTTTGCTTTGCCAATAATTTGCGTCCGGAGATGTTTGTCATGGCTGGCTCGTCGTGCCTGCCCGTGGCCGTCCATGCAGGTCAGAGGCCTCTGTCCGGGAGGTGACGGAGTCCGGGTGACGGTCGCGGGTGAGAGGTCGACGGGTGGTGTGCGACAGGTTTATGGGGGCCTTCTTCGGATAGACCGAAAATGCCCTGCATCTCCGATTCGAGGAGGGGCCATGACACATGAGAGAGAGCCCGGTCGACGGGGCGTGCCGGTCGGCGAACGTCGGGGGCCGGAGGAGTTCCCCGAAGAGCACGCCGTCTGGGAGGACCGCACCCGCATCTTCCTGCAGCCGGTGGCGGCCCCCTCCATCCTGGGGTTGTTCGGCCTCGCCACCGCGCTCATGATGGTGGGGGCCTGGATGGCGGGCTGGTACGGCACCGGCGTGACGCCCGTGCTGCTGTCCTCGTTCGTGTTCATGTTCAGCGGGCTCGCGCAGTTCCTCGCCGGAATGTGGTCCTACCGGGCGCGCGACGGCCTCGCCACCGCCGTGCACGGCACGTGGGGCTCGTTCTGGCTGGCGTTCGGCCTGCTGTACCTGCTCACCGGCGTAGGCGCGTTCCCGGTGGTGCTGACGCCGGTGGTCGGCGTGTCCAATCCCAGCTTCGGGTTCTGGTTCGTGGCCCTCTGCGTGATCACCGGGTTGACCGCGCTCGCGGCGCTCGGCCGGAACATGGGAATGGCGGCGCTGCTGATCGTGCTGTCGGTGGGCGCCGGGTTCACCGCGGCCGGCTTCTGGTCCGGGGCCGTGTGGCCGGTCCGCATCGGCGGATGGCTGTTCGTGATCTCCTCCGTCATCGCCCTGTACGCGGCGGCCGCCATGCTGATGGAGGACACCTTCGGCAGGACGATCCTCCCGCTGGGCAAGTACCGCGCCGCGGCCAACATCCCCGGCCGCCGGGCCCACCGGCCGCTGGAGTACCCGTACGGCCAGCCGGGAGTCAGGATCGGGCAGTGATCCGGCCGTCGGACGAAGCGGGGGCCCTCGCCACCGGCCGACCCTCGGCGCCGCGGGCGCCGGTCGGGCCCCGGGACGAGGCTCCCGCCGGCCGGTCCTGAGGTGACCCCCGCCCGCCGGCCCCGCGGGCGGCCGAACGCCAAGCCGGGGTCAAACGCTCCTCTATTCGTGCCATACCCTTGGGTTTTGTCCCGAGCACGGCATCTGATGGAGGAGCGATGTCAATCGCGGCACGGTACTGGCGGCGGATGGTCCGCGCCTACCATCTCGCCTGCGCCCGCGACGACGCCGCGGCGCACGGCGTCTCGGCCCCGAGCGGGGTGTGGGTCTGCCACGTCTGCGAGCTGCCCGTGCTGAGAATGACCACGCTGGTGCGGCACGTGCGCGCCGAGCACGTCCTCTGACAGCGGCGATCCTGGGGGCCGGTCAGTTCGGCCCCTGCGCCGGAGGCCAGGGATCTCCCCAGTCGGTCTTGCGGGCGGCCCGGTAGACCTCGCCCTGACGCTTGGAGACCGTGGCGTCCAGCAGCCCGTCCGCCTCCGTGCACACCCGCAGGGACACCATGCCCTTGCGTTGGACGGGGCGCCGCACGACCCGGCCGGCGGCCCGTGACCGGTCGCCCCTCGCCGCCGCGACGTAGGAGAACTTCTCGTCCTCGAACCCCAGGGTGCCGACCTTGATCCTGCGGTGCAGGGCCGTCCTGTTCAGGCGCTCGGCGAAATGGCACCAGTCCTCGCCCCGGGGGATGGGGCAGGCGCGGTCGTGCGGGCACGGCGCCACGACCGACAGGCCCAGCTCGACGAGCAGGTCGCGGGCCTCGACGACGCGTTCGTACCCCGCGGGGGTGCCCGGCTCGACCAGGACGACCATCTCGCTGTCGGCCGCCAGCGAGCGCACCGCGTCCGCGCGCACACCCGGCGGGAGCTCGCCCAGCACGTACGTCATGGTGACCAGGTCGGCGGCGGGCTTGCGCACCGGCCCGCTGATCACCGTCCGCCGCCAGCGCGCGTCCCGCACCGCGGGGGAGTCCGACCGCTCGGCCAGCCGCCGGCCGAAGGCGATCGCCTCGGGCGCCTGCTCCAGCACGGTGGTCTCCTCGATGGACGGCCACACCTCGGCCGCGGCCCAGACCGCCGCCCCGGTGCCCGCGCCGACGTCCACATGCGTCCGGGGGGAGAAACCGGGCATGAGCTCCGCGCTGCGCTCCAGCGCGGCGACCACCGCGGCGTAGGTGGCGGGCATCCGGTAGGCGGCGTACGCGGCCACGTCGGTCGCGGAGCCGAGCACCATCCGCTCGGCGGGGTCGAACCCGTCGCGGTACTGGTGCATGAGTTTCTGGACCGACCTGCTCAGAGTTCCCGAGTCGGCCCTGCTCAGAGCCTCGTCCAGGGCGGCGCTGAGGTCGCCGGGCAGCTCGGCCATGCGCGTGATGATGCCAGTCGCCCGGCGGCGTTGTCGAACCGCTCCAGGGCCGCATTCCACCGGAAATCCGGCCCTCCGGGGCGGAGGGCCGGATCCTCACGGCGAGTCTCGGACGGTCACATCTTGCCCGTGCCGGCGCCCGCCGTCACGATCGCCTTGACGTCGGCGCCGCGGTCGAGGGAGTAGGAGTACGGGATCGGCTTGACGGTGCCGCCGGTCTCCGGGGCGCCGCTGTTGACGTAGACGTTCCCGCGTTCCACCAGGGAGCCCGCCGGTCCGTCGTACACGCCGATCACCAGCGGCTCGGGGACGTTCTCGAAGTGGTTGTTCTCCGCCAGCACGCCGCCCTCGGTGTTGGACGCCGCGCCGTAGTCCGCGTTGGCGACGTAGTTGTTGAACACGTGCACCGGGTTGCCGAAGCGGACCCGCGGGTGGCGCTCGGCGGTGCCGTCGAACCAGTTGTGGTGGTAGGTGACGCGCAGACGGCCGCGGTCCTGGCCGCCGTTGCCGTCGCTGTGCCCCAGCAGCATGTCCTTGGCCTGGTCGTGCGTGCGGTTCCAGGACACGGTGACGTAGTCGGAGCCCCGCTTGATGTCCACGGTGCCGTCGTCGGAACCGGCGAAGTCGTTGTGGTCGATCCACACGTGGTGCGAGCCGTCGGTGACGTTGACACCGTCATCGCCGGAGTCGCGGAAGTTGAGGTTGCGGATGATGACGTTGTCGACCCCGTCGACGTCCAGGCCGCCACCGGTGAACCCGGAGTTCGCGCCGACCCCGATGATGGTCTTGTCGGAGCCGACGTCCTGCATCCCGCTGATGGACAGCATGCCGTGGACGCGGATGACGTGGCTGCCGGAGTCGCGCACCACGTCGAGGAACTCGCTCGCGGTGTCCACGTCCACGGTGGCGCCGCCGGCTCCCCCGGTGGTGCCGCCGCCCTCCGCCGCCCAGCCGACCGGGGCGGCGTCGGCCGCCGCCCGCGTCGCCGCCGAGGCGGTGGGCACGCCGACCTTGCCGAGGCCCGCGCCGCTGCGGACGATGGACGGGACGTTCGCCGCCGGGTCGAGCGTGTACGCGTAGTAGGTGCGCGGCTCCTGCACGCTGCCGCGCTGGACGATCGGGTCCTCGGAGTTGACCACGATGTTGCCGCGCGCGACGATCCGGCCGGGGTCGCCGCCGACGTCCGTCCGGGTCGGCTTCTCCACGTTGTCGAAGTAGTTGTTCTCGACCATGACACCGGCGTTCATCTGCGACGCGGCGCCGTAGCCGGTGACGTTCAGGTAGTAGTTGTTGTACAGGTGCACCGGTTCGCCGAACCGCACGCGCGGGTTGCGCTGCTTGCTGCCGTCGAAGAAGTTGTGGTGGTAGGTGACCTTCAGCCGCCCGACGTCCTGCGCGTCGTTGTCGTCGTCGTGGCCCAGCAGCATGTTCTTGTCGCTGTCGTGGAAGCGGTTCCACGACACGGTGACGTAGCTGGACCCCCGCTTGACGTCCAGCGCGCCGTCGGACTGGTCGGACAGGTCGTTGTGGTCGATCCAGATGTGGTGGGAGAACATCTGGACGTTGACGCAGTCGTCCGGGCAGTTGGTGATCTTCATGTTCCGGATGACGACGTTCTTCACCGCGTTCGCGGGCGGGGCGGTGATCGAGTCGCTGAGCGGCAGGCCGATGTTGAGCCCGCCCCCGGTGATGCCGGAGTTCGAGCCGACGCCGACGATCGTCTTGTTCGAGGTGACGTCGTGCATCGGGCCGCCGGACAGCGAGATCGTCCCGTTGACCCTGATGACCAGCGGGTTCGGGTTCGCGATCGCCGACAGGAACTCGGCGGCGGTGTCGACGTCGACGGTCTGGCCGCCGGCGCCGCCGGTGGTGCCGTTCTGGCCCCAGGCGTTCACGCCCGCGAAGCCGTCGGCGACGTTGGCGGCCCGGACGTCCGCCGCCGGGCTCGGGGCGGCGGCGTTCGTGGCGGACGCGGGGACCGCCGACAGGGTCAGGGCCCCCGCCAGCACGGCGCCGGCCGCCGCGGCGAGCGCGGCGAGCGGCCTGCGCGGGGGACGGGCGCTTGTCGGTGGACTGACGCTTGGTCTGTGCACGGTGAACCTCCAGTGGGAGCGGCGCCGGCGCCCGCGCCGCGGACGCCGGTGACCGCGATGTGTCACCAAGCGGGAAAGCGCTTTCCAAGCTCTGTCGCCCTTGTACCCCGGCCTGCGGGCGGCGTCAACCCCCGCGTCTCCGGCGCCGGTCGGTGCCGGAGACGCCCGTCCTGGTGAGGACCGGCGCCGCCGCGTCGGCGCGCCGTCGTGAAAGAACCGTGAAAGAGCGGGCTCTCGGCGGTGCCGCGCTCAGGTGGCCTGGCACGGCGCGGAGATGAGCGCGTCCCGCGAGACGCAGGGGGTGGCGCCCGCCTGCTGGAGGATCTTCCGCGCCGAGTCGCTCGCGAGGAACGTGAGGAACGCCGAGGCGGGGCTGTTGTTCGGGGGCGGCCCGTGGGTGTAGAAGACCTCGGGCGCGACGAACGGGTAGCGGTTCGCCGCGGCGGAGGCGGCGTCGGCCTTCCGGCCGTCCAGGGCGAGGATCCGCACGTTCGGGTAGCGCCGGGTGTTCGCGGCGACGTGCAGCTCGGCGTAGCCGATCGCGCCGGGCAGCCGGTTGACGGTGTCGAGCACCTGGCCCTGGCTGCTGCGCTCGCAGCGGATCACGCGTGCGGCGGCGCGGATCTCGTCCTTGCGCCGGCAGTCCCTGGACGACAGCTCCGGCTCCGGTTCCCGGAGCACCTGCTCCTCGAAGATCGTCCGGGTGCCCGAGCCCTCGGTCCTGCTGACCATCCGGATCGGCACGTCGGCGCCGCCCCGGAACCGCTTCCAGCCGGCCGGGCCGCCGTCGCGGGTGTAGATGGACCGCAGGTCCCGCACCGACAGGCCGGTCACGTTCGTGTCCTTGTGGACGACGACGGCGAAGGCGACCAGCGCGACGGGGAAGCCGCGGAAGCCCCGCATCCGGATCTCGTCGGAGTCGGGTTTGATGTGCCCGTCGTGCATGGCGATCGTCGAGGCCGCGTTCGCGGGGGTCAGCGCGCGCACCCCCTCGTTGGAGCCGATGGACTCCACCTCGATGTTCGCGTCCTCGCACAGGGCCTCGTAGCCCCGGCGGATGGCGTCGGCCGTCTGCTCGAAAGCGGTGGACCCGACCAGGTGCAGCGTGCCGCTGAAGCAGATGGAACGATCCGCCGTGCCGCCGCCCGCGCCCATCGCCCGGCCCGCCCCGACGCCGCCCGCGAACAGCAGCGCGGCGACGGCCGCCGACAGCGACCGCCGCTCGCGGGGATCCCACCACCTCCGGTCGCACCGCGTGTCCGGGGGAGGCGGGGGATCGCGCCGGCTCTCGGCCGCCGCCAGGCGGGCGCGCAGGTCCTGCGCCTCGGCCTCGGCGGCGGTGAGCCGGCGCCGCAGCTCGGCCGCCTCGGCGCGGGCGCGGGCCAGGTCGTCCGGCGGTGCGACGTGCCGGAGCCGCTCGTAGGCCTCGACCCAGCGCGCGACCTCCGCCTCGGGCAGCCCGCACGCCATCGCGAAGTAGCCGACCCGGACGCGTTCCCGGTCACTGGTGGTGCGCCAGCGGTCCTTCTGCAGCATCGCGCTGATCGTGGCGTCGGGCAGCGTGCCCCACGAGCGTTTCTCGATCTCCGACTGCCGGGGCGAGCCCGCCCACTCCCGCAACTGCGCCAGCAGCCGGTAGAACTCGCGGATGTCGCCGGCCGTCGCCGGATCGGGCAGCCCGCGGGCGGTGCCGAAGGTCGGCATGGTCCACGGTTCGAACGTCACGGGATGCCGCGAGGTCAGCCGCCGCCACGGGATCCTCGGCCGGTGGCTCTCGACGAGCTTGGCGGGTTTGCCGTTCCTGTTGCGCTCGAACGCGGCGCGGAGGTCGTCGCCCCGCTCCTCCCACAGGGCCTGCTCGGCCGCCGCCCACCGGTCGCGCACCGCCGCCACGTCGCCGCCTTCGACGCCCGCCGCGGCCAGGCACGCGCTGACGACCTCCCACGACATCAGCTCGCCGTCCCCGGCCAGCACCGCCCGGACCGTCACCTCCAGCAGTCCCGTGCGCCGCGCCAGCGCGGCGGGGTCGGTTCCGTCCAGACGGACGACCAGATCACGGGTGAAGTCCGCCTTCCGGTCGAGATAGGAGTCCAACGCCCGCTCCGTCCATCTCCCGCATCGCCCCGCACAGGCGCCCCCCCACGGGGCGGCCTTCCATGATGCGGTTCGGGCCGGAGCGAGATCAGCGAGTTGTCCGGAAGTTCGTGTTCTCGTCCCCCTCCGTACGATCGCCGGCCCCGTCCAGGACGTTTCCGGGAGGCGCGGCGGAATTCCTGGAAGCGACCAGGAACCCCCGGAACCCACCAGGACATGGGCGGATCGATCATCCGGCCGGGCGGTCCGCCACGCTGAGGTCATGAGCCGAGGACGCAGCCACCGCTCCGTTTCGTACGCCGACCTGGCGATCGCCCGATTCCGGAACTGGCCGCTGAAGGCATGCCGCGCCGACTGCCCGCCCGGCCGTGCGCTGGCCCTGCCGGGCCTGCAGATCGTCCACTTCCATCACGGGGACCTGGCGGAAGTATTCCTCACCCAGCGGGTCGTCCGCCGTCTCACCGCGACCCTCACCACCTCCGGCCGCGTCGACCTGTCCCCGGACGGCGGCTGGGTCCAGGTGCACCTCGACACCGACGGCGACCTGTTCCTCCTGGAGTCCCTCGTCAGCCTGGCCATCCAGGCCAACGACCCCGTCGTCCGCCCGCTCCGCCACACGTCCCCGGACTGCCCCCACGCGACCTCCGGCCCCCGGCGCGCGCAGAGGCCGCGACGGCCGGCCCTCATCCTCAACGGCTCGCGCTCGGCCTCCTGACCTCTTCCGGGCGTACAGCTCGGGCATGCCGGGCGACGGCAACCTGACCAGGGCCAACGCCTTTACACCCTCGGCTTCGGGGAAGAGCCCTCCTCGGGGTCACGGCGACGTTGCGGGCCGTGGACGTTTCGGGCGCACGGGGATGGGTGACTTGGCTATCGGGCATGCGGCGGGGGGCCTGCCGGGGCCGCGTCCGGACGCGTCACCTGGGGTTCGATGACCGCGGTCGTGTGCGCGTTGCTCGCGGCGGCGAGCAACGCGCTGGCGTCGGTGTTGCAGCGGCGCGCCGCGCGTTGCGCCCCGGAGGAGTTCGCCTTCCGTCCGGCCCTGCTGTGGAGCCTGATCCGCCGGCCGGTGTGGCTGGCGGGCATCGCGGCGCTCATCGCCGGGTTCCTTCTGCAGGCGCTGGCGCTGTCGAACGGCGGCCTGGCCCTGGTGCAGCCGCTGCTGGTGGCGGAGCTGCCGTTCACCATGATCCTGCTGGCCCGGATGTCGCGGATCCGCCTGGACCGGCGCACGTGGGGGGCGGTGGCGGCGATGACGGCCGGGCTGGCCGGGTTCCTGGCGGCGGCGTCGCCCACGCCGGGACGTCACATGCCAGGGGCGCTGGACTGGGTGCTGGCCGCGATCGTGACGGTCGGGGCGATCGTGGCGGTGGTCGCGCTGTCCAGGCTGCTGTCCGGCACGCTGCGGGCGGCCGTGCTCGGCGCCACCGCCGGAACCGGGTTCGCCTTCACCGCGACGTTCATGAAGGCCACCACCAACCTGGCCGACCAGGGGATGGTCGTCCTGCTGACGTCGTGGGAGCCGTACGCGATGGTCGCGGCCGGGGTCGGCAGCGTCTACCTGCTGCAGAACGCCCTGCAGAGCGGCACCCTGGTCGCCGCCCAGCCGGCGTTGACGATCACCGATCCGGTGGCCAGCGTCGTGTACGGCGTCACGTTGTTCGGCGAGGGCGTCCGGTCGGGGCCGTGGGTGATCATCGAGGTGGCCGGGTTCGCGCTGATCCTGTTCGGCAGCGTGCGGCTCAGCCAGTCCCGCCCCATCCGCATGCAGGCGGAGATCGAGACCGCCTGAATCCGCCCGGCCCCTGACGCCGGACCGTCCCGACTGGGAGCGGGCGGTCAGACGGGTTCGCGGCTCGCGGCGTCGATGACGCGGTTGAGCGTGCGGTTGAGGTTCTGGAGTTCCTCCAGGCTCATGCCGAGGCGTTCCATGATGGTGGCGGGGATCTTCTCCGCCCGTTCCCGCAGGGCCTGCCCGGCGGGCGTGACGGTGACGGCCAGCAGCCGCTCGTCCCTGCTGTCGCGCTGGCGGCGGATGAGATCCGCGCTCTCCAGGCGTTTCAACAGGGGAGACAGCGTTCCCGGATCGAGCTGCAGCAGGCGGCTGAGCTCCTTGACCGACAGCCGGCCGTGCTCCCACAGCGCCAGCATCACCAGGTACTGCGGGTGCGTCAGCCCCATCGGCTCCAGGATGGGCCGGTAGTGGGCCAGCACGGTGCGCGAGGCCACCACCAGGGCGAAGCACACCTGGTTCTCCAGGGCGAGCGGGTCGGGAATGTTGCTCAGATCACCTGCCACGGGTCCTCCGTTGCCGGGCGGCTCGGGTTATAAAGATTATACGGCAATGATTGGTGCACCAACTATTAGGGCGGCAATGGAGGACGCGTGTTCCGCAGGGAACCACTGGAGGAGCGCATCGCCCGGCGTCAGGCGGAGCTGCCGCCGCGCACGGGCCGGCGCAGCCAGTTCGACCAGCCCGCCGCCAAGGTCCTGCTGATCCTGCTGGCGGCCGTGACCATCGCCGCCCACGTCATCGGCGGCGTCCTGCTCGCCGTCTGGGCGCACTGAGGAGGCCCTCATGCGACGACCGTCCTTCCTGCCGTCCCTCGACCAGCTGGAGCAGCAGGCGCTGGACCGCTCCGCCCAGCGCTCCCGGCCCGGCTCCCAGTTCGACCACCCCACGGCCAGGAACGTGCTCATCGCCGGACTGATCCTGACCGTCCTCGCCCACGTCGTCGGCGGCATCCTGTTCGCGGTCGTCTTCTGAGCCCCCGGCCGTTCTGAGCCCGCCCGCCGCGCCCGGGCGGATCAGCGCGGGCGCAGCCGGGCGAAGGCCGCCGCGGCCGCTCCGGCCAGAGCCGCCGCGGCCGCCCAGGCGACGGAGGGAACGGCGTCGGTCTCACCGGGGACGCCCGTGGTGGCGGCGGCGGTCAGCAGCAGTGCCGCCGTGCCGGCCGCGGCGCCGATCTGCGCGCTGGTGTTGACGATCCCGGACGCCGTCGCACGGGGCCCTTCCGGCACGCCCGTCGCCAGCGACGTCGTCGCCACCGAGGACAGCCCCAGGCCGAGACCGACGACCGAAAGGCCCCCGGTGAGCAGCGGTGACGACGCCGGTTCCAGGAGCGGCACCGCGAGCCCGGCCCCGATCAGGCCGAGGCCCGTCGCGGCGACCCGCTCGCCGGGACGGCGCGCCAGGAGCCGTGCCGCCGCGGCCGAGCCCGCGATGACCAGCGCGCAGTACGGGAGGAACGCCGCCGCCGCCTGCAACGGCGTCCGGCCGAGCGCGCCCTGCAGGTACAGGGTGATCAGTGTCGCCGCGCCGGTGGTGGTGGCGGTGTTGAAGAAGGCTCCGACGGTGCCGCGCAGGACCTGGGGACGTCCGAGCAGCGAGCCCGGCAGCAGCGGTTCGGACGACCGGGAGTCGGCGACCGAGAACACGCCGAGGACTCCCGCCGCCGCGGCCAGCAGGAGGGCGCCCGCCGGCCGGTGCGGTGGTTCGCCCAGGAGCGTGGCGCCCACCACCGCGAGCATGACCCCGGCGGTGAGCAGCACGGTGCCCGTCACGTTCAACGCCCTGACGTCGTCGGGGCGGGGGACCGGCGGGACGAGGGCGACGACCACCACGGCCAGTACGCCCGCCATGCCCGCCAGGCCCCAGAAGATGAGCCGCCAGCCGCCGGTCTCCGCGACCGTCCCGCCGACGACGAAGCCGGAGGCGCCGGCCGCCGCCCCGGCGGCGCTCCACGCGGCGACCGCGTGGGCCCGCGCCCGGCCGTCGCGGGTGACCGAGGTCAGCATGCGCAGGGCGGACGGGACGGCGGTGGCGGCGCCGGCGCCCTGGACGCAGCGGGCCGCCGTCAGCACGAGCGACGAGGCGGCCGTCGCGGCGAACACCGAGCCGGCGGCGAACACCGCCAGGCTGCCGAGGACGCACCGGCGGTAGCCGATGCGGTCGCTCAGCCGCGCGCCGAACATCAGCAGCCCGCCGAAGAACATGGCGTAGCCGGTGGCCACCAGCGTGCCGCCGGAGGGCGCCGCGCCGACGTCGGCCAGCATGCGCGGCAGCACCGTCAGGACGACGGTGACGCCCATGACGTCGACGAACTGGACGAGGCACAGCGCGGCGACGGCCCCGCGCACCCTTGCCGCCGATGGTGCGTCGGGTTCCGGCATGCGCTGTCTCCTCGGCTGGGACGGGCGATCTCCCGGCAGGGCTTCCCCCGGCCGGACGGTCCAAGCACGTCCCTGGTCTCCCGCGCGCGATCGCGACGCGTCGCCCCTGCGGGCCACGGCATCGGCTCCCTGATGACATGCTGGAGGCGGGCGGGCGTCCCGATGGACGAGGTGCCGGCCGGCGGCGGCGTGGGCGGCCGGTGAGCGACCGCCCGGCGGCCACGTGTTGTTGGTGGGAGGTTTCAGTGGCGAGGTCTGGAAAGATCATCAGGTTCGATGACGCCCGCGGCTACGGGTTCATCGCGCCCGACGGCGGTGGCGAGGACGTCTTCGTCCATGCCAACGAGCTGCTCGAGGACAAGGCCCTGTTCACCCCGGGCACCGCGGTGACCTTCGAGGTCACCGAAGGCGACCGGGGACTGAAGGCGTTCGCCGTGCAGACCGTCGAACGTCCGGCGCCGGTCCGTGTGCCGGCCATGCCGTTCGGCGGGTCCCGCGAGCACGACGCGGACGACGACGTGTGCGACGTGCTGTCCATCGCCGAGATCACGCAGGAGATCACCGAGGCGCTTCTGGCCGGCGCGTCCACGCTGACCGGCCAGCAGATCCTGCAGGTGCGCCGTGTCATGACCGAGCTGGCGGTCAAGCACGGCTGGGTGGAGGGCTGAGCTTCCTTCCACGCGGGGCCGGGCCCTTCGGGCGACTGCGGGTGCCCGGCCGCTTTCTCCTGTCCGCGTGCGGGCCGAATTCGCGGGCCCATTCCGCGGGGCCATTCCGCGGGTCCCATTCCAGGGGCCGATCGCGGCGGCCGAGGACCGTTTCCGGCGGTCGTGAGCGGCCCTGAGTGGACTCGACGCGCCGGACATTGCTACGGTGGCGCCCATGTCCAGTCCCGAGGCGTCAAGACGCTAGCCACCGGTCGTCCGGTGGCTCGCCGGTATTCCGTCGCATAGCGCCGTGCGGCCCATGACGCCGCGGCCTGCGATCTCCGCCATCGGATCACCGTAAGGACTGTCTCCCACCCGCGCTCTCGCCGTTGCGGCGACCTGCGGGTTCTTCCGCGCGGCAGCCGCGCTATCCGGGCCGGACGTTTCGTCGATCCCGCTTCGCCCCGGAATCGCGCGCGGCGCCGTGTCTCCTTTTCCGTGATGCGATGACGGAGTTCGTTGTGCCATTCGCGATTTATGTCCTGGGGCTCGCGGTCTTCGCCCAGGGCACGTCCGAATTCATGCTGTCCGGGCTGGTGGAGGACATCGCCCGGGACATGGGCGTCTCCATCGGGACGGCCGGGACGCTGACGTCGGCGTTCGCCCTGGGAATGATCGTCGGGGCGCCGCTGATGGCCGCGGCGAGCATGCGCTGGTCCAGACGGCGTGCGCTCCTGGTCTTCCTCCTGGTGTTCCTGGCCGTCCACGTCGTCGGCGCGGTCACCACCAGCTTCGCCGTGCTGCTGGCCGCGCGCGTCGTCGGGGCGCTGGCGAACGCCGGGTTCCTGGCGGTCGCGGTGGCGACCGCGGCGGGCATGGTCGCGCCGAACGCCAAGGGCCGCGCCACCGCCACCCTGCTCGCCGGCGTCACCCTCGCCTGTGTCGCGGGGGTGCCCGGCGGCGCCGTGCTCGGTCAGCTGTGGGGATGGCGCGCCGCGTTCTGGGCGGTGGTCGTGCTGTCGGTCCCGGCCGTCTACGCGATCGTCCGGTCGGTACCGGCCGGCGCCCCGGACGCGGCGGCCCCGAGCGCACGCAGCGAACTGCGCGCGCTGCGAAGCCCGCGACTCCTGGTGATCCTGCTGCTGGGCGCCCTGGTCAACGGGGCGACGTTCTGCAGCTTCACCTATCTGGCGCCGCTGGTCACCAACGTCACCGGCTTCGCGCAGACGTGGGTGCCGCTCGTGCTGGCGCTGTTCGGCCTGGGCTCGTTCGCCGGCGTCACCGCCGGCGGCCGGATGGCCGACACCCGTCCGCTGCGGCTGCTGGGATACGGCAGCGCCGCCCTGCTCGCCGGCTGGGTCGTGTTCGCGCTGTCGGCGGGCAGCCCGGCGGCGACGCTGCTGCTCGTGTTCGTCCAGGGGACCCTGTCCTTCGGCGTCGGATCGACGTTGATCTCCCAGGCCCTGTACGCGGCGACCGACGCCCCGACCCTGGCCGGCGGGTTCTCCACGGCGGCCCTGAACGTGGGCGCCATGGTCGGCCCCTCGCTGGGCGCCGTCGCGCTGGACGGGGGCCTGGGCTACCGCTCGCCGCTGTGGATCAGCGCACTCCTGGTGGCCGTCGCCCTGCTCACCGGCGCCGCGGCTCAGGCGCGGACGCGCCCGCGGACGAGGACGAGGACGCCGAGCAGCAGCGCCGCGGCGGAGTAGGCGGCGAGCACGCCCAGCCCCGCCCACGGGCCGATCGGCTGCCGGTCGGGCGCGACGGTCGCCTGGACGCTGAGGCCCGCGCTCATCGGCGTCCACTTCTCCAGGCGTTCGTGCCACCGCGGGTCGGTGACGAACTCGGCGAAGGTGGGGGACAGGTACAGCAGCGCGAAGACGGTCGTGAGGGCCGCGGCGGTCTCCCGGACGGCCGCCGCGACGCCCAGCGCCAGCAGCGCGACCAGCGCGAGATACAGCACGGTGCCGCAGAACGCGCGCAGCGTCGGGCCGTCCGCCGGCGACAACGGCGGGTAGCCGTGCGCCGCGGTGAAACCGCCGCCGGGCAGCAGCACGCGGCCGACGGCCAGGCACAGCAGCACGGTGACCAGCCCGGACGCCATCACCGTCGCCGTCACGACCACGGCCTTGGCGGCCAGGACGGCGGACCGCCGGGGCATGGCGGTCAGCGTCGGCAGGATCGTTCCGGTCCCGTACTCGGCGCTGACCGTCAGCACCGCGAGGACCACCGCGAGGACCTGCCCCAGGCGGACACCGGTGAGCGCCAGCTTGGGGGTGTCCTCGAAGCACCGCTCCGGCGTCGGGCAGCGGGCGGTGTCGGCCGCGCCGGTGGCGGCCGCGCTCACCACGACGGTGAGCGCGACCATGCCCACCAGCAGCAGGCC
The DNA here is from genome assembly GCF_039536785.1 of Actinomadura miaoliensis. NCBI lineage: Bacteria > Bacillati > Actinomycetota > Actinomycetes > Streptosporangiales > Thermomonosporaceae > Actinomadura > Actinomadura miaoliensis. The sequence continues at coordinate 27,206 of NZ_BAAAZG010000023.1, forward strand.
GGTGCTGCGCAGCGTGCGGAGCTTGGTCCACTCGGCGTGCAGGGCGTGCCTCACGCGTCCCGCCTCGCCAGGAACCGCGCCGCCAGGGCCAGGGAGACGACCGCGTACAGGGCCAGCACGGCCAGCCCCGCCCACGGCCCCATCGCCGTGTCGTAGCGGTGGAAGGTCTGCTGGGCCTCGAATCCGGCGGCGGGCGTGAGCCGCTGCGTCCAGCGCGCCGCCTCCAGCGGCAGGCCGGTCGCGACGATCCTCGGGACGAGCAGCGTCACCAGCGCCACCGCGACGGCGGCCGCGGTGTTCCGGAACAGGGTCGCCAGGGCCATGCTGAACACCGCGACCAGCGCGACCAGCAGCGCGGTGCCGAGGATCGCCCGCAGTACGACCGGATCGGCGAGCGACAGTTCGTCCCGGCGGCTCACCCGGACGAACGGCCTGGTGAGCAGCAGGGACAGCGCGGCGGCCACGGCCCCCACCAGGAACCCCGCGCCCCCCAGGACGAGCGCTCTGGCGGCGAGCACCCGACGCCTGTCCGGGGTGACGGTGAACGTCGTCAGCGCCATGCCGCGCCGGTACTCGGAGGTGACGAACAGCACCGCGACGCCGACGACGCCGATCAGCCCCACGAGGATCCCGGTGAGCACCATCCTGGTGATGTCGTCGGCGTACGGGTCCGGGCCGACGTCCCCGACGCCGACCAGTGTGGCCTTGCCGTCCGCCCAGGTGAACGGGGCGTGCCGTGGCCCGCCGCCGCGCACCCGCCAGCCGTCGGGACCCGGGGTGACCCGGTCGAAGACCGCCTGGGCGTCGGGCATCTCCGAATGCACGCGTTCCTCGCCGAACCACCGGACCATGGACATCTGCGCGGGGGAGGCGACGAACAGGCCGAGGTGGGCGGTCCCGCCGAGCCGGTAGGTGCCGAGCGCCTTCCAGTTCGTCCCGTCGGCGGACGCGTAGCCGGTGACCCTCGTCCCGGTGCGGGCGAGTTTCAGCCAGGTCCCGGTGCCGGCCGCCATGTCGGCGAAGTCGGCCTGCATCCGCACCCCGTGGGCGGGGGTGAGCATCACCGCCGCGTACCTGGCCCCCGGGTCCTCGCTCGCGCGGATCATCAGCCCGGCCTTCGCCCACGGCCCGGTGTTCTTCTGCGCGGCGACGCGCGCCACCAGGCTCCCGTCCCCGGTCAGCTCCCGGTAGGCGAAGGCGCCGCCGTCCTGGTGGCCGCGGGGCGGCTTGGGGGCGTTCACGGCGCCCGGCCCGCCGGCTGAGGCGGTCTTCGCGCCCGCCGTCGTCAGCAGCGCCACCAGCACGGTCAGGGCGACCGCCGCGCCGAGGGTGAGCAGCCAGCGCGGCACCGACCGCAGCTTGGTCCACTCCGAGCGGACCAGCCCGCCGAACTCGTTCACGCGTTCTCCCTGTAGTCGACGTCGCGGGTGAGCTCCATGTACGCCTCCTCCAGGGAGGCGCGGTGCCCGGCGAGGCCGGTGAACGGGACGCCTTCCCCGGTCAGGACCGCCGCGATCCGTTCGGCGGGCAGCCCCGAGACCGTCACCTGGCCGGGCCCGCCGCTGGCGACCGTCGCCCCGGCCCGCGACAGCACGGTCATCGCGTCGCGGCGCCGGTCGGTCCGGACCACGACCCGGTCGTCGGACGCGGCGGCCAGCAGCGTCTCGACGGGGGTGTCGGCGACGAGCCGCCCCCGGCCGATGACGACGAGGTGGTCGGCGGTGTCCTCCAGCTCGCCCATCAGATGGCTGGACACCAGCACGGCCCGTCCCTCGGCGGCCAGGGAACGCAGCAGCTCCCGGATCCACCGCACGCCTTCGGGATCCAGCCCGTTCACCGGCTCGTCGAAGATCAGCATGGGCGGGTCGCCGAGCAGCGCCCCGGCGATGCCGAGCCGCTGCCGCATGCCGAGCGAGAAGCCGCCCACCGCCTTGCGCGCCACCGACGCCAGGCCGACCTGGTCGAGCACCTCGTCCACCCGGCGCGCGGGCAGGCCCGCCGCGTGCGCCATCCACAGCAGATGGTCGCGGGCCCTGCGCGCGGGATGGACGGCGGAGGCGTCCAGCATCGCGCCGAGGTGCCGCATCGGGCCGCGCAGGCTCAGGTACGGACGCCCGCCGACCAGCGCGGTCCCGGCATCGGGCCGGTCCAGGCCGAGGATGAGCCGCAGCGTGGTGGTCTTCCCGGCGCCGTTGGGCCCGACGAAGCCGGTGACGCGGCCGGGAGCGACGCCGAACGTCAGGTCGTCGACGGCGACGGCGGAGCCGTAACTCTTGCGCAGGCCCCGTACTTCGATGGTCGTCTCCATGGCACCGGACGCTACGGCTCCCGGCCCCCGCGGGGCGTCCCGCGACGGAGCCGTGTCCGGCGTCCCCGTCCCAGGGGACGCGCCGGGCGGGGTCCCTCTGCGGAGGGACGTCCGGCGACCCGGTGGGAGGGATGTCCGGGCAGTGCGCCTGCCGACAGAATGTCCGGCATGAAGCATGCGCACCGCTGGGCGGCGGCCGGTCTCGCGGCGGCGGCCGTGGCCGAGGCGGTGATCCGGTCGGGCGGTTCGCTGCCGCTGGTGCTGCCGTTGGCCGCCGCGACGACGGCCCCGCCGGCCTTCGCCAGAGGGTGGCGCACCGCCCTGGCGGTGACCGTCGCGGCCGTGCTGCTCTCGGCGGCCTACCGGTCGCCGAGCCTGGCGGGCGTGCTCGCCGTCGGCGCCGCCTGGCTGCCGGTCGTGCGGCGGCGGCTGCGCGTGCGCCGTGAGGAGGCCGCCGCCCGCGCCGCCGACCAGCGCGCCTTCGAGGCGTCCCTGCTGGAGCTGACCGCGCGCGGCGAACGCGCCCGCATCGCCCGCGAGCTGCACGACGTGGTCGCCCACCACATCTCGATGATCTCGGTGCAGGCCGACACCGCGCGGCTGGCCGTGCCGGGCATGCCGCCCGACGGCGTCCGGCACCTGGTCGCCATCGGCGAGACGGCCCGCGCCGCGCTCACCGAGATGCGCCGGCTGCTCGGCGTGCTGCGCGAGGACGCCGAGCCGTCCCCGGCGAACCGGCGTCCGCAGCCCGGGCTGGGCGACCTGCTCGACCTGGTCGACGAGACCCGGGCGTCCGGCGGCGGCCCCGCCCGCCTGATCGTCAGCGGCCCGGTCGCGCCGCTGGACCCCGGCGTCGAGCTCACCGCGTACCGGATCGTTCAGGAGGCCCTGACCAACGCCCGCAGGCACGCGCCCGGCGCGGCCGTCGACGTCGAGGTCGCCTACGCCGCCGCCGAGCTGCGGCTGCGGATCCGCGACAACGGCCCGGGCTCGCCGGCCGCGGACCGCGCCGCCGGACACGGCCTGCTCGGCATGCGCGAACGCGCCGCCACCGTCGGCGGGACGCTGCGCACCGGCCCCACGACGCCCACCGGCTTCCTGGTGGAGGCCACCCTGCCCACCGGGGCCGCCTCGTGATCCGGCTGGTCGTGGTGGACGACCTGGAGGTCGTGCGGGCGGGATTCGCGGCGCTCCTGGAGACCCAGCCCGACTTCACCGTGACCGGCACCGCCGCCGACGGCGCCGAGGCCCTGGAGGTGTGCCGCTCGGCCGGGCCGGACGTGGTGCTCATGGACGTCCGCATGCCCAGGATGGACGGCATCGAGGCGACCCGGCTGCTGACCGCCGCGCCCGATCCGCCGCGCGTCGTCATTCTCACCACCTTCGACCTGGACGAGCACGTCTACGACGCCCTCGCGGCGGGCGCGAGCGGCTTCCTGCTGAAGGACGCCTCCGCCGAGCGGCTCTTCGACGCCGTCCGCGTCGTCGCGGCGGGCGACGCCCTGATCGCCCCGGCCGTCACCCGCCGCCTGATCTCCGAGTTCGCCCGCACCCGCCCCCGGCCCGCCCCGCCCGCGATCGACGTCCTGACGCCCCGCGAGGTGGACGTCCTGCGCCTGGTCGCCGAGGGGCTGTCCAACGCCGACATCGCCGCCCGCCTCGTCCTCGGCGAGGAGACCGTCAAGACGCACGTCAGCCGGATCCTGCGCAAGCTCGGCCTGCGCGACCGCGCCCAGGCGGTCGTCACGGCCTACGAGTCGGGCCTCGTCGTCCCGCGCTCCCCGCACTGACCGGCCGCCGCCGGCCGATCACGCCCCACCGGAACGGCTCCCCGCGTCCGGCGGCGCCAGCCTCGGCAGCCACGCCGGTTCCCGCGCCACGGGCGTGTGGAGGCTCTGTCCAGGTTCGGCCGGTCGGCCGTGTCGGTCAGCACGCCCCCTGCGCGGAACGCGTCGTCGTCTTCGGCCGCACGGCGTTACGCCCGGCGGGGCGGGCGTCCATTTCATTGATTGAAAGACGAGGTGGCCGGTTCCGTTCGATCCGGTTAACACAATGTCCGGGAGTCTGCACGCCTTTCGCGCGATACCCGGCTTCGACGGTGTCCAACTGCAGGAAATGCGCAGTTGGACGAAACGGCGGCGCACGCCGTTAGAGTAAGTTGGCCGAGCCGGACGACGGGTGTCATGACGGAGGTGTCCAATGGAGATTCGGTCGGTGGACCACGGTGAGTTATTCGCCGACGATATTGAAAGGGCGGTGAATCGCCCGCGCGACTCCCATGGCGGCGGTGGCGACACCGCCCGGCCCCTGTACGAAGCGGTGGGACGCCGGCAGGCGGCCGACCCGGCGGGCCGGGACTGAGCGGAGGGAGCAGGCGCCATGGTCGTTGTCATGTCTCCCGACGCCACCGAGGCGGACCTGGAGGAAGTGGTCGAGGTCGTCCGGGCGGCGGGCGCGCAGGCCTTCGTCAGCCGCGGGGTCTCCCGCACCATCGTCGGCGTGGTCGGTGACCCCGCCCAGCTCGGCATGCTGAGCCTGCGCAACCGCCGCGGAGTGGCGGACGTGGTCCGGATCTCGGCCGAGTACAAGCTCGTCAGCAGGGAGCACCACCCCGAGCGGTCGGTCATCGAGGTCGGCGGCGTGCCGATCGGCCCCGGCTTCCTGACCGTGATCGCGGGCCCCTGCGCGGTGGAGACGCCGGAGCAGACGCTGGCCGCCGCCCGCCTGGCCCGCGCCGCGGGCGCGACGCTGCTGCGCGGCGGCGCGTACAAGCCGCGCACCTCCCCGTACGCCTTCCAGGGCCTCGGCGAGGAGGGCCTGAAGATCCTGGCGGACGTGCGCGCGGAGACCGGCATGCCTGTCGTCACCGAGGTGGTCGACGCCCACGACGTCGAGCTGGTCGCCGACTACGCCGACATGCTGCAGATCGGCACCCGCAACATGCAGAACTTCGCCCTGCTCCGGGCGGTGGGCGCGGCGTCCAGGCCGGTCCTGCTCAAGCGCGGCATGAACGCCACCATCAAGGAGTGGCTGATGGCCGCCGAGTACATCGCCCAGCGCGGCAACCTCGACATCGTGCTGTGCGAGCGCGGCATCCGCACCTTCGAGACGGCCACCCGCAACACCCTCGACGTCAGCGCGGTGCCGGTCGTGCACCGGCTGTCGCACCTGCCCGTCATCGTCGACCCGTCCCACTCGGGCGGGCACCGCGACCTGGTCCTGCCGCTCGCCCGGGCGGCCGTCGCCGCCGGCGCCGAGGGGCTCATCATCGACGTCCATCCCGACCCCGCGATCGCCCTGTGCGACGGTGACCAGGCGTTGTCCGGCGACGACGTCGAGAAGGTCGCGGAACTGACGGCGAGCCTGGGCGCCCTGATGGGCCGCGTCCCCGCCACCGGCCTGGCGGCGATCCCGGACTGAACGCCGCCCCGCACCGGAAGCCGCCGTGGGCCTGGTCGGTCACCGCGACGTCCGCCGCCACGGCACCCGTCCGTGACCGGTCAGGTGGCGGTGGTGCGGTAGGTGTCGCGGAGGATGTAGCGCTGGGTCTTGCCGCTGGGCGTCTTGGGCAGGCGGTCCAGGTAGTGGATCGCGCGGGGATAGGCGTGGGCGGCGTAGCGCTGCTTGACGAGCGACTGCAGCTCGCGCGTGAGCTCCTCGGACGGCCGGGCGTCCGCGCTCAGGACGACGCAGGCGTGCAGCACCTCGCCGCGGATGTCGTCGGGAACGCCGATGACGGCGACGTCCACGACGGACGGGTGGGCGATGAGGACGCTCTCGACCTCGAACGGCCCGATGCGGTAGCCGGCCATGATGATGACGTCGTCGTCGCGGGCGGTGAAGAAGAAGTCCCCGTCCTCGTCCTGGCGTCCGGTGTCGGCGGTCAGGTACCAGCGGCCGTCGGCGGTGAACCGTTCGGCGGTCTTGTCGGGGGCGTCGACGTAGCCGGTGAACCACATCAGCGGGCTGTTCACCGTGTCGACGGCGAGCTGCCCGTTCTGGATCCCCACCGTGAAGCCGGGCAGGGCGCGTCCCATGGAGCCCGGCTTGACCGGGGCGCGGACGGCGTCGTGCCAGCCGTTGACGATGACCATGCCGAGTTCGGTCTGCCCGTAGTGGTCGCGCACCTCCACCCCCAGGGCGTCGCGTGACCACTCGGGCACGTCCGGGGTGAGCGGTTCCCCCGCCGACGACGCCCGGCGCAGCGAGATGCCGCTCACCGCGGGGTCCTTGCTGAGGGCGCGGTACACGGTGGGCGCGGCGGCGAAGTTGGTGACGCCGAACTCGCGCAGCACGCGGGCGGTGAGCTCGGCGGAGAAGCCGGCGTGCAGGAGCAGGCTGCGGTGGCCGAGGGCCATGGGGCCGAGGATCGCGTAGTACAGGCCGTAGGCCCAGCCGGGGTCGGCGGCGTTCCAGAACACGTCGTCCTCGGCGACGTCCAGGCCGTACCGCATGTAGGAGACGAACGCCGCCAGCGCGTGCACGGGCACCGGGACGCCCTTGGGCCGGCCCGTCGTCCCGCTGGTGAACAGCCGCACCAGCGTCCCGTCCCCGCCGACGGCCACGGTCCCGGTGAACGGCTCGCTCGTGGCGACCAGGTCGTCGAACTCGGGGCCGCCCTCGATCACGGTCAGGCCGTCCAGGGCGTCGATCTTCGGGCGCTGGTCGGCGTCCACGACGATCACCCGGGCGCCGCTCGCGCGGACGCGGAACTCGATCGCCGGGGTGGCGAACGCGGTGAACAGCGGCAGGTGGACGGCGCCGAGCCGCCAGATGCCCAGCAGCGCGACGACCAGCCGGTCGCTCTTGCCCATGAGCACCGCGACGGCGTCGCCGCGGCCGACGCCGCGCGCGGCCAGGGCGGTGGCGAACCGGCGCGAGGCGTCGGCGAGCTCGCCGTAGGTCAGGTCGCGGGACGACAGGTCGGGCTCGATCACGGTGAAGGCGACCGCGTCACGCGGGTGCCGGTCGCACAACAGGTCGGCCGCGCACGCGTCCGGGCCGCCGAAACGGGCGAGCCAGGTGCCGACGTCAGACGTTGCGAGATCCATGGGATGCCGTCCCCGGGGGTTCAGGAAGGTGGTCTGCATCACGTACATTCCAGGCGATGCACAGATGACCGCCACCCTCCGAAGAGGGGGGTGGGTGCGGGGAGCTCACATGACTCAGGTGCCCTTGGAGCGGCAGATCGCCGCGACTCTCCGGCGGGTGCGGCGCGCCACCGGGGTCTCCCTGGCGTTCGCCGGCGAGGTGCTCGACTCCCGCCAGGTGCGGCTCTCCTTCTTCGACGGGCCGAACGTGGGCGCGATGCGCGGCGTCGAACTGCGGCCGGGGCACGGCCTCGGCGGCAAGGTCGCCGCCCTCTCCCGCACGATCGCCCTCAACGACTACCTGGCCACCCCGCTGATCACCCACCACTACGACCGGCTCATCAGCGCCGAGGGGCTGCGCGCGATGGTCGCGACGCCCGTCATCGTGGAACGTGCCACCGTCGCCGTCGTCTACGGGGCGTTCCGCGACACCCAGGTCATCGGCGACCGCATCCAGGACGCCGTCACCGCTGAGGCCCGCGCGCTGGAACAGCGCCTGGCCGTCGCCGCGGCCACGGAGAACACGCTCGCCGACCCGGCCGACGCGTGCGAGGCCCACCGCCTGCGCGAGCGGATCCGCGACACCTACAGCGACCTGCGGGCCCTGGCGGCCCGTACCGACGACCCCGAGACCAGGGCCGCCATCCTGCGCGCCGGGCGGCGCCTGCTGGACGACGACGCCGACCCGCCGCCGGTCATGCTCACCCCGCGCGAGTGCGACATCGTCGCGCACGCCGCCCGCGGCCTGTCCAACCGGCGGATCGGTGAGGCGCTCGGCCTCACCACCGGCACCGTCAAGAGCTACATGAAGTCGGCGATGAACAAGCTCGGCGCGTCCACCCGTCACGAAGCGGTCATCTCCGCGCGCCGCACCGGCCAGATTCCCTGAGCGCCCGCCCCGCCGCCGGGGCGAGGCGCCGGGCGCGGCATGCCGCGTAGCCGGTCGAACGCGCCTCCCCGCGCCCGGAGAGCGGGGCGTCAGAGGGCGGCGGCGAGGGCGGTCAGCGCCGGGCCGAGCGGAGCGTCCAGCGTGAGGAGGGCGTGGGCGTCGCCCCGGGTCGGACCCTGGTTGACGATCGCCACCGGGATTTCGTGCTGGTGGGCGCGGCGGACGAACCGCAGTCCGGACATGACCGCCAGCGACGAGCCGAGGACCAGCAGAAGCCCCGCCCGCTCGGTCAGGGCATAGCACTCGCGGACGCGGGCCGGCGGCACGTTCTCGCCGAAGAACACCACGTCGGGCTTCAGCACACCGCCGCAGTCCGCGCAGTCCACCACGCGGAACGAGCGGATCTGCTCGTCCGCCAGCACGGCGTCGCCGTCGGGGTTGATCGCGTCGACCCGGGCGTCCCAGCCGGGATTGGCCGCGAGCATGCGCTCGTCCAGCAGCCGCCGGGGTGTGCGGCGGCCGCATCCCAGGCACACCACCCGGTCGAGGCCGCCGTGCAGCTCGATCACGTCACGCGCCCCGGCGGCCTGGTGCAGGCCGTCGACGTTCTGGGTGATGATGCCGGCGAGCAGCCCGCGGCGCTGCAGCTCGGCGACCGCGCGGTGGCCGGCGTTCGGCCGGGCGCCGGCGATGTGCCGCCAGCCCAGGAAGCTGCGCGCCCAGTACCGCCGACGCGCCTCGGCGCTGCCGGTGAACATCTGGTACGTCATCGGGGTGGCCCGCCGTCGTCGCCCGGTCTCCCCGCGATAATCCGGGATGCCGGACTCGGTGGACAGCCCCGCACCGCTCAGCACCACCACGTCGCCGTCCGCGACGAAGTCCGCCAGCTCCCCGAGGCGGGCGGAGACGTCCGGTGCGAGGGCGAGACCTTCCTCAACGGCCTGAGTCACCCCTCCATGGTGCACGACGAGGCGACCTGCCGGCGGGTGCGCTCACCAGCCCTGGCGTTCGCATTCCTCCCGCCACCAGTCGGCGGCCCGGGCGATGTCGAAGCCGGTGGTCCACAGGTCGGCCGGGTCGTCGGGCATCAGCCGTTCGCGGAACGTCCCCAGACGGCCGTTGTCACGGCGGAACGCGTGGCCGAAGTTCCAGTCCAGCCTTTCACCCTTCGTGGCTTCGAGCAGGTCGACGATCTCGGCGGGAAGGCCCGGGTCGTCTCCCGGCGGCAGGGGCCGGGGCCGCAGATGGCCGTCCTCGTTCCCGTACAGGAGATCGACCGCCTTCGCCGTCGTGAGGCCGGTCCGCGCGGCCAGTTCCCGTGCCGACTCGGCGCGGACCGGGGGCGGCCCCTTCTCGGCCAGCAGGCGTTCAAGGCGCAGCAGCCTTGCCTGGGAGAGCCATCCCTGCGGCACGGGGTCGCCGACGAGGTCGCGTTCGGGAAGCCCGATCGGGACGAATCGTCCGTCCGGCGAGTACTCGACCGCCGCGAAGCCCCGGCGGTGCCACCCGCTGAACGACAGCAGCGAACCGTTCCGCGTGCGCCACACCTGGATCTTCGGCGTCGACGGCGGACCGGGGGACGGCTGCCCGAACCACAGCAGCCGGTAACGTCCGCTTCCGTCGCCCCATCCGGAGTTGGCCCACGCTCTCAGCCCGTCCAGGCTCCACTGGGCGTGAGGCCGCTGCCACGGCCACAGGACGGGTATGACGTGGCGCGCCATCCCACCGAAGTCCTCGATGAGGAAGTCGTCCCCCTGCGGATGCGCGACCTCCCGCAGCAACCGGGGCTCCGCCGCGTCCGGTTCCTCCGCCGCCGCCAGCAGATGCCCTTCGAGCACCCGCAACGACACCAACTGCCGTAGGCCGACCACCGGCAGTTCGGGATGGACGTCGAGCAGCGGGGCGAGCGGCGGGCGGGGCGCCGTCCCGGCCTTCATCCGGAGCCAGTGCTCGTTCAGCAGGCACTGTGCCGCGCTGTACGTCCGTTCCGCCATCGCGGCGGCCAGCGAAGGTTCGGTGATCTCGGGCACCAGGCGGGCGAGTTCTTCCCGTACGGGCCTCAGCACCCCGCTTGAGGCGGGCAGCGCGGCCAGCACCATGCGCTCGGCCGTGGCCCTGTCCAGCGTGCGCAGCGCGGCCGAACCGGCCGGGTCCACAGGGCTCCGCCTGCCCCACACGCCGGGCGGCGGCACCGCCGGGTTCCGCGGGGAGTAGTTCAGCCGGGTGGTCTGCGAGCCGTCGGGCGCGGTGACGGTGATCTCGCCGCGGCGGAGCCGGACCCGGCTCGGCGCGGCGGCCCCCGGAAAGGTGACCTCGCCTGTTCCGGGCGCCTCGGGACGGGCCGTGCCGGCACCGGGCTCGTACGTCAGCGCGAGGTCCTCGCCGTCCCCTCCGACGTCGACCGTGCCCTCCGCCCGGAACGTCTGCCAGCGGCCGCCGGGCCGCACCCGCGACACGCGCATGACCTCGCCGTCGTACCAGGGGAACAGCTCGGTCGGGAAGCGGCCGAGACGCACGGTCCAGGGGGATCCGCGGCCGTCGTCGACCTCCACCTCCCGGCGCGTCCGCACGGACAGGTACTCGCGGTGCTGGACGACGGACCGTGCGACCCGGCCGGACAGGGCGACGGGGATTCCGAACTCCTCCGGGACGCCGGCGCGCAGCTTCGCCAGCAGCGCGTCCACCGGATCAGAGAACTCCAGTTCGCGCGCGAAGCCGGGATTGCGCTCCAGGAACGGCCGCCCCTTGTCGAACAGCCACGACAGCGCCCGGTCGAGGCGGTCCAGGCAGCCCGCCTCGACGTCGGCCTTCAGCAGGGTTCGCATCTCGGCGTCGGGCACGTCGTCCCACGGCGCCCGCCTGGCCGGGATCGTCGCCGGATCGGTGTCGGGGTCCGGCCCGCCGGCCGGCTCCGCGTCGTCGGGGAACACCCGGCTTCCGGCCTGGTCGACGAGCGTCAGCAGCACGTCGACGGCGCAGCGGCGGCCGGCGGTGGCGAACCAGTCCGCCGGCAACCGGGCACCCGCTCCCGCGTCGGCCAGCGTCGCCAGCCACATCTGCCTGATCTTCTCGGCGAGCTCGGGGCCGCCGTCCTCCTCGTGCCGCGCCCGGTCGGGTTCGGCCGCGACCAGCAGATCCAGCAGCTCGGCCTCGCGGCGCGCCACCGTCGCCAGCGCGGTGCCGGCGGCGGCCCAGATCGTCTGCGAGGCGCCGGGCAGCAGCCCGTTCCGCAGCAGCCGCGCCGCGAGGAACTCCTCCTCGTCCTGCCGGGTGATCCCCGCGGCGACGGCCAGCTTCCGCAGGTCGGGGAAGAGCCGGGCGTAGGGGATCAGCCCGGCGGCGAAGCCCGCGCAGATCACCTCGCGGAACCGTGCGTGCGCCTCGCCGGGCGGGAGATGCCCGGCGAGCGTCTTGGCGTAGTCGCGCAGGGCGGTCGCGGCCACCACGCCCGCGGGGACGAACTCCAGGAACAGAGCGTGCAGCCGTTCCACGTCCCGCAGGCTCTCGTCGTCCTTCTCGACCTTGCAGGCCTGGGTGAAGGACCAGGTGGCGAGCTCCGTCGCCGTGTCCGACGCGTCCGCGGCCGTGAACGCGCGGCACGCCTCCTCGAAGAAGCCGATCCGGTCCGCCGCGGGCAGCGGCCGGGCCAGTGTGGTTAGGGCCGACTTGAGCTTGCGCGGATGGCCGGATCCGGCACTCGCGGCGAGAGCGGCCAGCTCCGGGGCGTGGGGGGAGGTGCTCACCGGAACGATCTTAGTGTTCGGACGAACGTGGGCCCCTGAACATCGGACGTTGGATGTCCTATGTCAAGTACCATGGACCGCATGACGGAGAGGCCGGGTCGGCGCGTTCTCGCCCGGCGTACGGGAGAGCTGCTCCAGCAGGAGATCATGCAGTTGATCCTCGACCGGGGCCTGCGCCCGGGCGATCCGCTGCCGACCGAGAACGACCTGATGGACGACCTCGGCGTCAGCCGCAACTCGGTGCGCGAGGCACTGAAGGCGCTGCGGGCGCTCGACATCGTAGAGGTCAGGCACGGGCACGGGACGTACGTGGGCAAGCTGTCGCTCACGCCGCTGGCGGACGGGCTCACCTTCCGTACGCTGCAGGGCTCGGAGAACGACGTGCGGGCCCTCGGCGAGATCCTGGAGGTGCGGGAGGCGCTGGAGGCCGGCCTGATCCGGCGGGTGGCGGCCACCATCCCCGACGAGGACCTCGCCGCGCTCGACGCCGCCGTCCGGAAGATGGACGCCAAGGCGCGCGCGGGCGAGCCGTTCCCCGACGAGGACCGCGAGTTCCACGAGCTCCTCTACCGGTCGCTCGGCAACACCCTCGTCCCGCAGCTGCTCGGGGTCTTCTGGAACGTCTTCGACCGGGTCGCCCAGGTCCGCGGCTGGAACCACGACCCCTCGCCGATCGGGACGGTCCGCCGGCACCGGGCGATCGTGGCGGCGCTGCGGCGGCATGACGTGGAGGAGGCCGAGCAGGCTCTGGCCCGCCACTTCCGCACCATCGACAGCCGGGTGGAGAAGGCCGCACGCCGCCGCTGAACAGCGGCCGGCGGGGCGGCCGCGCCGGTGTCAGAGGAGCCCGGCCCCGGTAAGGTGCTCGGCCACCCGCGCGGTCTCCTCGGCGTTCAGGGGGATCTGCGGAGGCGCGGTGGTGGGGTGGTCGATGACGCCCCGCAGGTGGAGGGCCGCCTTGAAGGCGCCCAGCGCGGACGAGCCGCCGCCCATGCGCCCCCTGGCGACCTTCACCAGGTCGTAGAGGCGGAAGAGACGTTCCTGCTCGTCGCGGGCCGTGGTCCAGTCGCCCTTGGAGGCGGCGTGGAACAGCCGGGTGTAGCCGTGCGGGTCGATGTTGCCCAGGCCGGGCACGACGCCGTCCGCGCCCATCCACAGGGCGGTGTCGACGGTGAGCTCCGAGCCGGTCAGCACCGAGAACGACGCGATGCCGCGGTCGCGGCGGCCCAGGAGGACCTCGCGCAGCGCGGCCTCGTTGCCGCTGGAGTCCTTGATGCCGGTGAGCACGCCCTCGGCGGCCAGGTCCAGCACCAGGGCGGCGTCCAGCTTGGTGTGGACGGAGACCGGCAGGTCGTAGGCGTAGAGGGGGAGGCCCGCGCGGGCGGCGATCGTCCGGAAGTGCACGGCGATCTCGGCGGGGGAGGTGAGCGTGTAGAACGGGGCGGTGGCGACGAGGGCGTCGGCGCCCGCGGCCACGGCCGCGCGGACGTGGTCCAGGACGCGGGGAGTAGTCATGTCGATGACACCGGCGAGGACCGGGACCTGCCCGGCGACGTGGCCGATGACGGTGTCGAGCACCGTGCGGCGGTGCCCGTCGGTGAGGAAGGCGGTCTCCGAGGAACTGCCCAGGACGAACAGGCCGTCGACGCCGCCGTCCAGCAGGTGGTCCACCAGGCGCGTGAGGGAGGCGGTGTCGACCTCGTGTGCGGGGGTGAGGGGCGTGCACACCGGGGGGATGACGCCGGACGCCGCGGTGGCGATGGTCATGAACGCTCCTGTGCTTGGCTGATCAGTTCGAGGTCGGTCGCGCCCTTGGGCACCGGGTGGTGGCAGCGGAACAGGTGGCCTTCGTCGCGTTCCGGGGCGGGCATCTCGGCGGCGCAGGCGTCGTCGGCCCTCCAGCAGCGGGTGCGGAACGGGCAGCCGGACGGCGGCCGGGTCGCCGACGGCACCGGGCCCTCCAGCGGAATCGGGTCGATGGGCGACAGCAGGCCGGGCGCGGCGGAGAACAGCGCCCGGGTGTAGGGGTGGCGGGCGCGGGCGGGCACCGCGTCGGCCGTGGTCTCCTCCACGATCCGACCGAGGTACATGGTGACGACCCGGTCGCTCATCCGGCGCACCGTCTGGATGTCGTGGGAGACGAACACCATGGCCAGCTCCAGCCGGCTCTGCAGGTCCAGCAGCAGGTTGAGGATCTGCGCGCGGACGGAGACGTCGAGCGCGCTGGTGGGCTCGTCGGCCACCAGGAGGCGGGGGCCGAGCGCGAGGGCGCGGGCGATCGCCACGCGCTGGCGCTGGCCGCCGGAGATCTGGCTCGGCAGCAGGTCGGCGACGCTCGCGGGCAGGCCGACCAGGGAGAGCAGTTCGCGGACGCGGTCGTCGCGTTCGCGCGGGGTGCCCCGGCCGTGCACGTCGAGCGGGTCGCGCAGCACCTTGCGGACGGGCAGGCGGCGGTTGAGCGCGGTGGCCGGGTCCTGGAAGACCATGCCGATGCTCGACCCGATCGCGGCCCGGCGTTCCCGGGCGGGCATGGACCAGATGTCGCGTCCGGTGAAGCGGACCGTGCCCGCGGTGGGTTTCTCCAGGCCGACGAGGACTCGGGCCAGGGTGGACTTGCCGCACCCGGACTCGCCCACGACGCCGACGGTCTCGCCCGGTTCGACGGTGAGGTCCGCCCCGGTGAGGGCGTGGACGCGGTCGCGGGAGAACACGCCGCCCGAGCGCGCCTTGTAGACCACGTGGACGTCGGCCAGCTCGGCGAGCGGCCGGGCCTCGGACCGCCGGGGGAGCTCTTCTCGGGTGTTCATCGCGGCTCCTCGGGGGCGGCGGGCGCGGCCACGGGGACCTGGACGGGCTCGGCGGGGTGGTGGCAGGCCACCGCGTGGTTCGGGGCGCGCTCGTGGAGGACGGGCTCGTCGGTCCAGCACACGTCCGTGGCCATCGCGCAGCGGTCGGCGAAGCGGCAGCCGTCCGGGAAGCCGGCGGGGGCGGGCACCACGCCGCGGATCTGGGCGAGGCGTTCGGCGCCGGTCTCCAGCGACAGCACCGAGCCCAGCAGGCCGCGGGCGTAGTGGTGGGCGGGCGCGCCGACCACGGCGGGCGTGACACCGGTCTCGACGATCCGCCCGCCGTACATCACCATGACCCGGTCGGTCACGTCCGCCACCAGCGCCAGGTCGTGCGAGACCAGGACGAGGGCGAAGCCCAGTTCCGCGCGCAGCCTCAGCAGCAGCTCGATGACCTGGGCCTGGACGGTCACGTCGAGCGCGGTGGTCGGCTCGTCCGCGATGATCAGCTTGGGGTCGCGGGACAGCGCCATCGCGATCAGCACCCGCTGCCGCTGCCCGCCCGACAGCTCGTGCGGGTAGGAGCGCAGGGTCCGCGCCGGGTCGAGGCCCACCAGCTCCAGCAGCTCCGCCGGGGTGCGCCGGCCGCCGCGCCGGACGAGCTGCTTGAGCTGCGACTTCACGGTCATCGCCGGGTTCAGCGAGGACAGCGCGTCCTGGTAGATCATCGCCATGTCGTGGCCGAGCAGCCTGCGCCGCGACGACCAGGGCAGGGCGAGCAGGTCGCGTCCGGCGAAGACGATCTCGCCCTCGACGCGCGCCCGGCGCGGCTGCAGGCCCATGATCGTGAGCGCGGTGAGCGACTTGCCGCTGCCGGACTCGCCGACCAGGCCGAGCACCTCGCCGGGACGGACGTCGAAGGAGACCCCGTCGACGATGCTCACGCCGTCGTGGCGGCCCTGGATCGAGACGGTCAGGTTCCGCACGCTCAGGACCGGGTCGCCCTCCGGCAGCGGACGGGCGCGTTCGGCGAGACGGCGCGCGGCCTCCTCCAGACCGGCCAGCGGCACGTCCTGGCCCGGGCCGGGGACGGGTGCGGGACGGCGGGCCGCCTCCGGCTTCGCGGCGGGGGCGTCTCGGCGTTCGGCGGGGGCGGCCCAGGCGTCGGAGATGCCCTCGGCGAGGACGTTCAGCGCCAGCACCGTGACCAGGATGAGCAGGCCGGGGAACAGGGTGGCCCACCAGCCGCCCACCAGGACCATGTTCCGGCCGTCGGCGATGACGTTGCCCCAGGACGGGTCCGGGGGCCGCACGCCCGCGCCGATGAACGACAGCGACGCCTCGAACACGATCGCGTCGGCGACCATCACCGTGCAGAACACCAGGATCGGCGCGGCGCAGTTCACCGCCACGTGCTTGATCAGGATGTGCGGGGCGCGGGCGCCGATGACGCGTTCGGCGGCGACATAGTCCTCGCCGTACTGGGCGAGCACGTTCGCGCGCACCACCCGCGCCACCGACGGCATGTTCAGGAACGCGATCGTCGCCACCAGCACCGGGACGCTGCCGCCGAACACGGCCACCAGGACGGCGGCGAGGGCGATGCCGGGGAAGGCCATGATGACGTCGAGCGTCCGCATGGCCGTCTCGTCCGCCCATCTGCGGGACGTCGCGGCGACGGCGCCGACCGCGGCGCCGGCCAGCAGCGCCAGCGCCGTCGCGCCCAGCCCGATGATCAGCGACCAGCGGGCCCCGTACAGCAGCCGGGTGAGGATGTCGCGGTTGGCGCTGTCCAGGCCCATCCAGTGCGCGGCGCTGGGGCCGCCGCCCCCGGCCTCCTGGGTGTAGGGGGAGTGCGGGGTCAGCAGCGGGGCGAGGACGGCGGCCACGGCGATCGCCACGACGATGCCGAGGGCGATCCAGGAGGCCGTGTTCAGCCGCCGGAACGCGACGTCCCCCCTGGAAAGCCGCTCGGCGAGGCCGCGGCGCATCATGAGGCGCTCCTGAGACGGGGGTTGACCAGCAGGTAGAGGATGTCGATGACGAGGTTCAGCACGACGAAGCCGGTCGCGATGGTCAGCACCACGCCCTGCACCACGGCGGGGTCGCCGTTGCGCACCCCGTTGATCATGAGTTGCCCCATGCCGGGCAGCGCGAAGATCGTCTCGATGACGACCGCGCCGCCGAGCAGGTAGCCGACCCGCAGGCCCAGCACGGTCAGCGGGGTGATCAGCGCGTTGCGCAGCACGTTGCGGCCGACCACGACGATCGGCGGCAGGCCGCTGCCGATGGCGGTGCGCACGTAGTCCCGGTCGAGTTCCTCGACCATCGAGGTGCGGATGACGCGGGTCAGGTAGGCGGCCACGGGCAGCGACAGCGCGAACGCCGGGAGGGTCAGCGAACGCAGCCAGCCGCCGAGGCCGTCCACCGGATTGATGTAGCCGCCGGTCGGGAACCAGCCGAGGTCGACCGCCAGGTACTGGATCATCAGCAGCGCCAGCCAGAACGCGGGCGCGGCCACCCCGAACAGCGACACCAGGCGGATCGCCTGGTCGGGCCAGCGGTCCCGGAACAGCGCCGCGGTGACGCCGAGCACCAGCGACAGCACCACCGCGATGAGCACGCCGTACAGGGTGAGCTGGAGCGTCAGCGGCAGCGCGGTCAGCACCGAGTCGCGCACCGGCGCCTTGGTGAGCACGCTGGTGCCCATGTCGCCCTGGACGAGGTCGCCCACGAACCGCACGTAACGCAGTGGCAGCGGATCGAGGAGGCCGTTCTCCTCCTGGAACGCGCGGATCTGCTCCTGCGTGGGGTTGGCCCCCTGGAAGTAGGCGTACTCCGGCTTGCTGTCGGAGAACCGCATCACGATGAACACCAGCAGGCTGACGCCCAGCAGCAGCGGTATCAGGATCAGCGTGCGCTGCACGAGCATTCGGACGAGGATCGCCACCGCGCACCCCCTTGGACCTCGGAGACAGCAGGGATCGTGGACGGGGCCGTCAGAGGCGGCGCGCCTGGAGGAGGTTGACGCCCGGGTATGCCTGGGCCCGCACCCCGGTGAGCTTCTTGGGGTCCCACGCGGTCATCAGCTCGGTGTGCACCACCGGGTAGAGGACGGCCTGCTCGGCGATGATGTCGATGTAGGCGCGGACGAGCTCGCGCTTCCTGGCCGGGTCGGGCTCGCGGGTGGCCTCGTCCATCTTGGCGAACAGGTCCTTGGCCTCGGCGGTGCCGTCCCACTTGGTGTACTTCATCCAGGTGCCGCCGGAGGTGTAGTTGTAGCGCAGGATCAGGTCGGCGTCGAGGCCGAACTGGTTGGGGTTCGAGGCGGCGGCCACCACCTGGTAGGACTGCGACTGGTCCATCTTGGTGAACAGCGCGCTGGTGTCCTGCGGCTCCAGCGTGGTCTTGACGCCGATCGCCGACCACGAGTTGGTGATCGTGGGCAGGCACTCGACGATCCAGCTCAGGTTGACCGCCATCAGGTTGATGGTCAGGTTCGTCACCCCGGCCTCGGCGAGCAGCGCCCTGGCCTTGGCCGGGTCGTGCGAGTAGACGGTCCTGGCCCTGGCGTACGACGGGTTCTGCTCGTTGAGGAAGCTGGTCGCCGGCGTGCCGTGGCCCTTCAACCCCACGTTGATCATCGTCTTGGTGTCGATGGCGTACAGCAGCGCCTGGCGGACCCGGACGTCGTCGAACGGCTTCTGCCGGGTGTTGAACATCAGGAACATGTGGTTCATGCCCTTGCCGCCCTCGACCGTCAGCCCGGCCCCGCGGAGCTGCTCGATGTTGGCGAACGGTACGTTGTCGGCGATCTGCGCCTCGGCGGCGCCGCCGGAGACCTTGGCGACCCGGGCCGACGCCTCCACGATCGACAGCCAGTTCATCCGCTTGACCAGCGGCCTGCGCGGCCCGTTGTAGTCGGCGAACGCCTCGAAGGAGGTGTTGGACTTGGGGTTGTGCGCGGTCATCCGGTACGGGCCCGAACCGACCGCCTTGCCCTTGGCCGCCGCGTCCCAGCCGCCCGGCACCCCGAACACGTGCTTCGGCATGATCTTGGCGATGGTCAGCCGGGGCAGCGCGTCCGGGAACGGGAACTTCAGCACCAGCTCGACGGCGTTGGCGCCCGCCCTGCGCACCTCCTTGAGCCAGGTGGCGAAGAAGGAGTACGTCAGCCGCTTGGCCTTCTCGTCCAGGATGGCCTCGAAGGTGAACAGCACGTCGTCGACGGTGACGGGCCTGCCGTCGTGCCACTTGGCGCCGGGCCGCAGCTCGAACCGCCAGGTGGTCGCGGAGGGGTCGGCGGGCAGCGCGGTGGCCAGCGCCGGGTAGGGCGCGCGGGTGATCGGGTCGGTGTCGACCAGGCCCTCGTAGATGTGGTTGTTGCCCGCCATCGCGAACGCCGACGCCGTCATGGTCGGGTCCCAGGTCTGGTCGTTGCCGTAGCCGATCACGGCGGTGATCAGGTCCTTGTCCTTGCCGGCGCCGCTCGACCCGGTCGAGGCCGGGCCGCTGCACGCCGACAGCGTGGCGGTGACGGCCGCGGCGGCGCCGAGCGTTCCGGTGTAGCGCAGAAAGTCCCGGCGGCCGATGGCGGGCCGGGGAACCGACGAGCTCACGATGCCTCCTGGTGGGGGGTGGGCAGGCGGATGCGGAGTCTCACCTTTGGGACAAGGGACATCGGACGTCCTACGTCTTGGGACTGTGAGGCTAGAGTCGGGTTCTCGCCCCGGTCAAGGGCCCGGCGGCCTGATCCGATCACGATCTGGCTCTTGTCGACGGGACGTAGGACGTCCAACATTGGATGTCCCGGCCGCTCCTCGACCACCCCCGGAGGGCACCACATGACGTCCGCGACCACGAGGGCGATGCTCGCCTTGTCGCTCCTGGGCTCGCTCGCCGCCGCCCCGGCGCCGCCCGCCGCCGCCTCGGCGGCCCGCCCGTTCATCGACGAGCAGGTCCTCTTCAGGCAGGGGGACTTCGGTTACGCCTGCTTCCGCATCCCGGCGGTCGTCCGCGCCGCGGACGGCACCGTCCTCGCCTTCGCCGAGGGACGGGTCAGGGACTGCGGTGACGACGAGGACATCGACCTGGTGCTGCGCCGCTCGTCCGACGGCGGACGCACCTGGGGCCCGCTCCAGGTGATCTCCGAGGGCAACGGCTCCACCCACGGCAACCCGGTGCCGATCGTCGACCGGCGGCGCGCCGGACGCGTCGTCCTGGTGAGCACCCGCAACGGACCCGAGCCCTGCCCCAACGGCTGCGACCGCGACCCGTACGTGCAGGTCAGCGACGACAACGGCGCCACCTGGTCGGCGCCCCGCGAGATGACCGAGGGCAAGCGGCCCGAGTGGAACTTCTGGTACGCGACGGGCCCGATGCACGGCATCCAGCTCACCCGCGGCCCGCACGCCGGACGGCTCGTCGTCGGCGCCAACCACGAGAGTTACGACCGCGCCGGCGGCCCGCACGTCTACGGCACCCACCTGCTCTACAGCGACGACGGCGGCCTGACCTGGCACATCGGCGCCCAGAGCGCCTTCGACGACGGCACGATCATCGCCCAGGAGGTCACCGTCGTCGAACGGACCGACGGGAAGGTCTACGCGCTCGCCCGCGAACGCGGCACCGACCCCGGGCACCGCGCCTACGCGGTGAGCAGCGACGGCGGCGAGACGTTCGACCGCCCCTTCCGGACCCTGGACCTGCCCATGCCGGACGTGCAGGCGTCCACGCTGCGCCTGCACGCCCGCGACGAGGGGGACGCGACGAACCGCATCCTGGTGTCGTCCCCCGCGCACCCCGTGGCGCGGGAGGTCATGGCGGTGCGTTCCTCCTACGACGAGGGCCGCACCTGGCAACCCTGGACCAAGGGCAAGGTCTTCTGGTGGGGCCCGTCGGCCTACTCCGACATGGTGAAACTCGGCGAGGACGAGGTCGGCCTCTACTACGAGGCGGGCACGTCCACGCCCTACGAGACCATCCGCTGGGCCCGCTTCAACGAGGCCTACCTGGCCACCCCCAACGGCACCCCGCCCGGTATCCCCGGGCCGCCCGCGCCGGGACCGAAGACCCCGGACTCCTCGCCCCACCGCAACGACGCCTACGTCAGGGGCGGAGCGGCCACGGCACCCGGCCGCTTCGGCGAGGGCCTGGCCCTGGACGGCGTGGACGACCGCGTGGAGGTGCCGTTCGACCGGTCGATCGACGTCGGCGGCGGCGACTTCACCATGACGACCTGGTTCCGCTACACCGACACCACCGGGTCGCACGCCCTCCTGTGGGCCTACCGGACGGGCAGCGGCACCACCCCGCAACTGTGGCTGCGCGCCGAACCCGGCGCCGGCCGCATCCGCGCGCTGGTCATGGTCGACCGGTTCAACATCACCGTTCAGTCGGCGAGCGCCTACAACGACGGCCAGTGGCACCACGCGGCCCTGCGCCGGGCCGGCGGACGGCTCGGCCTGTGGATCGACGGCGCCGAGGTCGCCTCGGCCGCGGTCCCGCCGGGCTCGGTCACCGAGGGCAAGGAGTTCGGCGTGGACGGCATCCACGTCGGGCAGCGTCTCGACGGCGTCGACCGGTTCCGTGGCACCCTCGACGACGTGCGCGTCTACCGGCGCGCGCTGTCCCCGGCGGAACTCGACCGGGTCCGGTCGGGCGACCGGCCGTCCGCGTCCCGGCTCGGCCTCTGGCTCTCCATGGAGGACATCGCATGACGATCATGTTCGGCGGCGACTACAACCCAGAGCAGTGGCCGCCCTCCGTCTGGGCCGAGGACATGAAGCTGATGGTCGAGGCCGGGGTCTCGCTCGTCTCGGTGGGCATCTTCTCCTGGGCGAGCGTCGAGCCGCGGCCCGGCGAGTACGACTTCGGCTGGTTCGACCAGGTCATGGACAACCTGGCCGACCACGGCATCGGCGCCTGCCTGGCCACGATGACCGCGTCCCCGCCGCCCTGGCTCTCGCGGCTGCATCCCGAGATCCTCCCCGTCCGCGCCGACGGGACGAAGCTGTGGCCGGGGGCGCGCCAGCACTACTGCCCGTCCAGCCCCGTCTACCGCGAGCACGCCCGCCGCCTCGCCGAGCAGGTGGCGGGCCGTTACGCCGCCCACCCCGCGCTGCGGCTCTGGCACATCGGCAACGAGTACGGCTGCCACGTCCGCCAGTGCTACTGCGAGGTGTCGGCGGCCGACTTCCGGCGCTGGCTGCGCGAGCGCTACGGCGACATCGACGCGCTCAACCGGGCCTGGTCCACGGCGTTCTGGTCGCAGCGCTACGACGACTGGGAGGAGATCAACCCGCCCCGCACCACGCCCACGTTCGTCAACCCGGCGCACCGGCTGGACTTCGAGCGGTTCAGCGACGACGCGATCCTGGCCTGCTACCTGCTCGAACGCGACGCCGTCCGGCGGCACTCGCCGGAGGTGCCGGTCACCACCAACTTCACCGGCCTGGTGCACAAGCCGATCGACTCCTTCCGATGGGCCGCCGAACAGGACGTGGCCAGCCTCGACAGCTACCCCGACCCCTACGACCCCCGCGCGCACGTCGACGCCGCGTTCGCCTACGACCTGGTCCGCTCCGCGCGCTCGGGCCGGCCGTGGATGCTGATGGAGAACGCGCCGAGCGCGGTCAACTGGCGTCCGCGCAACGCGCCGAAACCGCCCGGCACCATGCGCCTGTGGTGCTGGCAGGCCGTCGCGCAGGGCGCCGACGCCGTGATGTTCTTCCAGTGGCGTCAGGCCGCCGGGGGCGCCGAGAAGTTCCACTCCGCGATGGTCCCTCACGGCGGCCCCGACACCCGGACGCACCGGGAGATCCGCGCCCTGGGCGCCGAACTGGCGGCCGTCCCCGAGCTCGCGGGCACCCGCGTGCGCGCCGACGTGGCGATCCTGCACGACTGGGACAGCTGGCGCGCCGTCGAGGGCGACGCCCACCCCGCCCCCATCGACCTCCTGGACGCCCACCGCGCCCACTACGCGCCCCTCTTCGACTCCCACGTGACCTGCGACGTCGTCCCGCCGACCGCCGACCTGTCGGCGTACCGGCTGGTGGTCGTCCCGAACCTGTACCTGATGCCCGGCGACGTCGGCGCCCGCCTCACCCGCTACGTCGAGGAAGGCGGGCACCTGCTCGTGTCGTTCTTCTCCGGCATCGTCGACGAGTCCGAACGCGTCCACCCGGGCGCCTATCCGGCACCCCTGCGCGACGTGCTCGGCCTGCGCGTCGAAGAGTTCTGGCCCCTCGACGAGCCGACGCGCATCGACCTGGGCGGCGAACGCCACGAAGCCGCCATCTGGTCCGAATGGATCGACCTGGAGGGCGCGCAGCCCATCGCCACCTTCACCGAGGGCCCGCTCAGCGGCCGCCCGGCCGTCACCCGCCACGCATACGGCGACGGCATCGCCTGGTACCTGGCCACCCGTCCCGCCCCGACGGCCATGCGCCGGCTCCTGGACCGCGCCCGTGCGGACGCCGACGTCAACCCCGTCCTTCCCGGCCTGCCTTCGGGCGTCCAAGCCGTCGTACGTCGCGGCTCGGAGCACCGTTACCTCTTCCTCCTCAACCACGGCACCGAGCCCGCATCCGTCCCTCTCCCGGAACCCGCCACCGACCTCCTAGGAGACCCCTCCCGACCCGTCCACACCGTCGATTTGGCCCCGCGCGCCGTAGCGGTCCTGCGTCACCCCCGAGACTGATCGACGGTTCCGTCCCACTGCCAGGTCGTCCGGCGGGGGAGTCCGGGGAGGGGATGCGTCCCGTGCACCACAACAAGGTGTCGAACTTGATCCCCATCGCGGCGAACCCCGCCGCGTCGGAGTGGCCCCACGGGTGCCAGGCGCGCACGTCGGGGGTGGTCGGCATCGTGCTCACCTGCCGTCCGCCGGGCTCTTCAGGACCTCGATGACGCTGGCGTAGCTGTCGGAGCCGTGTCCCGCGGCCCTGGCCCGTTCCATGAAGTCCTTCAGCAGTTCGGGCAGCGCGTTGTCGACGCCGCGGGCCGCCGCCGCGTGGATGAGATGGTCGATGGCCGCGATCTGCACGTCGACGGTGGCGTCGTCGCCCGGGTAGCGGCCGGCGTCCACCTGCGGCGCGTACGTGGTCAGGAACCGGTTCACGGTGCCCAGCCAGCGGATCGCGATCGGGGTGAACGCGGTGGCCGCGGTCCCCTCCGCGCCGACCAGGGCGGTGCCGTGCAGCCAGCCGGTCATGGTGGACCACATCAGGCCGAGCAGCGCGGCGTCGTAGAGGGATGCCAGGCCCGGGTCCTCGCCCAGGTACAGGGGGTCGCCCAGCGCCGCCAAGGTCGGACGGCAGGTCTCGAAGACGGCCGGCGCGCCGCTGTAGAGGATCATCACCTCGGGGCTGCCGACGCCGGGCGGGGTGGTCATGATCGCGCCGTCGAGGTAGCCGGCGCCCTGGGCGCGGAACCACGCGACGGCCTCGTGCGCCTGCTCCGGCGCGCCCGAGGTGAGGTTGACCAGGGTCCGTCCCGCGAGGGCGCCGGCGGCCGGTTCCAGGACGCCGCGCAGCGCCGCGTAGTCCAGGACGCAGGCGATGGTGAGCGGGCTGGCCGCGATCGCCTCCTCGACCGTCGCGGCCAGGCGCGCGCCCTTGGCGACCAGCGGTTCGGCCTTGGCCGCCGAGCGGTTCCACACGGTGGTCGGGTGGCCCCGGTCCAGCAGCGCGGCGGCCAGCGCCGAGCCCATCGAGCCGAGCCCGAGCACGGTCACGGCCGGAAAATCGGAAGTCATGGCACTCCTCCTGTACGTCCGCGCGATGGCGGTCGATTCGCGTACAGGGGCAACGCTCGCAGCGCGCGGCGGAGGGCAACAGTGACACTGGTGACGGTCACCACCAAATTCCTGCCATACTCCCCCGATATGAGCGCGAGATCCGTCGCCGTGGTCGTGACCGAGGAGATCGAGGTCCCGTCCTGGGGCCTCTACGAGCTGAGCATCCCCTGCACCGTCTTCGGCGCGGCGCAGGCCGACCTCGCCGACCCCTGGTACGACCTGCGGCTGTGCGGTGAGGGAGCGGCGGCGCGGAACACCGCGGCCATCGGCCTCGCGGTGCGCACTCCCTACGGGCTCGACGACCTCGCCGACGCGGACACCGTCATCGTCCCGTCGGTCCCCGACCCCTGCGTCGAGGAGGACAGGCCGCTGCCGCCGGACCTGATCAGCGCGCTGCGCAGCGCCTACGACGCGGGCGCCCGCATGGTCTCGCTGTGCACGGGCGCGTTCGCGCTCGCCGAGGCCGGGATCCTGGACGGGCGCCGCGCCACGGCCCACTGGATGCACACCGCCCAGCTCGCCGAGCGCTACCCGAAGGTCCACGTCGACGACTCGGTGCTGTACGTGGACGACGGTGACGTGCTCACCAGCGCCGGCCTGACCGCCGGCCTCGACCTGTGCCTGCACCTGGTGCGCCGCGACCACGGCGCGCACGTCGCCAACCAGCTGGCCCGCCGGATGGTGGTGCCCGCCCACCGCGCCGGCGGCCAGGCGCAGTTCATCGACCTGTCCGTCCCCGGCACCGACGACGAGGGGCTGGGCCCCGTATTGGACTGGGCCCGAGCCAACCTGGACCGCCCCCTCACGGTCGAAGACCTGGCCGAACGCGCCGCGATGAGCCCCCGGACGTTCTACCGGCGCCTCCAGGCCGCCACCGGCACGACACCCCTTCAGTGGCTCCTCAACCAGCGCCTCGCCCGAGCACAGAACCTGCTGGAAGCCACAGACCTCCCCATCGAGAAGATCGGGGAACTGACCGGCCTGGGCATGGCCAACAACCTCCGCCACCACTTCCTCAGACACGTCGGCGTGTCACCGAGCGCCTACCGCAGGGCGTTCCCCCGGAGAGTGGCCTGAGGCCACGTCAAGTGAGTTCGTGTCAGTGCGGGACCGGGGTGAAGTCGCGCGACGCGATGAAAGAGGGCCGCGGAGCGGGCGCGGCGAACGGCTCCACCAGGGCGTTCTCCACACTGTTGAACACCACGAAGATGTTCGATCTCGGGAACGGCGTGATGTTGTTGCCCGAGCCGTGCATGGTGTTGGCGTCGAACCACAGCGCCGAACCGGCCGTGCCGGTGAACTGCTCGATGCCGTGGGCCTCGGCCAGCCGCGTGATGTCCTTCCTGCTCGGCACGCCGACCCGCTGGTCCCGCAGCGACTCCCTGTAGTGGTCGGCGGGCGTCGCACCGAGGCAGGGCACGAACGTGCGGTGCGAGCCCGGAATCAGCAGCAGCCCGCCGTTGAACGGGAGGTTGTCCGTCAGGGCCAGCGACATGCTCACCGCGCGGGGGAGCGGCATGCCGTCCTCGGCGTGCCAGGTCTCGAAGTCCGAGTGCCAGTAGAAGCCCGTGCCGGTGAAACCGGGCATGTAGTTGACCCGGCTCTGGTGGACGTAGACCTCCGAGCCCAGCAGCAGCCGCGCGCGGCCGGCGACCCGGGGATCGCGGATCAGATCGCCGATCGCGGGGCTGAGCTCGTGCACCGCGAAGATCGACCTGACCTCCGCGGACTCCTTCTCCACGACGACCCGCTCGTCGGCCCTCAGCGCCCGGTCCTCGGTGAGCCGCCGCACCTCCCGCAGGAACTCCTCCACCTCGGACGGGCCGAGCAGGTCCTCGACGACCGAGTACCCGCGGGCCTCGTGCGCGGCCAGTGCGGCGTCCGGCGGTCCGCCGCCGGCGCTCGGCCAGACCGCCGGCTCGCCGCGCACGATCGGCTCGGCGGCCCGGGCGAGCCGGGTCGGATAGCGGTCCTCGGTCCTGGTGTCGTTCGCCGTCATGTCGCCTCCTCACCGATCGGCCGCCCGCGTCAGGAGCGGATACACGCCGTCCTCGTCATGGACCTCCGAACCCGTGAGCGGGGGAGTGAACACGCAGATCGCGCGCATCCGCGTGCGCGGCAGCAACCGGTGCCGCTCGTGGCCGTCCAGCAGGTACAGGGAGCCCGGGGACAGGTGGTGCACCTCACCGGTCTCCTTGTCCAGCAACTCGCCGTCGCCCTCCACGACGAAGACCGCCTCGACGTGGTTGGCGTACCAGAAGTCGTTGACCGTGCCCGCCTCCAGCGTGGTCTCGTGCAGGGAGAACCCGACGTTCTCCTGGGCGAGCACGACTCTCCTGCTGCGCCAGTTCCGGGTCCGTACGTCCCGGTCCGTGCCGGTGACGTCGTGCACCGATCGGACGATCATTCGAGTGCTCCCTCCACGGATTCGGTGAGCAGGGCCAGGCCCTGGTCCAGCTCGTCACGGGTCACGGTCAACGGCGGCATGAGCTTGACGACCTCGCCGTCCGGGCCGGACGTCTCCACGAGCAGTCCGCGTTCGAACGCGCCCCGGCACACCCGCCTCGCGAACTCTCCGTCCGGCAGCGCCAGGCCGCGCGCCAGGCCCCTGCCCTTGACCTTCATGGGGATCTCGGGGTGCGCCTGTGCGACCTCGGTGAGCACTCTGGCGACGTGCTCGCCCTTGCCCAGGGTGCTCTTCTCCAGCTCGTCGTCCCGCCAGTAGGTGCGCAGCGCCTCGGCCGACGCGACGAACGCCGGGTTGATCCCGCGGAAGGTCCCGTTGTGCCGGCCCGGCTCCCAGACGTCGAGCTCCGGTTTCACCAGCGTGAGCGCCAGGGGCAGGCCGTAACCGCCGATGGACTTGGACAGGCAGACGATGTCCGGCTGGACGGCGGCCGGTTCGAAACTGAAGAACGGGCCGGTGCGGCCGCAGCCCATCTGCACGTCATCGACGATCAGCAGGATCGCGTGGCGCTCGCAGAGCCGGGCGAGCCCGCGCAGCCACTCGATCCGCGCGGGCGTGAGGCCGCCCTCGCCCTGCACCGTCTCGACGATGACGGCGGCGGGCAGGTCGAGCCCGCTGCCGCTGTCGGTGAGCAGCCGTTCGAGGAGGGCGAAGTCCGTGATCCGCCCGTCGACGTAGCCGTCGTAGGGCATCAGCGTCGTGTGCTGGAGCGGAACCCCCGCGGCGCCGCGCTTGGCGGCGTTGCCCGTCACCGACAGCGCGCCGAGCGTCATGCCGTGGAACGCGTTGGTGAAACCGACGACCAGGGAGCGGCCGGTGACCGTACGGGCCAGCTTCAACGCCGCCTCCACGGCGTTGGCGCCGCCCGGACCAGGGAACATGACCTTGTAGCGCAGCCCTCGGGGCTCCAGCACCAGGTCGCGCAGCGTCCACAGGAAGTCCCGCTTCGCCGCGGTCTTCATGTCCAGGCCCTGGGTGACACCGTCGCGTTCGAGGTAGGCGATGAGCGCCCGCTTGAGCACCGGATTGTTGTGCCCGTAGTTGAGGGCGCCGGCGCCGGCGAAGAAGTCCAGGTACGCCCGGCCGTCCTCGTCGTAGAGGCGGCTTCCGGAGGCCCGGTCGAAGGTCGCCGGCCAGCTCCTGCAGTAGCTGCGCACGTTCGATTCGAGTGTCTCGAAGATATCCACGATGTCCTCGTCCGGGGTGATGGGAGCGCGGCACGGCGCTCCGCCCGCGGGCTCAGTCCGGAACCGCGGCTCCGGCCGGCGTCAGCGGGCCGATGCGGAACAGGTCCTCGTCGTCGTGGGCGTCGGCGAAGTGTTCGGGACGGAACAGCGGCGACCGGTCCACGGCCGCGTTCCGGCGGGCCGCGAGCGCGGTGAACAGCGCGATCGAGGCCTGGTTGTCCGCGGCGATGGTGGTCTCCAGGTGCGTCACCCCGGCGTCCGCGGCACGGCGGACGACGTCGTCCAGCAGCGCGCTCGCGACGCCCAGGCCGCGGTGCGCCGCGTCCACGGCGATCTGCCAGATCATCAGGGTGCCGGCCGCACGCGGCCGCACGTATCCGATGACGAAGCCGACCACCGTCTCCCCCATTCTGGCGACGGCCGATGTGTCCGCGAAGTCACGGCACCACAGCGCGTACGAGTACGAGGAGTTCAGGTCCAACTCGGCACAGTCCCGCGCCACGCGCCACATCCCGGCACCGTCCGACACGGCCGGCGCCCCGATGAGCACTCCCCGCGCATCCGCGGATCGGCCGCGCGTACCGTCCCCCAGCCGCTCCACGTCGTTCCCCCCTTCGCGGCACCGTGTCGTGGCGGACGGTGCCGGCTTGCCCCGTGCCCCGGTCCGAGCGACGCCCCCTCGCAACACCCGGGCCGAGCTCCCTGAGCGGCTTTGTCCCGAATTACCCGCTCAGTCTCCGCGCACACCTGCACCGACCAGGACAGACACCCACGCAGTCTCGTCCCGAACCGTCCCACGCCCCCGGAACGCGCCGCACCCGCCGCGCCCCAAGCCGACCATCAAAACGACCCACTCACCGCCCCACGCCCGGCACCATGCCACGCAACGGGCACAACACCGCCGCCCCGAACACGACCACCGACCGCACTCGAGATGTCAGCCCACCCTGCTCGACGTGTACCCGAACACCCCTCTGGCGAGCGCCACCAGCGAACTACAACAGGCACCCCACCCCGCTGCGGCGTACCGCACCGACCTCCCCCCCGGGCCCCGGTCGCCGTAGGCGCTGAAAGGTCAATACCGCTCGGGTTCCCCGCCGTCGGAAGAGGCGACGCGACGTCGGACCCGCTGGAGCCAGGGGACAACGGATCGGTGAGTCCTGGCTGCCGGGCCGGCCGAAGCCGGTGTACAGGGCGTCGAGTACGACACCTAAAGTCCCGATGGAACCAGGGCGGCGGTCAAAGTGCTGCACGCGACGCAGGTCTCACCCCACGAACTAGGCCGTGTCGTCAAAGTGTCATACCCACATGAGCGGGGCGGCCAGGGTGACGGCGCCCTGGTAGGAGCGGGCGGTCTTGCAATAGCGGGTGGCGATGCCGCGCCACTGCTTGAGCCGTTTGAAGCAGCGTTCGACGACGTCATGCAGCCGGTAGACGCCCTTGTCGAAGACGGGCGGGCGGCCTGCGCGCCGTCCTTTGCGCAGCCGGTTGCGGACCTGATCGGCGCGTTCGGGGATGGTGGCGCCGATCGCGCTCGCGCAGCCCGGCGCGGATGACCCGGGTGCTGTATCCCTTTTCCGCGATGAGGTGATCGGGCCGCACGCGGGGGCGGCCCGGCCCCAGCCGCGTGACCCGGATCGCGGCCATCACAGCGGTGAACTGGGTGCAGTCACCCGCGTTGCCGCCGGTCACCACCAATCCCAGCGGACGCCCCCTGCCGTCGCAGGCCAGGTGGATCTGCTGGTCAGCCCGCCCCGCGAGCGGCCGAGCGCCCGCCGCCCCCTTTTCGGACGTCGGCGGCGTGCTGGTGGGCGCGCACGATTGTGGAGTCCACCGACACCAGCCAGCCGATGTCCCCAGCGGCGTCGGCGCGGGCCTGGGCGGCCTGCAACATCCGCGTGAACGTCCCGTCGGCCGCCCACCGGCGAAAGCGAGTGTGCAGCGACCGCCACGAGCCATAGCGGTCGGGCACATCCCGCCAGGCCACCCCGGAACGGAACTTGAACACGACCCGTTCACAACCCGCCGGTCATCAGCCCGCGGACGCCCCATCCGCTGCCTGGGCAGCAACGGCTCCAGCATGGCCCACTCGGCATCGGACAACTCATGACGACGCACCACACATCACATGATCGTCACACAGAACCGTTACGCAGCCACTTTGACGACACTGCCTAGCGCGGATGGCCGCCGAGACGCGTGCCGCGCAACGGGTCGCGCCCTTCTGCACTGCAACCCCATCCTGGCGCTCGAAGCGCCACCACCACTGACCGAAGTTAAGCCCGCTACTGCCCCGGACCGGCAAGTCTGCATCTTCGTCTGAGGGGTCGTGTGCGGGGTGGCGCGGGTGACCGGCAAGACGCTCTCGTCACCGACGTTTGTGGACGGGTGAGGTCCGTACCAAGGTCTGGGGCCGCATGTGTGCGACCGCGTCCGGCAGGCCGCTCAGCTCGTCGCAGACCACCATGCAGGCGTTGGCGCCACCGTCGCTGCGCATTTTCGTCTGGCGGGTCGTGTGCGGGGCGGCGCGGGTGACCAGTGAGACGCTCTCGTCACTGACGTTTGTGGACGGGTGAGGTTCGTATCATGGCCTGGGGCGACACGTGTGCGACCGCACTCGGCGGGCGGCTGCTCAGCCTGTCGCAGACCACCCTGCAGGCGTTGGTGTCATCGTCGCTGCGCAGGTCGGTGGCCCGTGCGGCCAGTACTCCTCACTGGTGCATCAGTTCGCCGGGCGAGTCGCTGGCGGCAGGGGCGACCTCACTGCACTTGCCCTCCTTCTTCTGCGCCGAGAGATCAAAGATTCCGGCGCCCAGATGGACGGGCCGCTGACCGTGACGACTGTCGTCGAACTCCAGTCCACTGACTCCCGGCAGGATCGGCGTGGCTTGAATACCTACTGGAAGCGACGCTTCAACCTGCTCGCCGTCATGGCCGGCGACCGGGTGGAGGAGGTCTTCCTCGACGGTTTCGAGCGCCGTCAACAGCCGCCGCAGTCGGTGGAAGGCGGCGGTCCGCTGCCTGCCTGTGGACGCCTCCAGCTCTGCGAAGAGGCGACCGATCTCGGCGTGCTGCCGCAGCCGCAGGCTGATGATGTCGTTTTCAGGCATGGCTCGGGACCGTTCGTTCATCCGCGTCTCCAGGAGCGACTCGTCAGATGGGAGGGGCCCTCGCCGCACTGGGAGGGGGCCGCTGGGTGTTTTGCCCCCTCTTGGGCGTTGAAACATCGTGCGCGTACCGCGCCCCTCCCGCCGGGACCTGGCAAAGCCCCTGCTACCGCGAGGCGATCGCCACCACTAGGGCCTGTTCGTGGTCCAGATCAGTCACAGTCGAGTGACTCTGCCCGCGCCGGAGCGGGAGCA
>NZ_BAAAZG010000024.1:0-73170 GCF_039536785.1 Actinomadura miaoliensis
CTCAAGCAATGGAGAGGGCTGGCCACCCGCTACGACAAGACACCCGACAGCTACCTGGCCGGACTCCACCTGCGCGGATGCATCATCTGGCTCCGCAGCCTGCCAGCCCTTCCATGATCTGAACTAAGAACAGGCCCTAGTAGGCCCGGTCCTCGCCGACGGCCAGGACGACCACACGCCGCCGGAGCCCCACGGTCATGAGAGGACCAGCGGCAGGCCGAACGCGGCGAAGTGGCGTGGTGCGAACGACGTGATCGTGGTGATCCGGCCGTCGTCGACACGGAGCACGTCCAGCACCTGCGCGCGGTACGCCCCGGCCAGGCCCCTGGTCTCCTCCGCCGTGGGGTGCTGGACGTAATGCGCCACGGCGGGCTGGAGGTTGGCGCCGGTGACCACACCGCGCCAGCCCCCGTGGTACCACTCCGACGCCTGGTCGAAGACCTGTGCGGTGAGGGTGAGCAACGGGTCCCGCCCGACCAGCCAGGCCGGATACGGCGGCATCGTCACCTGCACGTCCTCGGCCAGCAGCCCGGCCAGAGCGTCGAGGTCGGCCTGCTGGTGCGCCTGGACGTAGCGTCGCAGCAGCGCCTGCTCCCGCGCGTCCGGCTCCCTCGCCCTGGACCAGTCGTCCCGGCGCGGCGGCAGATGGTCCTTGAGCGTCGCCCGCGCCCGCTGCAGGGCGCTCTTGACCGACGCCACGCTCGTCCCCAGCAGGGCGGCCGTCTCACCGGCCGGCCAGCCCAGCACATCCCTGGTGATCAGCACGGCCCGCTGCCGGGCGGGCAGCCGCTGGATCGCCACCAGGAAGGCGAGCTCGATCGTCTCCCGCGCGACCGCCGCGGCCGCCGGATCCTCCGCGGCGTCCGGGGCCAGCACGTGATCGGGGACGGGCTCCAGCCAGGCCACCTCGAACGGCGGCTGCGCCTCCGGCCCGACCAGCGGCGGCACCTGGTAGGGCCGCGCCCGCCGCCTGTCGCGGTCGATGAGATCGAGGCACGCATTCGTCGCGATCTTGTACAGCCAGGCCCTGAACGTCGACCGGCCCGCGAAGGTCTCGCGCCGCCGCCACGCCTTCAGGAACGTCTCCTGGACGATGTCGTCGGCGTCATCGTACGAGCCGAGCATGCGATAGCAGTGCACCCGCAGCTCCCACCGATGCCGTTCGGCCAGCTCCCCGAACGCCCGCTCGTCACCGGCCAGCGCCGCCGACAGCCCGCTGTCCCCGACCATCGCACTCCTCGCCCGTCGCCGCCGCTCCTTCCGTACAGACTGCCGAACCGGCGCAAACGCATCGGGCGACCGCCGTCGCGCCGAACCGCACCGGTTGGCCGCCTGCGTAACTGTGCGCACGCCCCGGGGCCGACGCCGGCTGTCCAGCCCTCCGGCCTCCTCGCGTCCGGCACCCGGCGCGTCCCGCGTCACAGGGAGGAGAGCCAGCCGGTCAGGATCTCATTGACCTCCGTGGGGCGCTCCTGCTGGATCCAGTGGCCGCAGCCGTCGAGTATGTGCGAGGAGACCAGGCCCGGCAGGGTGGTGGGGTATGCCGCGATGGCGTCGGCCATCCAGGTGGTGGAGGCGTCCAGCGCGCCGCCGATGAACAGGGACGGCTGAGTGACGGGGGCACCGTCGAAGTCGGCGAGGTCCGCCCAGTCCCGGTCCATGTTCCGGTAACGGTTCAGCGCCCCGGTCATGCCGGTCCGTTCGAACTCCGCGGCGTAGACATCGAGGTCGTCCTCGCCGAGCCAGGCCGGCAGCGGCCCGGCCGGGAAACGGTCGCGCAACGTCCCGCCCTTGGAGACGAAGTGCGGGTCCGGGGCGTCGGCGGGCGGCATGGTGTCGGCGGACAGGGCGGCGTAGAAGCCGGCGAGCCAGCCGCGGACGTCCGGTTCGATCTCGGCCTCGGCCCGGCCGGGCTCCTGGAAGTAGCTGACGTAGAACTCGTCCTCGCCCCCCATCCGCGCGAACATCTCGCTGGGCCGCGGCCCGCCGCGCGGGGCGTAGGGCACGCTCAGCAGCCCCACCGCGCGGAAGACGTCGGGCCTCACGAGCGCGGAGTTCGCGGCGATGGTCGCGCCCCAGTCGTGACCCACGATCACCGCCGTCCGCTCGCCCAGGGAGCGCACCACGGCCACGTTGTCCTCGACCAGTTCCAGCATCCGGTAGGCGGCCACGTCCTCGGGCTTGGACGACCGGCCGTACCCACGGACGTCGACGGCGACGGCCCGGTAACCGGCAGCGGCCAGCACCGGCAACTGGTGGCGCCACGAGTACCACGACTCAGGGAACCCGTGCACCAGCAGCACCAGCGGCCCGGAGCCCTGCTCGACCAGGTGAACACGACCAGCAGAAGACGACACCAGGCGATGCGTGACCGCCAGGGCAGGACCAGCCTGAGACATCAATCCCCCCAACTCCCGATCCGCGTGCGCCCAGTGCAGCCACGTCCGGATGGGCCGTACCGCCGATCATCCGCCGCCCACCAATGCCACCGCCAACCCCGTTGCCAATCCTGCAAAACCCGATCGCCGACGCCCCCACGACCTGGGCGTACGCCTGCCCTCAACACGCCGCCCCGGAGTTCGGCCGCCCGCTCCCCCCGGAAAACACCGCCGCAACGGCAGACCGCTACAGAGCCTGGAGCGTGCGTGGGAAGAGGCGCGAGAGCTGGCGTTCACGCCCGCCCAGGTCGAATCTCCGCTCGCTGAGCGTCCGGCCGTCCTGTGTCACGCGGCCCTGAGCATGCGGCTCAACGCCGACGTCTCGCTAGCGGAATGTGGCCAGTGTGTGGGCAACTCCGTTGAGCTCCTGCTCAAGCGCTACGTCAGCTGCCTGGACGGCCAGGTACAGCAACAAGCGCATCGAACGGGCGCTGCGGGGCGCCTGAGGGCCGAAAGGTCTTTCGCAGGTCTCTTGTTAACACTGTGAAACAGCGACAACCGGCGGGACTCAGTTGGACTGGGGTCCCGCCCGACCTACGTGTGTACGCCCAGGCCAGCGCCTGTAAGCGCTGATCTCGGCAGTGCCCCCGCAGGATTCGAACCCGCGCACCCAGCTCCGGAGGGCGCGCTGATCCAATCCGGCTGACCCCTGGCGCTGACCTGCGCTCGGGCCCTGGCTTCTCCGCCACGTCGTTGCGTGCCGTTCCGCGCATGTTACGGATCTTGGGCAACGAGCGCACTGTCAGCTTGGGAGGCCTCATTCGTTGATCAACGATCAATAGCAGTGCCCCTGACGTGGTACTACCCGGAGGCCTCCCCGTTGATGATCGTAGACGATCATGATCGTCCGCTCTAACGGGTACGACTCAGATCCGCGGGAACCGAGTCGTCTGGCCCGCCATCTAAACTTCAAGTAGGCCAACCATGGCTAGGAGCGATCTTGGCATCGAAGAAGGACCGTCGACAGCAAGCAGCTGCGAGAGTTCTCGCCGCGTGGCTTGCGGTCCTGGCTGGTGCTGCTGGCTACGTAGAAGGTACGGAGCTACGTATCGCAGCGCTGGGTCTTCTTGCTCTAAGCGGGTACGTGGCCGCCATGCCGCTCCCCCAAAAAAAGCTCAGTGCCCCTAAGTCAGGTAGCATTGGCGCTTCTCAAAAAAAATCCACAGTGCTAAGTACCTGTACGTTCACCTAAGTGGACTTACAAATACCTACCTACCTGATCTTCTCGTCTGTCGTCGTCCCGCACTCCGCGCTGCTGGGCCTGGGCCATGGGGGTGAAGGTGGAGCGCCCCACTGGACGAACCACCTTCACCCGCTGGCTCTGGTCTGCTCGGCTCTGCCTGTACGGCGGCGGGCGTGGTGTCCGATCCCCGTGACCTCTTGGGCGTGCGGCGTAGCCGTTGTTCTTCCTACGCCGCACGCTGCGGGCGGCGTAGGCGCGGGGCTGGTGCGGCGGCGCGAGCGGCGCCGCCCTTGATCTCTAACGGCCGAATCCGGCAATGTGTTCACCCGTCGGGGCGGAGACGCCTACGCTACTAGCTCCGGTGGACGAACGATACGGGCCTCGTCTAGATAGAAAGCTGGAGGCCGAAGTGCCAATAAAGGTCGCGATTTCAAAGTTGCATTTCTCCGATGGCGACTCTGTCGACATTCCAGAGAATGGTGTCACCGTTATCGTTGGACCAAATAATTCGGGCAAATCATTTTCTCTAAGGAACATATCAACTGCCGCCAGTGGGACAATTGATCATTATGGCGAGATTGGCCCTGTTGTTACTGGAGTCGAGGTCAACAAAGAGTCAGAACATCCAGCGGATATCATTAAATGGCTAGAGGTTTCCGGATGGAAGTCGGTTCAGATTCCAGGCCAACAAGAGGCTGTCTATGGTGTCACTGACCATGGAAGCAATGGAATGACCAAATCGGCCATCATGGGAGAATGGAGGAGGGGCGGCGCTCTCGGTGGACTGGCGCGTTTTCTTCTAAAACATGAAGGAACTGAGAACCGTCTCAGTCTAATTAGTAGTGAACAAATGTTTGATCCATTGCGATCTGCACCCAGTGGGCCTGTTCAGTTGATTGCATTTGACTCGAAGTATCTGCAACGTGTCTCAGCGCTAACCCTTCGCGCTTTTGGTGAACAGGTATGCATCAACACTTTTGTGCCCACACTTGAGCTTCGTCTCGGAAAGGTAGACCCGTATCTTGTTGATGGTCAGGTGCCTTATCACATTCATGAGCAGTATGCTTCCCTGCCCACTGTCCGCGAGCAAGGTGACGGCATTCGCAGTTTTGTAGGACTACTCCTTCATGCAGTTATTAGGCCGTATCCAATTACACTTATAGATGAGCCGGAAGCTTTTCTTCATCCATCGCAAGCTCGGCGCCTTGGTCGCATACTGGTTGACGAGACGCCAGGCGACTCGCAATTGATTGTTGCTACCCATAGTCAAAACATTCTTCAAGGGGTCTTGGAATCTACCAGCAGAGAGGTGAGTATCATCCGCCTTAGTAGGGGGCCTCAGAAGGAGTTTCGTCATAATGTATTGACTCCCGAGCGAATTTCGAGGGTGTGGAAAAATCCACTCCTAAAGTACTCGAATATCTTGGATGGCCTATTTCATCAGGGTGTTGTGATAGCGGAGGGAGATTCTGACTGTCGTTTCTATACTGCTGTACTCGACGTCATGGAGCAGGTAGATCGAGACCTTGATCTGCTATTTACGCATGTGGGCGGCAAAGGGCGTATTTATAAGGCAATAGCTGAACTCGGGGCCCTGACGGTCAAGGCGGCCGCCATAATTGACCTCGACTTGCTCAATCAACGAGGATTGTTGCGTAATACGGTACTGGCTGCAGGAGGGTCCTGGGATGCGATTGCAGACGACTATGATGTTCTACAGGCGGCAGTCCAGGAACTGAATCCTGAGGCGCCCATGCTATCGGAGGTCAAAAGGGCTGTAGCTTCCGTGGAGGCAAATATGGGAGGCGAGGCCGTTCTTGCAAGTACGGAAATTGAACGAATCAAGAAAAGTCTCAAGGGAAAGACTGCGTGGGGAATCGTCAAATCGGGCGGACTGGCCAGACTTAACGACAGCGGCTACTCTGCAGGTGTGCGAATCACTCAACAGTTGGCACATCTGGGAATTTTCTTGGTCCCCGGTGGGGAGCTGGAATCGTGGATACCTCTAGATGCAAGCAAAGAACTCTGGCTATCTGAGGTTTTTGAGAACGAACTCCACCTAACGCCCTCAAGCGAGCTGCGGAATTTTCTGTTGCAACTCGTAAAATATTTCGACGCGTGATCGCCTCGGCGTTCTAGTTGTCTAGACCTTCAGGGGGGGAGGTATAGGATTAGAAGCGTTCGGCTTCATCGAGGGTTAGGGGCCAGGGGTAGGCGGCGAGATAATTGCCGCCGGTGCCGGGGGTGTGGGGTTCGAACTCACCGGGGCCCAGGAGGATGCGGACGCCTTCGGCTCGGAGGTCGGTGATGCTGCGTTGGAAGGGGTGGCGTCCGGCTAGGGCGGTGTTGACGAACGGTAGGACTACTACGGGGATTCCTAGGCCGGGGGCTTCGGCGAGGATGCCTAGGGCGTAGGTGTCGCTGATGCCCGCGGCCCATTTATTGATGGTGTTGTAGGTGGCGGGGGCGACGATGATGGCGTCGGCCTTGGGCGAGCGGGGTTCGCCTGGCTTGCGGTATTGGCTGCGGACGGGGTGGCCGGTTTGGGCCTCCAGGGCGGGGACGTCGATGAAGTCCAGGGCTGATGGGGTGGCGATGATCTGGACGTTCCAGCCTCGTTGGTGGGCGAGGGTGACGAGTTTCCCGACGTCGCCGGCGGGGCCGGCGGCGCACACGATGACGTAGAGGACTCGGCGGCGGTCGGGTTCGGTCACAGGCGCACCCCGATTTGTGCGGCGAATTCTCTGAGGTCTCGCTTGGTGCTGGGTGGGGCGGTGGTCATGAGTTCGCGCATCATGCGGTGGCTGGAGGGGCGTTGTGAGATCTCTTCGGGGGCGAGGCTGTGAGCGAAGCTCAGCATGTCGTAGGCCTTGTCGTGCTTGCCCCACTGGGTCAGGGCGCGGGAGGTGTCGATGAGGAGGGTCACCTTGCGCTCGGTCTGGGGGATGCGATCGAGGTTGACCCGGCGGGCCTGGTGTATGGCGGCTCCGGCGTCGCCTAGTTGGAGGGCGATGTTGACGCGGTGGAGTTGGACGTTGGTCGGGCCGAATGCGGTCCAGCGGTGGTTGAAGTCTCCGCCGAGTCGGCGAGCGGCGTCTTCTGCCTCGTCCAGGAGTGTTGCGGCGGTGTCGCGGTCGTTGCGCTGACCGGCGGCGACGGCTCCGCGTAGCAGGAGGGCGCCGTACACAGACAGGAAAGCGGGTGTCTTGTCGTCGGCGTCGCGGTGGATGCGTTCGGCGAACGTGCGGGCGGTCTGCGTGGCGGCGCCGTGGTGTCCGCCGTGCATCAGGGCGTGGGTGACGATACGGGCGCTGGAGCCAATGATCGTCAGGTCTTGGCTGTGGCGTGCGGCCTGCATGCTGCGATCGGCGGCAAGCCAGGCAAGCCAGGCAAGCCCTTCGTGGTCGAGCTTGAGCAGAATGCTCGCCGCGACGTGGTGCGCCTCGGCCGACAGGGCCTCGACCCTAAGTCGGGCGTCTCCATCGTGGGCCTCGCAAGCGGTGCGCAGGTCGACCAAGAGGCGCGGCAGGGAGTCGATGATGATGGAGTATCCGCAGTCCTGGTAGTTGCGTTTTGCGGCCGCTACGGCGTTGGTCAGCCTGGTCAGGTCAACGGTGTTTCGGCTGGGTGGGCTGCCGATGTCGGGATAGCCCGCCAGTGCGGCGGTGAAAGCGTCGACGCCTTCGAGCGGGGCGCCGTCTCCAGGGAGGTCGGCGAGGATCGCGTTGAACACGCCGGCTCCGGTGATCTTGTGGAACGTTCGCCTGCGCACGGGTTGCCCTTCCTGCTGGACGTCGGGCTCTACGTCCAGGGAATCCAGGAATCCGGATGCGGCCAAGACCGCGGACTCATCTGGCCGTGTGATGACGGTCGCGTTGGTCGTCGGGGCTGCGCTCGGATCGAAGGTGCGTGGCGCCAGGCCCAGGGTCATACGGGCGGTGTCGGGCATGTTCAGGCCATCGGCGATGCGTTCAAGGACGTCCAGGGTCTGGACCTGGCGGCCGCCCTGCTTCATGTAGATGCTGACGGTGCCTTGGGACATGCCGCACGCGATGCCGATCTGAGTCTGACTGGCGCCTGCGTGCTGGCGCACGAGGCGGAAGACGACGCCGATACTGCGGGCACGTAGAGCCTCGGCCATCTGCGGTCGCTGCCACAGCGAATCGGGGATGACGATCGGGTCTGACGCCCGTCGGGGCATCGTCCACCTCCCCTTGCGCAACGGGTGCGACGTCTGTCACTGAGCGTATATCTCGCCGCGTGATATCGCCGCGGAATGGGCGCTGCTCGGCGGGCTGGCGATGGTGGAGCGCATGACGCAGCAGACGGCGAAGAACCCCCCTTGCAGTGCCTGCGGCGGGCGTGGGTGGAAGTACATCCACGATCGGCAAATGGGGCTGATGGGGGCGACTGGTTCGGACGACGGGCCTCGGCCGTTGCCGTGTCGGGAAGGTACGCCGACGCGCAAGACGCGGGCGGCGTGATGAGCGGCGGGGCCGGCGGTGTGGTGCGGCTCGTCGGCGGCGGCCTGGTGACCCCCCGGCCTGGCCGCACGGTGAGCGTCCCACTGTGCGGGCCTCCGGCCCCGCTTCATTCATGCGGGAGGCGACATGAACGAGGCGACAAACAGTCGGCCCGTGGCCGATTCCCAGTGGCGGCCGTTGGCTGAGCGGGTGACCACGGTGTCGACGGCGCTGGTGTCAGCGCTGGAGGCGCGCGGCCTGATCGGCAGGGTGCTCGCACTGGGTGTCGTGCTGGCGATCAACCCGGCGGGGGATCCTGAGGACGGCGATCCCCGCACGCGGGTGATGAGTCCAGGCCTGCGCCAAGAGGTCCGCTGCCACCGCAACCCCCGTGACGGGGTGCTGTGGTGGTACTGGGCGTGGGCGGGGCCGACGCGGCAGTCTCCGCCGGATCTGGAGCCGTTGTGTCCGGCGGCCGATGCTGAGCTGGCGGCCGAGCGGATCGCGAAAGTCCTGGAGGTGCCCTTCTCCGCCGACGCGGCGTCACACGGCGGGCTGCGTGATGGCGGGTGAGCGGCCGTGCCGGATGCCGTCTGAGGTGGATGGGCGGCTGCTGGCACGGATCAAGCAGGACTTTCCGGACGTGCAGGCGTGGTACGGGAAGGCGACGGGCACCTGGTGGGCGATGGTCCCGATCGGGCCGCGGTGGCGGCTGGTGGAAGCGGTCGACCCAATGGAATTGCAGGGAGCGATCCTGAATCCGGCGGGCTGGCCGTGGCCTCGGAACTGGGTAACGCTGCCGTAGGCGGTGCCGGGCATGTCGGCCCACACGTCGCGGGGCACGTCTCGGTGACGCT
Source organism: Actinomadura miaoliensis (assembly GCF_039536785.1). NCBI lineage: Bacteria > Bacillati > Actinomycetota > Actinomycetes > Streptosporangiales > Thermomonosporaceae > Actinomadura > Actinomadura miaoliensis. The sequence continues at coordinate 8,942 of NZ_BAAAZG010000024.1, forward strand.
GGCATGTCCGGTGTCGTGCCTGGGGGGTTGGACAGGCGGCTACTGGAGTAGGTCGGCCGCGTGGCCAGGTTTCCGGACAACGAGCACCCGGCCGGGCGGGATCGGTTCGACGCCATCCTTGACGATCTGGCCAGCCGGGTCCTCGTGCTCAACCTGCCGGCGGACGGCGCCGGACTGGGGGAGTGCCTGACCGGCGCCGCTCCCTTCGGCACACCGTTCAGCATCATCGAACGCCACAGGGCACACCCCTGGCGAATGTCCGCCACCGACTATCTTGCCGGAATCACCACAGGTGACAACCACGTCGAGCTCACGGGCCGGCCACTCCCCACACCTTGGGACTCCGAGCTTCCCAGGCAATGCGAGAACACGGACAGGCCGTCTACGAAGAGGCCGTCGCGGATCCGCTCCTCGCCGACCTCCAAAGATCGACGGCCCCTCCCTCATAGAGGCGGCGTCTGGCTGAGCCACCCCACGCAGCGGTGATGAACTCACCGGCACCCGGCGGACCGTGACGTCACCGCACGCATCGTTCAGATTGATCAGGAGACGATGTGGGCGACCAGGGCCGTGGTCGACTTTCGCGCGCCGTTGAACGATAGGCAGCTTGATACGCCGCTGCCGGGTGTGGTCTCAGGGCGGCGGCGTGGGGTTTTGCGGGATCGTGGTCGCGAGGGCGGAGGCCGCGAGTGCGGCAGGTCGGGGCTTGGGGAGGCGAGGACCGCGGTGGATCAGCACCGCGAGCGTCACGATCCAGATCGCCAGCAGCGCCAGCACAGCGATCGGCCACCAGGAACGGGGACGGGGGATTCCGCTCACGTTCTCGCCCTACAGCCAGCCGCTCTTGCGGAGCTTGACGTACACGATGACGCAGGCGACGACCATCACGGCCAGGACGATCGGGTAGCCGAACAGCCAGCGCAGCTCGGGCATGTAGTCGAAGTTCATCCCGTAGAACCCGGCGATCATCGTGGGTATCGCGATGATCGCCGCCCATGAGGAGATCTTGCGGACGTCCTCGTTCTGCCGCTTGCCCAGCAGCGCCAGATGGGCGGTCAGCACGCTGGTGAGCAGCTCGTTGTGGGCGTCGACCTGCCCGTCGACCCGCAGCAGGTGGTCCAGGACGTCGCGGAAGTACTCCCGGGCCCCGCCGACCAGCTCGACCCGGCCTTTGGTGATCTCCTCCAGCACCGGGATCAGCGGGCCCTCGGCGTTGCGGAACTCCAGCACCTCCCGCTTGAGGAGGTAGATGTCCTCAGTGACGTCCCTGGCCTGGGGGTTGAAGACGGCGCGCTCCAGCTCGATGATGTCGTTCTCGACCTCTTGGGCGATGACGCCGTAGCGGTCGACGACCTCGTCGCACACCGCGTACAGCACCGCCGCCGGACCCGTCCCCAGCAGCTCGGGGTCCGCCTCGATGCGCCTGCGCACCGGCGCCAGGGGGTTGGCCGCGCCGTGCCGGACGCTGACCACGAAGTCCCCGCCGAGGAAGAGCATGATCTCTCCGACCTCGATGTCGGAGGTGGCGTCGCGGTAGTCCAGGGTCTTGAGCACCACGAACACCGTGTCGTCGTAGCGCTCCAGCTTGGGCCGCTGATGGGCGTTGACCGCGTCCTCCACCGCCAGGGGGTGGAGTTTCAGCTCCTCCTCGATGAGGCCGAACTCCTCGGCCGTCGGCTCGTGCAGCCCGATCCACACGAAGCAGTCACGGTCGTCCGCGCGGGCCTCGTCGAAGGCGTCGCTGATGTCGCCATCGATGTCCCGCCGCCGCCCGGCGTGGTAGATGGCCTTGTCCACGATCACGGGATGACATTGTGGTCGATCGACCCGATCCGTGCCTCACCTTGACCGATCCGCCCTCCGAAGGGGGCGCGCCCCTGCCGTCACCGCTCGACGGCGAGTCACAGCCAGTCACGGCGTTTGAAGATCAGGTAGAGGGTCGCGCAGGTCCCCGCCATCAGCGCCAACGCCAACGGGTATCCGATGGTCCAGTGCAGCTCGGGGATGTGCTGGAAGTTCATCCCGTACACCGTCCCGATCAGGGTGGGCGCGAACAGGATCGCCGCCCAGGCCGAGATCTTCTTGATCTCCTCGTTCTGGGCGTAGCTGGCCTGGGTGAGGTGTTTCATCTCCTCGTTCTGGGCCTGGGAGACCAGGGTGGCGTTGACGGTCAGGATGTCGCCCAGCATCTGCCGGAACCCGGTGACCCGCTCCACCACCGTGGTGGCGTGGTCGGCCACGTCCCGCAGATACCGCTGCAGTTCCTCGTCGGTGCCGTACTTGTCGAACCCGGCCATCAGCCCCTCCAGCATCCCCAGCAGCGGGCGGGTGGCGCGCTGGAACTCGATCACCTCGCGCGACAGCTCGTAGATGCGGCGTGACACCTTCGGGTCGCCGCGGAAGACCTCGGTCTCGATCTCGTCGATGTCGTTCTGCAGCCCGGCCACCACGGGTGCGTATCCGTCGACCACCGCGTCCAGGATCGCGTACAGGACCGCCTCGGTGCCGCGTTTGAGCAGTTCCGGATCGTCCTCCACACGCTGCCGCACCACGGCGAGGTCGGGCGCCTCGCTGTGCCGGACGGTGAGCACGAAGTTGGGGCCAAGGAAGACGTGCAGCTCGCCGAAGTCGACTTCCTCGGACTCGTCCAGGTACCGGGCCGAGCGCAGCACCACGAACAGGGTGTCCCCGTAGCGTTCCAGCTTGGGACGCTGGTGGGCGACGATGGCGTCCTCCAAGGCCAGCTCGTGCAGCCCGAACTCCTCGGCCAGCGACCGCAGCTGCGACTCGGCCGGGCGGTACAGCCCGATCCACGCCATGGCTCCGTCGGTGTCGCGCAGCCGCTTGAGCGTGTCGGCCAGCGAAGGGGGAGTGTCGATGCGCCGCCCGTCGCGGTAGATGGCGTTGTCGATGACGCGGCTGTCCATCGCCGTCTCGGGCGAGGCGCCCCGGGGGTCCATCGACCGCTCCGGCGCCACCATCTGATCGCCATCCGGCCCGCGCCCGTAGGACTGGCCGCGCTTGTGCGGACGCAACGGACGCAACCGCCGCTCAGCCATCGCCAAGACCTCCACACCATCTGCCCGAGAACGAATCACAGGCCGGTGCCGGACCGAAGAAGGCCACGAAGCTGCCCATACTCGGCGAAGAACACCGCGGGGTCCCAGTCTGTCGCTCCGGCCCATCCCAATCCGGGCATTCAGCCGGTTCTTGGAGCACGCTATCCCAAACCCGCTCCCAAACCCTCAACTCCTACCGTAAAGGCTTCATGTCGCCCACGGACGTCGTGGCAGGGGGCGCTGGAGAAGATCAACGCTTCCTGCGAATGCGACCCGACCGGCGAGCGCTCAGCGCCTCTGCATGTGGAACAAGACCTGGTCGCGGTCGGAGGCGATGACCGAACCAGACGGCGCCGGCCGGCGCGGAAACGAGCAGTGCCGGTCGTCGTGTGACTGCTCGGCGGTCCGCGGTATGACCTGGGCGGGCTCGGGCAGGGGAGAGGCATCAGGAGAGGAACCGGGGGATATGGCGGTTTTCGGGCTGCCGACACCTGCTCCCGTGTCCGGTGCGGTCGGGTTGGTCACGGGCGTGGCCGGCCGCCTGTCGGGTGGGGGGCGGGACGTGTGGGAGCGTCCAGGACGGCTGCACATCGAGACCCACGGGGTGCACGGTGCGGGTGGCGACCGGGTCGCTCGCCGGGTGGAGCGCGTTCTGGAGCGGCATCCGGGGGTGGTGTGGGCGCGGGTGAACGCGGCGGCGTGCCGGGTGGTGGTGGCGGTGGCAGACCCGCCACCGCCGCGCCGCGAGCTGGTGGCTCTGGTGCAGCGGGCGGAGTCCGCGCCGGTGAGCGTGGAGGAGGAAGTCGCCGAGGAGGAGTTTCACCACCCGGCCGAGGGCGTGCGGGGCACCCGCGTGCTGTCGAACCTGGCCGTCGACGCGGCCGCATTGGGCCTGGCCGGCCTGACCCGGGTGGCACCGTGGGCACCGCTGCCGGCAGAGCTGGCCGGCTTGGTCTCCGCCGTTTCGCTGCACCCGCGTCTGCGTGAGCTGACCGCCAGGCACCTGCACGGGCGGGAGCAAGCCGAATCGCGGGTCGCCATGGCCATCGGCCTGGCGCACGCTCTGGCCGGGGGCGGAGCCGGCGCGGTGCTGGACGTCGCCCAGCGGGTCGGTCAGTGGCAGGAGGCCCGCGCCGATCAGCGAGCGTGGCGGGAGGCCGAGCCGCGGCTGATCCGCGGCCCGCAGGACGCCGACGCCGATCCCGTGGCCGTTGAGCGGCCGTGTGGGCTGCCGGACGGGCCGGTGGAGCGTTACCAGCGGCGGGTGCTGGCCGCGGGGGCGGCCGCGGTCCCCGCGATCGCACCCCTGGCCGGGTGGCGGCGAGCGGCAGCCGCGGGGCTGGCCACGCTGCCCAGGGCGACCGAGGTAGGCCGGGCCGCGTTCGCGTCCCATCTGGGGCAGGTGCTGGCACGCGACGGCGCGCTGGTGATGGATCGGGCGGTGTTGCGCCTGCTGGGCCGGCTCGACACGCTCGTGCTGGACGATGCCGCTCTGCGCACGGGCCGCTGGGAGCTGACCGACCTCGTCCCGCTGGCCGGGGTGGACGCCGGGGACGTGGCAGAGGCCGGTTTCGCTCTGTTCTCGCCCGAGGACGCGCAAGCCGTACGTCGTGCCGGCGAGTGGGTCCTGGGACCGGTCGAGAAGCTGGAGCTGCGTGGCCGCACCGGGGTCCGGCAGCGTCGGCGGCTGGCCGAGACCGGGGCCGACCTCGTGCTGGGCCTGGCCCGTGGGAGACGGCTGGAGGCCGTGCTGGCGGCCGAGCGCGAAACCGCGCCCGGCCTGGACGCGGTCATCGCCGCGGCCCGCCGCGCCCACCTCAAGATCGTGCTGACCACGGACGAGCAACGCCCGCGTGCCGGCTACGCCGACGCCGTGGTGCGGCCTCACCGTGGTCTGGCCGCCGCGGTGCGGGAGATCCAGGCGGCCGGCGGGGCGGTCATGCTGATCTCCGGCGACCGCCGGGCGCTGGGCGCCGCCGACTGCGGGCTGGGCACGCACAGGGACGGCTCGCCGCCCCCCTGGGGCGCGCACGTGCTGGTCGGGTCCGACCTCGCCGCGGCGGTCCTGCTGGTGGAGGCCGTGGCGGCGGCGCGTTACGTGGACCGCGACTGCATCGTGCTGTCCCAGGCGGCCACCGGGATCGGCGCGGTCTCCGCGCTGGAGGGCGGGTCGGCACGGCCGTCCGCGCGCAGTGTCGGGGCGGTCAACGGCGGTGCGGCGCTGGCCTTCGCCGACGGGGTCTGGCGTGCCCACGACCTGCACACTCGTGCGCCCGCCCGCGCCGCCGCCCGTCCGCCCTGGCACCTGATGCCGGCGGAGGCCGTGCTGCGCCGCCTGGACACCCGCGAAGGCGGCCTGACCAGCAGCGAGGCGAAACGACGGTGGCGGGCGGGAAGGCGCCCGGAACCGCTGGGCACCAGCCTGGGCGCGGCGTTCATGGAGGAGCTGGCCAATCCGCTGACGCCCATCCTGGCCGGCGGGGCCGCGCTGAGCGCGGTCGTCGGCTCGCTGGTGGACGCCGGTCTGGTCGCCGGGATCAGCGGGATCTCCGCACTGACCGGCGCCGTGCAGCGGGTGCGCACCGACCGGGCGCTGACCGAGCTGCTCGCCCGCTCCGCGATCGGCGCGAGAGTCCGCCGCGACGGCGTCGAGCAGGTCGTCACGGCCGAGCGGCTCGTTCCGGGCGACCTGGTCACGCTCGGCCCCGGCGACGTCGTCCCGGCCGACTGCCGGCTGGTCCGGGCCGAGGGAGCGGAGGCCGACGAGTCGTCACTGACCGGCGAGTCGCTGCCGGTGGCCAAGGACGTCGTCCCTGTGATCGCCGCGGAACTCGCCGAGCGCCGCTCCATGCTGTACGAGGGCACGACCCTGGCGGCCGGCCGGGCCGTTGCGGTCGTCGTGGCGACCGGCGCCGACACCGAGGTCGGCCGCAGCATGGCGGCCGCCCGGCAGCGCGCCCCCGCCACGGGCGTACAGACCCACCTGAGCCGCTTCACCCGCCACAGCCTGCCGGTGGCACTGGGCTCGGCGGCCGCGGTCACCGGCGCTGGGCTGCTGCACGGCGTGTCCGCCCGGCGCAACCTGGGCGCGGCGGTGAACCTGGCGATCGCCTCGGTGCCCGAAGGCCTGCCGTTCCTGGTCAACGCCGCACAACTGGCGGCCGCCCGCCGCCTGGCCGACCTCGGCGCGCTGGTGCGCAACCCGCGCACCATCGAGGCCCTGGGCCGGGTGGACGTGCTGTGCTTCGACAAGACCGGCACCCTGACCGAGGGCCGGCCGGCGGTGCGCGAGGTCCACGACGGTGCCCACAGCCGCCCGCCCCAGGCGCTGGACGGCCCCTGCCGCACGGTGGTGGCGGCCGCGCTGCGGGCCAGCCCGGCCGCCCGGCACCCCCAGGACCTGGCTCACCAGACCGACCGCGCCGTGGTGGAGTGCGCCCGCCGCGCCAGGATCCGGCCGGGAACCGGCCAACGGGGCTGGCGCAGGATCCTGGCCCTGCCGTTCGAACCGTCCCGCGGTTTCCACGCCACCCTCGGCCGGACCGGCACGCAACGGATCCTCAGCGTCAAGGGCGCCCCCGAGGTCGTGCTGTCGCGCTGCCGATGGCGCCGGACGGACGGCCGCGAGACCGCCATGACCGCCCACGACCACGCCGCCCTCACCGACCTGGCCGAACGCCTCGCCGGAGCCGGCCACCGAGTGCTCGCCGTGGCCGAGCGCCGCCTCCCCGGCAACGCGCGCCCGCCGTCGACCGCGCGTCGGCCCGACGATGCGCTCGAGGCCGGGCAGATCGACGACGAAGCGGTGCGCGACCTGGTGTTCCTCGGCTTGCTCGCCCTCGCCGACCCGGTACGCACCAGCGCCGCCCCGGCCGCCGCGCGCCTGCGCGACGCCGGCGTCCAGACCGTCATGATCTCCGGAGACCACCCCGCGACGGCCGACGCGATCGCGGCCACCGTGCACCCGGACGCCGCACCCAACCACGTCATCACCGGCGCGCAACTCGACCGGCTCGACGACAGCGCCCTGGACCGGCGGCTTCCCCACATCAACGTCATCGCCCGCTGCAGCCCGGCCCAGAAGGTCCGCATCATCCAGGCGTACCGGCGACTGGGCAAGGTCGTCGCGATGACCGGCGACGGAGCCAACGACGCCCCGGCCATCAGACTGGCCGACGTCGGCATCGCGCTGGGCCGCCGCGGCACCCCCGCCGCGCAGGCCGCCGCCGACCTCGTGGTCTCCGACGACCGGCTGGAGACGATCATCGCGGCGCTGATCGAGGGACGGGCGATGTGGTCCTCGGTACGGCACGCGCTGGGCATCCTGCTCGGCGGCAACCTCGGCGAGATCGCCTTCACCGTGCTCGGTGCCGCCCTGACCGGCCGATCCCCGCTCAACACCCGTCAACTGCTGCTGGTCAACCTGCTCACCGACCTGGCGCCCGCGCTGGCGATCGCGCTGCGCCCGCCGAGCAGGTACGACATCGCCCACCTGCTGCGCGAAGGCCCGGACGTCTCCTTCGGCAAGCCCCTCACCCAGGAGATGACGATCCGGGCGCTGGCCACCACCGCTGGCGCGGCCGGCGCCTGGCTCGCCGCCCGCCTCACCGGCCGCCGCCACCGCGCCGCCACCGTCGCACTCGCGGCCCTGGTCGGCACCCAGCTCGGACAGACCCTGCTGATCGGAGGCGCGGACCGCAACGTCCTGGCAGCCGGCCTGGGCTCCGCCGCCCTGCTCGCCGCCGTCATCCAAACACCGATCGTCAGCGGCTTCTTCGGCTGCACCCCACTCGGCCCAGTCGGCTGGAGCATCGCCCTCGGCAGCGCTACGGCCGGCAGCATCTTCGGCGCCGTCCTCACACACTGGCCCCCGTACCCCACCCGCAACCCGCTCCCTTGATCAGCACCCCCAGAGACAGACCGTCCAAAGCCGACACGGGACAGACCGTGCCCCGCTGCGCACGCCCGTTCAGACACCTCTGGCAACTCTCCGAAAAGAAAAGCACCGCTTTGCGCGCAAGCCCTATGACTTCCGTCACGCGGAGGTCCCGTGGCGGCTGAACGCGGGTGCTCCGGCGGTGTACGCGGCCGGGCAGGGGGGCACAACGTGGAGGTGCTGCCAAGGATCTACGCACACTGCCTGGACGGCGACGACCGGCACTGGTTCGAACCGGATGGACGCCGCTCTTGGCCGGTAGCGCGAGACGGGCACCGGCTCCGTAACCGACGCCTTTTGCTCGGGTGACCTGGGCGGATGCGCTCCGGCCCGTTCCGCGTATGTTCCGGGGACCGCGACAAACGGTGGCTTCCGGTGGCACATGGCTGCATACGCGCGAAACCCCGGTGACAGGCGTTGTGCCTGGTCGACCGGGGTTTTGGCTTGGTCGCCTTGGGTGCCCCCTGCAGGGCACGCAGAACATGGGAACAGACGCGACCAGGCTTCTCATCGTTGAGGAGCGGTTCTCCCTACCCGGTACGCCGCGGGGGAGGGGGAGCGGCCGTGGCTGAGGTCCAGCAAGCCTGGAGCGATCGGGCGATCCGGTGGACGACCACCGTCAGCGTCATCGTGCTGGCAGGGATCGCAGCGGTGTTGTCGTACAAGCACATGTACACCCTGGTCCGGCAGTACGGCGAGACCTCTTGGACCGCGGCTCTGCTGCCCGTCTCGGTGGACGGAATGATCGCGGTGTCATCCATGACGTTGCTGGCCGACTCCCGGCAGGGGCGACGCAGCGGCTTTCTGCCATGGGCACTGCTGGTGACCGGAAGCGCCGCCAGCCTGGCGGCCAACGTCGCGGTGGCCGAACCTTCGCTGGTGGGACGGCTGATCGCTGCATGGCCATCGGCTGCGTTGATCGGCTCATATGAGCTGTTGATGCGCCAGGTTCGACACAGCGCGGCACGTGGCATTGAATTCGGCACCACTGCCTTGGGGCAGCCTCACTCCACCTCTGAGGTGGTTCATAGGGTTGCTGAGAACGTTCATAGGACGCGATGCGTTGCAACGGCACCCGCGGATGCCTCTACGAGGGATCGCAGCGCCCAAGGTGAGGCCTCAGAGGAAGCTCGTAGAGACCGTGCTCTCGAACTCATATCTCCTGGCAGTGCACAGGTACGGCGGTCCAGGCAGCGCCTGCGTGGTGGAAGGGATCTCCATCTTCAACAGCGTGCGTGGCAGTGGGCGATGGCAAACCGCACGGCTGAAGGAAACCTTCCGCCGGGGAAGGCAATCGCAAATCAGTTCGGGCGTAGCGAGCGCTGGGGGCGGCTGGTCAAGCAGGCCGGCCTTGCCGGGCGACTTGATGCGATTGTCTCGTGAGGGTTGTCCCAAGGTCAGGTGCCTCCCTCCGGGGCCGCGGCGAGCCTCGGTGGGTCCTTGGCCTTTCCGAGGGGATGCGCAACGTCGGTCCTGGAATCCCGAAATTGGGTTCCTGGCGACAGCTTCGGGGAGGCGTTGTCGGCTTGACGCCCGGGGGCAAGATGTGGGCCGACAATGAGGCCGATATTTGATCTTCTGGGTTTCGACTTCCTGGTCGACGAACTGGTGGTGGCACTCACCGAACCGAGATTGCTGCCGTTGACGGTCGGGCTCCTGGGGGACTGTGGTGCAGGTAAGAGCAGCCTGCTGAAGATCACCCAGCGAGAGTTGGAGTCGCTGGAGAAGACCTACGTCGTGCTGCCTTCAACCCGTAGCAGTGCGAGAGCTATGACGCTGATCCACACGGCGCCCGGCTGATCACCCGTGGACATTCAGCCGGGAGCCAGGCGTTCAGCCGGGAGCCAGGCGCGGGCGGCGGTGCCAGACGTGCTCGGCGCCGTGCGGGCGGACGAGCGTGAGCGCCTGACGGACGGATTCCTCCGGCGGACCGGTGGTGTCGATGATGGTCGCGTCGGGCCATGGGCAGGCGTCGGCGGCCATCGCCGCGGCGATGGCGGCGTCGGCGTCGGACGCGCCGTGCGGACGGGTGCGCAGCCGTTGCGCGGCGACGCCGGGCGGGGACTGGCAGCGCAGGGTGACAAGGTCGGCGTGCTCCTGGCGGGCCGCCTCGGCGGCCGCGTCGCGGTGTTCGGTCGCGGTCCAGGAGGCGTCCAGGACGACGCTCTCGCCCAGCCGCAGCAGGCGCCGGGCGCGGTCGATGAGTTCGGTGTAGGTGCGGTGAGTCCAGGCCGGGTCGTAGATGCCCTCGCCGTAGGCGGCGGCCGTGGGCTGTTCGGGTGCCAGCCCGGCGAGTTCCTTGCGGACGTGGTCGCTGCCGAGCAGCGTGCAGCCCAGCCGGTCGGCCAGCGCCCCGGCCAGGGTCGTCTTGCCGGTGCCGGGCGGCCCGCCGACCAGGATCAGCCCCACCGATCCGGCGCGCAGGTGCCGCAGGGCCACCTGGACGAGGGTGGCCGCCTCGGCGGCCGCGTGCGGGTCGCCCTGGTCGTGACGCAGGCAGGCGACCTTGGCGCGGACGAAGGCGCGGTAGGCCACGTAGTGGTGGCGCAGCGACGGCGGCGCGGGATCGGCGGCGAAGTCGGCGTACCAGGCGACGAAGCGTTCGGCCAGGGCGGGCGCGGCGAGGCGTTCCAGGTCCATGGCCAGGAACGAGGCGTCGTCGAGGCCGTCCAGCGAGCGGAGGCGGTCGTCGAACTCCAGGCAGTCCAGGACGCGCGGGCCGTCGTCCAGGCAGAAGATGTCGTCGGCCAGCAGGTCGCCGTGCCCGTCAACGACGCGGCCGTCGGCGATGCGGGCGTCGAACAGCGGCGCGCGTCCGGCCAGGAAGCGCAGGACGCGCTGTTCGATCTCCAGCGCGCCGGCGGTGTCGATCGACTTGCCGTGGAAGGGCCGGACCTGGTCGAAGCTGTCGGCCCACCGGCCCCGGAGGGCGTCGCGGGTGCCCTCGGCCGAGATGCGCGGGCCGCGCGGCGCCATGGCGTGCCAGCTCGCCAGTATGTGCGCGACGGCCCGCACCGGGTCGTCCACCGGGACGTGCGCGGCGACCAGGCGGGACAGGCGCCGCTCGGCGGACATCCGGCGCATGACGACCAGATGGTCGCAGGGTTCGCCGCCGGGGCCGTGCACGTCGGCGACGCCGAGGTACACGTCGGGGGAGAACCTGCGGTTGAGCTCCACCTCCCGGTGGCAGGCGCGCTCGCGCGCCTCCCGCGTGGTGAAGTCAAGGAAACCGAGGCTCACGGGTTTCTTCAGCTTGTAGGCCCGGTCGGCGGTGAAGAAGATCACCCCGATATGGGTCTCGGCCACGGCGGCGGGCGGCGCGGCGTCCGGCATCGGCATTGGTGTCACACCCGGCGGTAGGACTCGGAATGGTGGCGTGCTTGTAGTAGAGCAGCGTGTGGGCTGAGGCGTCACGGGGCAGCGTGACGGCGGAGCTGGTCATCAGGCCGCAGGTGTCCACAGCGCTGGCCTTGGCCTGCGTGCCGCAGTGCCGCAGCGTCTCCGGCAGTTTCTGCGGGCTCGCCGCGTTCTTGTCCTCCTGCTTGCGCGGCAGGTCGGCGTCGCTGACGATGCCGGTCACGCGGCCGTCCTGGTCGGCCAAGGGGAGCGCGTGGATGTTGTGTTCGGCCATGGTCTCCACGATCTCGATGAAGGCCATGTCCTCGGCGACGGTCACGACCGTTGCCGCCATGACCTCCGCCTTGCGTCGTCGCATGTTCCCTCCGCAGGCTGTCGTAGGTCTTCAGCCTTGTCGGGATGATCGGGGCTGCGTAGTGTCGAGCGACCCTTGGCGCGGGGGACTTTCGCCTCTCAGCAGGAGGCGCCTGCGCCGGTGGTGCCGGGCGCGCTTCGGCTGCGGACGAGCTTCACCAGTTCCGCCTAGATGTGCGCCAGTTCTCGCCTGTGCGCCTTGCGGTGCAGCCATTCGGCCTGGCCCATCAGTGATCCCCCTCCATAGCGCCAATCGACATGGGAGGCTCCTATTCATGAGTTCCTCGAACATTTCCGCTTCGTTTTCGAGTCATCGATGCAGCGGCAGTCGGCGCGACTCTTCCAGCTCGCCTGGATGGGTTACCAAACAGGCTTGACAGACGACGATCACGGCCGGCCAGTGGCGAGACGTCGAGTCGTCGGCCTTGAGAGCGACGACGGCGCCCCGCACCATCGTGGCGAGTGTGGGCCCCTCGGACGTGCGGATCACCATCTGTGACGCAGGGCAGTGCGTGAAGGGGCTTTCGGCCCTACGCCGAGTTGCGCCATCGGGATCCGATGGAGGTTAGGGCTTGGGAGGGACAATGACTCGGGGTTCGTATGTGCTCGTCGGTTACGACGCGACAATAGAGAGTGAACGGGCGTTGCTGTGGGCTGTGGAGGAAGCCCGGCTGCGTCGTCTGCCGCTTCATATGTGCCATGCCTGGCGCTGGCCATACCCGGTCGGTTACTTGGACTACGGCTGCATGGCCAAGGTTCAGCGGATCGGAGAGAACATCCTTGACCGTGGGATCGCTTTGGCCCAGAGCATCGCGCCCATGGTGGAGACGCGCAAGCACCTGATGGACGGCCCAGCCTACGCCGCGCTGATGCACCATTCCCACGACGCGGAGCTGATCGTGGTGGGCTCGCACGATCCGGATGATCTGTCGGTGGGGTCGACCGCGTTGCGGCTGCCCGCCCGCGCGCATCGCCCGGTGGTGGTCGTGCGCACGACGGGGACACGGTTCGGGCAGGTGGTCGTCGGCGTTGACGGTTCGGCGGGCGGCGACGCGGCCCTGGCTATGGCCTTCGAGGAGGCGGACCTGCGTGGCTGGCGGGTGCGGGCCGTGTACGGCTGCTGGGAGCCCAGCGCCGCTCGTGACGGCGACCTCGCGTTGTTCAACGACGAGGAGAAACTGCGCCGGGTCAGCCGGGACCGCCTGGACCGCGCGATCGCGCCCTGGCGCGCGCGTCACCCGCTGGTCGAGGCCGAGGCCACTCTTGTGGTCGAGCCGCCACGGCAGGCACTGTTCGCCGCGGCCGAGGCCGCCGATCTGGTCGTGGCGGGCAACCGCGGCGCGGGCGGGCTCGACCCGCTGGCGCTGGGAGCGACGAGCAGCGCGCTGCTACAGCATGTGCCGTGCACGGTCGCCATCGTCCAGCCCGCCGGCCAGGCCTAAGCGCGACCGGGCGAACCGGCGCACCGCCGCCAAGGCCGGCATCAAGTGCCGGCCGGGATGAGCGGCGGTCGGCGGTGTCGATCGACTTGCCGTGGGCGGGCCGGAGTTGCTCGAAGCTGTCGGTGGTCACCGCCCTGGAGGGCGTCCTGGGTGTCCTCGACTGAGATATGCGGGCCTCGTGGCGTTATGGCGCGCCGGCTCGCCAGGATGTGCGCGACGGCTCGCAGCGGGTTGTCCACTGCGACGTGTGCGGCGAGCAGGCAGGAGAGGCGCCGGTCGGCGGGTATCCGGCGCATGACGACCAGGCGGTCGCAGGGTTCGTGGACGTAGGCGACGCCGAGACACACCTGGGTTGAACCTGCGGTTGAGCGCGCCCTCCCGGTGGGAGGCGGCTTCGCACTTCCCGCGCGTGTTGGAGTCCAGGAACCGAGCTTCACGGTTTCAGCTTGTGCATGCTGTCGGAGTGAAGAAGGCGATCCCGATCTGAGTCTCGCCCACGGCGGCGAGCGGCGCGACGTCCAGCGGCGTTGGCATCGGTGTCACACCCGGCGGTAGGACTCGGGAATGGTGTCGTCGTGCTTGTAGTAGAGCAGCTCGTGGACGTTGACCACGCCCTCGGTGGCGGCGGCCAGCCGGATCAGCACCGGGATCATGCTGCGCCGCTCGACCCGTCCGGTCAGCTGGACCACCCCGTCCTGGACATGGACGGCAACCGTCGAGGGATCCTGCCAGAGCCGGTCCACCAGGACCTCGCGGATGATCTCGTCGCGGATGTCGTCGTCGGAGCGCAGGAAGACGCGCAGCAGGTCGGCGCGAGTGACGATGCCGGCCGGGTGGCCGTCGGTGTCCACGACGGGGGCCTGCTTGAACCCGTGCCGGGCCAGCAGCCGGGCGGCCTCGGCGATCGTGGCGTCGGCGGGCACCGTGACGGCGGGGCTGCTCATCAGCCCGCGGGCGTCGACCGCGCCGGCCTTGGCCTGCGCGCGGCGGTGCCGCAGCAGCTCCAGCAGCGTCCTGGGGGCCGCGGTGTCCTTGTACTCCTGCTTGCGCAGCAGGTCGGCGTCGGTGACGATCCCGATCACCTGGCCGTCCTGGCCGACGACCGGCACCGCGTGGATATGGTGCTCGGTCATGGCGTCCACGATCTCGATGAAGGGCGTCTCCTCGGCGACGGTCACGACCTGACGGGTCATGACGTCCTCGACCTTGCGTCGGCGCATTTTCCCTCCTGGGACGTCGTTCGTCTTTATCCTCACCGGGCCGATTCGGGCGGCGTGGTGCTGAGCGGCCCCGGGACTGGACCTCGGCCCCTTCCGTTTCTTCAGCCTGTTACCCGCTCCTGCACGGCGGCCACGGACGGGCTTAGATCGGTATCTCCAGCGGCCGGGCCGGTCGCGGACATAGCGTTCGTTCCTGTCTTCAGCCCTGCCCGCGGCGGCGACGCTGAGGAGATGGACCTTGGTCATCGGTGCGCCGCCGTAGGGCCCGAGCTGAGCGGTGTGGAGGACGGAGTGGCGGGGGTCTCGCCTGGCTGCGGCAGGCGGCCGTGCTCCAGCGGTCGTTCCCATGAGCCGCCCGGTTCGATGGTCACTGTCTCGTCGCCGCTGGTGATCTCGATCGGGGATGCGACGCTGGGGTGCAGCGCCACGTGCAGGCGGTCCTGGGTGCAGGTGATGTCGATGCCCCAGTGGCCGTGGTAGCGGAGGCTGAGCCGCAGTTCGCCGATCGCGGCGGGGAGCCGCGGTGCCAGGTGCAGGCGTCCCCCCTGCGTTGCGACACCCGCGTGACAGCGCTGTACCAGGTCGACCGCGCCTGCCATCGCGCCGAGGTGGATCCCTTCCGGGGTGGTGCCCTGCTGGCTGTCGTCGATGTCGCCGCGCAGCGTCTCGGTGAACAGCCGCCAGGCGTCCTGCCCGTCGGTGCGTGCCCGCAGCCAGGCGTGCACCAGCGAGCTGAGGCTGGAGCCGTGGCAGGTGCGGGGCAGGTAGTAGTCGATGGTGCGGCCGATCAGCCCCTTGTCGTAGGGGTAGCCCAGCCGGGTCAGGACGGCGCTCAGTTCGTCCGGCGAGAACAGGTAGAACAGCATCAGCACGTCGGCCTGCTTGGACGCCTTGTACCGGTTGGGTGTGTCCCCCTCGGCATCCAGGATCCGGTCGAGGCGGCGGATGTCGCCGTAGCGGCGCCGGTAGAGCGGCCAGTCAAGTTCGGCGAGCCGGTCGTAGCCCTCGAACTGGGTGAGGACGCCCTCGTGGAACACGACCCGCATCTTGCGGCTCACCTCGTCGATCCGCCGGATTTCACCCGGGCCGAGCGCCAGGCGTTCACGCAGCTCGGCGTCGCGGTCCTCGGGCAGGAGTCGCAGGACGTCCAGGGCGCGGCACAGCACCCACGCGGCCAGGACGTTGGTGTAGGCGTTGTTGTCCAGGCCGGGGGCGTCTCGGCCGGGGTAGGCGTCGTGGTACTCGTCCGGGCCCATGACGCCGCGGATGTCGTAGCGGTCCAGCGCGCGGTTGTAGACGGCCAAGTCGGCGAAGAAGCGGGCGACCTCCAGGATCATTTCGGCGCCGTACTCGGCCAGGAACTCGGCGTCGCCGGTGACCTCGTAGAACCGCCAGGCGTTGTGGGCCACGGCCAGCCCTACATGACGTTGCAGGTGGGAATGGTCAGGCAGCCAGCGGCCGGAGCGGGGGTTGAGATGCAGCCGCTGGGTCTCCTCCGACCCGTCGGCGCCGCTCTGCCACGGATACATCGCGCCGCGGTGCCCGGCCGCGCGGGCCGCCCACCGCGCCTCGGGCAGCCGCCGCCACCGGTACAGCAGCAGCGCCCGGGCGATCTCCGGGAACCGCGTGCTCAGGAACGGCAGGACGAACAGCTCGTCCCAGAACACGTGCCCCCGGTACGCCTCACCGTGCAGGCCGCGGGCCGGCACGCCCACGTCCAGATCGACGGTGTGCTCGGAGACGGTCTGCAGGAGGTGGAACATGTCCAGGTTCAGGACGCGCTGGACGTCCTCATCGTCGACGCTGAGCTGACAGCGCCGCCACAGCCGCCCCCAAGCCGCCACGTGCCGCTCCAGCAGTTCCTCGAAGCCGTCGGCGCGGGCCACCCGGGTGCGGGCGGCGGCCGAGAACTCTTCGATCGCCCGGTCGCGGGAGGTGAACACGGCCGCCACCTTCTCCACGGTGACCTGCGTCCCCTCCTCGGCGTCGATCAGTAGGTCATGGGCCGTCCAGCCGGGCTCGCTCAGGGACGTCCGCTCTGCGGGGGCGTCGGCGCGGGTGCGCGCCGCGACCGCGACGCCGATTCCCGAGGTGGCGGTGTGCGCGGTCAGCCAGGCGGTGTCCGCGCCGTTGTCGCCGTTCGGGCCCGGACGCAGGTGGGCGCCGTTCAACGCTCGATAGCGTTCCACCCCGCAGTTGGTCACCCGGCCGTCGATGGCGGATCGGACGCGCAGCCTGCCGCTCCAGTTCTCCGGAACCAGCGTGGTCTCCAGGGCCGCCAGGTGCGGGTCGTCCATGGACACGATCCGCCGCTGCGCCATCCTGGTCACCCGTCCCGCCTCGTCGGCGAACCGCAGCAGACGGGTGAGCACCCCGCGGCGCATGTCGAGCTCCTGCCGGAACGACAGCAACCGTCCGTCCGCGAGGACCGTGTCGAGGTCGAACCAGGGGCCGTCCTCGACGCGCACGCTCAGCGGCAGCCAGTTCGGGCAGTTGACCAGGTCCTCGTTCTCGACGACGCGCCCGGCCACCGCCGTGGCCAGCCGGTCGTGGCAACCGGCGATGTAGGTGCCGGGATAGTGCGCGGCGCCGGCGGCCGACTCGGGGGCGGCTCCGCGTGTGGCGAAGTACCCGTTGCCCAGCGTGCACAGCGTCTCGTGCAGCCGCTCGGCCGCCGGATCGTAGCTCTCGAAAGCCAGAATCCACGCGGTCATGGCGACAGCTCCGGGATCAGGACGGCTGACGGCTCGCGGCCTGATCCGCACAGACCACCACCTCGCAGGCGGACCTGTCCAGCACCGCCGACACGATCGCCCCACCCAGGGGATTGCCATGCTCGGAGTGCTCACGGGCACCGACGACCAGCAGCTCGGCGCGGCGACTCGCCGCCGTCAGCACCTGGCCGGGATCGCCGAAGGGGACGCGCAGCCGGGTGGAGATCTGCCGGGAACGCGGGATTTCCCGTGCGGCCAGCCGACGCAGGCGCAACCACTCGACGACGGCGCGCACCAGGCGCGGGCGGCTGCCGCGGGGACCCAGGACGTGGATCACGTCCAGAACGGCGTGGCGTCGGCGGGCCTCGGCGGCGGCGCGACGCAGCGCGGCGATCGAGTTGGGCGAACCGTCGACGCCGACCACCACGCACCGGGGACCGGGCATCACATTCATCGTGAACCTCCTGATCGGCACCAGCCTCGCCGCCGCCGGGGTGCTGCCGACAGTGCCGACAGCCCTCGGCGTGCGGGACCTTCGGCCCTTCAAATCCGGGCGGCGTCGACAGCAGCCCGACGACGGTCGAGCTGTTCCTGGCAAGCCTGGCCGGGGGTACTGTCCACCACGGACGGGCCGCGGGTCGCCCGCATCTACCTGACTATGCGTCCGCTGATGGGTCTGCCGGAGGGGACGGGCAGGCGCGTGGCCCTGGTGGCGGCCGCCGCGGGAACGTTGCCCCCGAGGCGGGGTTTCCGTGCTCCCCGGCTGCTTGGAGGACCAACGTCCCGCCGATCAAGAGTCTTATGCTCCTGCCGCCCTGGGCGGGCGGGGGGTTGAGTCGGTTGTGGCAAACCCCCTGGAGAAGGTGAGAGGACGATGGCTGTCTCCACTCCCAAGGCCCGTAACGGGCATCGGACCATCGCTCAACTGCGCCCGGCCCGGCCTGCTCCGCTGACCGAATCGCCCGCGGCACGGTACGTCTGGGCGATTGCCCGGCTGTCGCTGGGCTGGGTGTTCGTGTGGGCATTCCTCGACAAGACCTTCGGGCTGGGGCACGAGACCCCCGGCGCGAGGGCGTGGATCAACGGCGGAAGCCCGACCGAGGGCTTCCTCGCGCACGCGCCCAAGGGCCCGTTCGCGGGCTTCTACCACGACATGGCCGGGGTGGCCGCACTCGACTGGCTGTTCATGATCGGCCTCGCCGGAATCGGCCTCGCGGTGATGCTGGGCGTCGGCATGCGGATCGCGACGGCGGCGGGCGCGCTGTTGCTGGTGATGATGTGGAGCGCGGTGCTGCCCCCGGAGAACAACGTGTTCATGGACGACCACCTGATCTACGCGATCGTGCTGGTGGGCCTGGCGCTGGTCAGCGCGGGCGACACCCTCGGTCTGGGCAGGCGGTGGAAGCGAACCGCCCTGGTGCGTCGCTTCCCCGTCCTGAAATGACCCGCCGGCGTCGACGGGAGGCCGATGAGCAGGCACGAACCAAAAGAGTCAGGCGGTGACACCGGGACATCGGTGGCACCGCCTGGCTTTTGGCTTGGCACGGGGAGCCTTCGCTTGGCCGTGAACTTGCCGCGCAGCAGGTTCACCTTGCTGACGATGCCAGCGTCCCCCGGCGCGGTCATCACCTCACGGACCAGCAGAGCGAGCTCAGGAGCTGCTGTCGTCAAATAACTTCACGACGCCGTCGACGGTTCCGTGGGGGCGAAGGTCCGCGTGGACCGGCCGACGGTCGGCTGCCGAGCCGTCAGGTGGCGGGCGGCCTGGGCGGCGGCCGACGGCTCAGCCGAGGGCGCGGTTGAGCGGGGACGGCGCCGGAGGGGGCGGGGCGAGGCGGATGCGTGCGTCGACTGCGGCCGTGCCGCGGGGCGTGACGATCACCGGGTTGAGGTCGAGTTCGGCGATCTCGGGGTTGTCGGCGACCAGCCGGGCCACCCGTGTCACCTGGTCCTCCAGGGCGGACATGGCGGCCGGTGGGCGGCCGCGGTAGCCGGTCAGTAGCGGGGCGCAGCGCAGCGAGCGGATCATCTCGCCGGCTTCGCCGTCGGCCAGGGGCGCCGCGCGGAACGCCCGGTCGCCGAGCAGGTCGGCGGCGGTTCCGCCCATGCCGACCATGACCAGCGGGCCGAACCTGGGGTCCTCCAGCGCGCCGATGATGATCTCGACGCCCTCGCCCGCCATGCGCTGGACGACGGCGCCGGTCATTGCATCGCCGAGGGCGGCGGCCATGTTCCGGTAGGCGTGGCGGACCTGTTCGGCCGTCCGCAGGCCCAACCGGACGCCGCCGATGTCGCTCTTGTGTACCAGGGCCGGTCCGGTGGCCTTGAGCGCGACCGGGTAGCCGGTCAGCGCGGCGGCCTCGACGGCGCCCTCCGGTCCGTCCACGCTGATCGTTTCGGCCATGGCGATGCCGTAGTGGTCCAGCAGCCGGTGCGTCGTCTCCGGGTCCAGCCAGCGCCCCTCGGGGGTGAAGCGCAGCTCGGCCTCGATGAGGGAGTGCGCCTGTTCTGGTCGGATGCCGGTCGGCTCGGCCGCCGGGGCCGCGGGCCGCTGCCGCCACTCGGCTTGGTCGGCCGCGTGCCGCAGCGCCGTGACCGCCTGCTCGGGGTAGGCGTAGGCGGGCACCTGGACGGTGCCGTCGTCGATCAGCGCGTCCTCGCCGATGACGCATGCCAGCACCGGCTTGTCCGTTCCGTGCGCCGCCGCGGCGATCGCCGCCATGGACGTGGCGGCGCCGGAGCCGAACGGCGGGGTGTAGACGGCGATGGCCGCGTCGATTCCCGGGTCGGCGAGGACGGTCCGCAGCGCTTCGGTGAGCTGGACGGCGCCTGCGTCGGCGGTGAGGTCGACCGGGTTGGCGACCGCCGCCGCCGCGCCCAGGGCTCGGCGCAGCGTGCTCTGGGTCGCCTCGGCCAGTTCGGGGACCTGCAGGCCGCGCGCCGCGCAGGCGTCGGCGGCCAGCACACCGGGTCCGCCGGAGTTGCCGACGACGGCCACGCGCCGTCCGCGGGGGAGCGGCTGGTGGGCCAGCAGGCGGGTGGTGTCGAGCAGGTCCCGGACGGTCTCGACGCGGACGACCCCGGCGCGGCGCAGCAGCGCGTCCACCGCGATGTCGGAGGTGGCCGCGGCGGCGGTGTGCGAGCGGACGGCGCGACCGCCGGCGTCCGAGCGGCCGCTCTTGAGCACCACGATCGGCTTGCGGGCCCCGATCCGGCGGGCCAGGGTGGCGAACTTGCGCGGGTTGCCGAACGACTCCAGGTAGAGCGCGATGACGGAGGTGTCGGGGTCGTCCTCCCAGTACTGCAGCAGGTCGTTGCCGCTGATGTCGGCCTTGTTGCCCGCAGACACGAAGCTGGAGACGCCCAGCCCGGTCGCCCCGGCCTGCGCTAGCAGCGCCACGCCGACCGCCCCGGACTGCGACATCACCGCCAGCCGCCCGCGCGCCGGCATGGCGGGCAGGAAGCTGGCGTTCAGGCTCTCGGCGGTGTTGACGATGCCCAGGCAGTTGGGGCCGACCAGGCGCATGCCGGCGTCGCGGCAGATGGCCAGCAGTTCGGCCTCGCGCCGGGCGCCCTCCGGGCCCGTCTCGGCGAATCCGGCCGTCACCACGATCAGCGCCTGTACCCCGTGTTCGGCGCAGTGGCGGGCCACTTTGAGCACCGCGTCGGGTGGCGTGGCCACGACTGCCAGGCACACCCCGCCGGGGATCGCCGACACGGTGGGGAACGTGGGAAGCCCCAGGATCTGGTCGGCGTGCGGGTTGACCGGGTAGACGGCGCCGGAGTAGCCGCCGTCCAGCAGGTTGCGCAGGATCCGGTGGCCCACCGTCCCCGGGTGGCGGCCGGCGCCTATCACGGCCACCGACCAGGGCCGCAGCACTCGGTTGAGTGAGGCGGCCCCGGCGGTGTGCTCGCGCGCCTCGATCGCGGCAATGAGCTCGCCGGTGCACGCCAGCGGGAAGCGGACATCGTACTCGCGGTCCTCGAAGCGGCGCCGCACCTGGAACCCGGCCGTGTCGAGCAGGTCCATCATCGACTTGTTCTCCCACAGCACCGTGGCGGTGAAGTCGGTGATGCCGCGGGCGGACGCCTGGATCGCCAGTTGTTCCAGCAGCAGTGTGCCCAGGCCCCGGCCGTGCATCCGGTCGTCGACCAGGACCCCGGTCTCCGCGCTGGTGCTGTGGTCGGCGGGGATCATCTCCGCCAGGCCCATCGCCCGTCCGCCCGCGAAGGCCACCAGGGCGTGCCCTGGCCAGCCGCCGCCGGTGAGCCGGTCGATGTAGGCGTGCGGGGTGCGGTGGCCGCCGGTGAAGAAGCGCAGGTAGGCCGACTGTTCGGACAGCCGGTCGACCAGGCCGTGCAGCGCCGCTCGGTCCGATGGCGCCAGCGGTCGGATGTGGACCATCGAGCCGTCCCGCAGCAGTGCGTAGTCCCCGGAGTCGGTCATGGGAGCCGACATCATCTGCCTCCAGGCACGAAGGCGGTCCGAGCGACGCCAGACCGCGAGCCATTTGCCGCCTCCACGACATCAGCCTGGAGAGACGCGACGGCAGGGGCGAAGGTCCCCGAGAAGTAGAAGGATGGACTCTGAGGGCCGCGAGTGGCTCCATACGCGGCACCCACCGGCGGTCGCTCGCGGACGGCTGGATATCCGGGTCATCCGTCTTGGCGACGGCGGGTCTTGCGAGCGCTACGGCCCGTCTGTTCCCGTCCCGGTCCTGGCGGTCCTCCACGTTTCGTCGGTGGGTGTCAATTACAGGCTGCCCTCCTCCGAGCGGCGGCACGACTGCGTTGGTCCCGCGATGCCGGGACGAAAGTCCCGACTCTTCGCGGTGCGCTTGCGGTGTGCGGAGGTCCTGTGGCCTGGGGTCTTTCGCCCCTGGGCCGGAGCCCGGCCCATGAGTGCAATGGGATGAAGACCCAAGCGACCGGGAGGCGATATGAGCAGGGGCTCGTACGTGCTTGTCGGCTATGACGGGGCCAAACAGAGTGCATATGCCGTGGGGTGGGCGGCGCTGGAGGCCCGGCTGCGGCGGCTTCCGCTGACGGTCGTGCACGCCTGGCGCTGGCCGTACCCGATCAGCCACATCGATTACGAGGGCGCGGCGATCGTCAAGCGCATGGGCGAGCACGTTCTCGATCACGGCGTGTCGCTGGCCGAGCGTGCCGCGCCGGGGGTGCGGGTCCACGGGCGGCTCATGGACGGACCGGCGTACGCGGCCCTGATGTCGGCGGGCGGCGACGCCGAGCTGATCGTCGTCGGCTCGCACGAGCAGGACCGGTTGCCGGTGGCCTCGACCGCGTTGCAGCTGCCGGCCCGGGCGCGCTGCCCCGTGCTGGTCGTGCGCACCCCCGTCCTGGGACACCGGCGGGTGGTCGCCGGGGTGGACGGCTCGGCGGGCGGTGACGCGGCCCTGGGGTTCGCGTTCGAGCAGGCGGCCCTGCGCGGCTGGAGCCTGCTGGCGGTGTACGGGTGCTGGGAGCCGGGCGCGGTGCCGCGCGAGGAACTGGACATGTTCCACGACGACGAGAAGCTCAAGCAGGTCTGCGGCGCCCGGCTGGAACGCGCCGTGGCCCCCTACCGGGTGCGCTACCCGCAGGTTGACGCGTGGACGTCGCTGGTCCTGGATCCGCCCCGCGAGGCTCTGTTCGACGCGGCCGAGCACGCCGACCTCGTCGTGGTCGGCAACCGCGGCTGCGGCACCGTGGACCCGCTGCTCCTCGGGGCCACCAGCAGCGCGCTGCTCCAGCACGCCCCCTGTTCGGTCGCCATCGTGCCGCCCACCCACGAGGACATTCGCGAGGAATGAACGGCGATGGCGAAACTGATGACAGCCGGCCTGAGCGCTCTGTACGACGCCCTGCGCCGGGCCGGCTACACGGTGGTCGGGCCGACCGTCCGCGACGGCGCGATCGTTCTCGACGAGCTGCGCTCGGCCGACGACCTGCCGTTCGGCTGGGGCGTCACGCTCGCGCCCGGCGGCTACCGAGTCCGGCGCCGCGACGATCAGGCTGCGTTCGGTCATTCAGCGGGTCCCCAGTCGTGGAAGCCGTTCCTGCACCGGCCGCGGGTGAAGCTGTGGGAGGCCGACCGCACCGAGGACGGGTTCGAGGTGCGAGAGGAGCGGCCCGAGCCGCCTCGCTACGCCTTCCTCGGCGTGCGCCCGTGCGACCTACGCGCCATCGAGATCCAGGACAAGGTCCTCATGGGCGGCCGCCACACCGACTCCGCGTACGCGTCGAGACGCGAGGGCGTGTTCATCGTCGCGGTCGACTGCACCGAGCCGGGCGAGACGTGCTTCTGCGCCTCGATGGGGACGGGCCCGAAGTCGGGACCCGGCTACGACCTGGCGCTCACCGAACTGATCGACGACGGGAGTCCCCGTTATGTCGTCGAGGTCGGCAGCGAGGCGGGATCGGCCGTCCTGGCCGAGGTGCCCACCGAGGAGGCAGGCGAGGATCTTCGGGAACGCGCCCGCGCGGAGGTCGCCGCGGCCGCCGAGCACATGGGACGGGAGATGCCCGCCCTCGGCCTGCGCGACCTCATGGCGGGCAGCCTGGACTACGCGCGCTGGGACGAGGTGGCATCCCGCTGCCTGAGCTGCGGCAACTGCACGATGGTGTGCCCGACGTGCTTCTGCACGACCGTCGAGGACACCACCGACCTGACCGGCGAGCACGCCGAGCGCTGGCAGTTGTGGGACTCCTGCTTTGACCTCGACTTCTCCCACCTGCACGGCGGCGACGTGCGCTCCTCCCCCAAGAGCCGGTACCGGCAGTGGCTGACGCACAAGGTCGGCACCTGGCACGACCAGTTCGGCTCGTCCGGCTGCGTCGGCTGCGGCCGCTGCATCGTGTGGTGCCCGGTCGGCATCGACCTGACCGAGGAGGTGGCGGCCCTGCGGGCCGAGCGCGACGAACGTGCTTCAGGGGAGGAGGTGCGTCATGACCGAAGTGGGGATTGAGCAGCTGGCGGGGCAGGCCGTCTTCACGGGGATGGACGCCGCCGATCTGGCCAGGCTCGCGCCCACAGCGCGCCCGGTCAGCTTCCCCGCCGACCGGCGGCTGTTCGAGGAGGGCGGCACGGCGGACCGGTTCTGGATCGTCCAGGACGGGACCGTCGCCCTGGACCTGCACCTGCCGGACCGGGGCACGCTGATCGTCGAGACGCTGGGCCGCAGCGCGATCGTCGGCTGGTCCTGGCTGTTCCCGCCCTACCGGTGGAGGTTCGGGGCGGTGGCGACGCGGCCGGTGCGGGCCCTGGAGTTCGACGCCCGGCTGGTGCGCCTCATCTGGGCGCTCGACCCGCGGCTGGCGCACGAGCTGACGCGACGGTTCGCCGAGGTGGTCGTGGACCGTCTACAGGCCACCCGGATCCGCCTGCTGGACCTGTACGGGGACGCGGCGGAGGTCCGATGGCGCCCCTGACACCTGTGCCGTACCGGGTGGCGGAACGCCGCCAGGAGACCCGGGACACCGTCACGCTCGCCTTGGAGCCCGTGGCCGCCCGGATCGCCGAGCCGAGCCCCGGCCAGTTCACGATGATGTACGCCTGGGGCGTGGGTGAGGTGCCGATCTCCGTCAGCGGCGGGGTGGACGGTGCCGGCGGTGCGAGACCACTGGTCGAGCAGACCGTGCGGGCGGTCGGCGCGGTCACCCGCGCGCTGTGCGACGCGCACCCGGGGGCGATGCTCGGGCTGCGTGGCCCGTTCGGCATCGGCTGGGGGCTGGAGGAGGTACAAGGTTTCGACCTGATCCTCGCCGCCGGAGGCATCGGCCTGGCGCCGCTGCGGTCGGTGGTTCTGCGTGCGCTGGCCGAACCCGGCCGCTACGGACGCGTCGTGTTGCTCGTCGGCGCCCGGACTCCCGCCGACCTGCTGTATCCGGACGAGCTGCAGGACTGGCGGCGGTGCGGCGTGCAGGTGGAGGTCACCGTGGACCGCGCCGCGGCGGACTGGACCGGGCACGTCGGCCTGATCACCTCCCTGATCGACCTGGTGGACGCCGACCCGGCCCGCTCGGCCGCGTTCGTGTGCGGCCCGGAGATCATGATGCGGCTCACCGCACAGGGCCTGGTGGAGCGCGGGGTGCCGGGTGACCGCGTGCGGCTGTCCCTGGAGCGCAACATGCGCTGCGGCGTCGGCTGGTGCGGCCACTGCCAGCTGGGGCCGCTGCTGCTGTGCCGCGAAGGGCCGGTCATTCCCTATGAGCGCGCCGAGCCCCTCATGGCCGTGAAGGAGCTGTGACATGAACAAGGAGAAGCCGACGCTGGCGGTGTGGAAGTTCGCCTCCTGCGACGGCTGCCAGCTCACCCTCCTGGACTGCGAGGACGAACTCCTCACCCTCGCCGGGGAAGTGGAGATCACACACTTCCTGGAGGCGTCCGACGAGACCGCACCCGGCCCGTACGACGTGTCCCTGGTCGAAGGGTCGATCACCACACCCGACGACGCCGAGCGCATCCGGCACATCCGGGAGATCAGCGGCACGCTGATCACCATCGGGGCCTGCGCCACCGCAGGAGGCGTCCAGGCACTGCGCAACTTCGCCGACGTGGAGGAATTCGCCTCGCTGGTCTACGCCCGCCCGGAGTACGTGGCCACCCTGGAGACGTCCACGCCGATCAGCGCGCACGTCCGCGTGGACTTCGAGCTGCAAGGTTGCCCCATTGACCGGCGGCAGTTGCTGGAGGTTCTGTCGGCGTTCCTCATGGGCCGCAAGCCACACATTTCGCAGCACCCAGTGTGCTTCGAATGCAAGCGGCGCGGCAACGTCTGCGTCATGGTCGCCCACGGCACGCCGTGCCTGGGGCCGATCACGCACGCCGGCTGTGGCGCCATCTGCCCGGCGTACGGACGCGGCTGCTACGGCTGCTTCGGCCCGTCCCCGAACTGGAGCGGCGCCCGGCCCAACACACGCGGGTTGCTGCCCTGGCTGGACATGACGCCCGACGAGACCGAGCGGGTCCTGTCCACCTTCAACGTCGCGGCATTCCGCGAGGAAGACCACGAACTCCGACGGCCGGACACCCCCGGGGGCGGGTCATGACACACCGGCATGAACGCACGCTGAGCGTCGGCGCCTTGGCGCGGGTGGAGGGTGAGGGCGCGATGTACGTCCGTGTCCACGACTCCACGGTCGAGGAGGTGCGGCTGGACATCTACGAACCACCCCGCTTCTTCGAGGCGTTCCTGCGCGGCCGCGCCTACACCGAGCCACCCGACATCACCGCCCGCATCTGCGGCATCTGCCCCGTCGCGTACCAGATGAGCGCGTGCCAGGCCGTCGAGGACGCCTGCGGGGTCACCGTGGACGGCCCGCTGAACGACCTGCGCCGCCTGCTGTACTGCGGCGAGTGGATCGAAAGCCACGCCCTGCACATCTACCTGCTGCACGCCCCCGACTTCCTGGGGTACCCCAGCGCCATCGACCTCGCCCGGGCCGACCGCGACCTCGTCCAGCGCGGGCTGCGGCTGAAGAAGGCCGGGAACACTCTGATGGAGACGCTCGGCGGGCGTGCCATTCACCCGGTGAACGTCCGCGTGGGCGGCTTCTACCGAACCCCGCCTCCGGCGGAGCTGCGTCCGCTCGCCGACATGCTGCGGCACGCGCTCGACGACGCCCTCGCCACCGTGCGATGGGCGGCCGGCCTGGACTTCCCCGGCTTCACCCACGACCACGAATACCTGGCGCTCACCACCGCCGACGACTATCCGCTCGAATCAGGCATTCCGCGCACGACGGGCGGCCGCTCCTTCACCGCCTCCGCCTTCGAGAACCACGTCGTCGAGATGCACGTCCCGCACTCCACGGCCTTGCACGCACGCCTGGTGGACGGCGCCCGGTACATGACCGGCCCTCTGGCCCGGTTCTCGCTCAACCGCGACCGGCTGCCGCCGATCGCCGCCCAGGCCGCCGACGAGGCCGGGCTCGGAGCCGAGTGCCGCAACCCGTTCCAGAGCATCGTGGTACGCGCCGTCGAGATCGTCTGCGCCGTCGAGGAGGCGCTTCGCCTCATCGCCGCTTACCGGCCGCCCGATCACGCCTACGTTCCGGTCGCTCCTCGCAAGGGCACCGGCCACGGGGTGACCGAGGCCCCGCGCGGCCTGCTCTACCACCGCTACGACCTTGACTCCCAGGGGCGTATCACCGCCGCCAGGATCGTCCCGCCGACCTCACAGAACCAGGCGGCCATCGAGGACGACCTGCGCCGGTTCGTGGCGGCCTGGCTCGACCTGGATGACTCGGCGCTCACCCGCGCGTGCGAGCGGGCGATCCGCAACTACGACCCGTGCATCTCCTGCTCCACACACTTCCTTGACCTGACCGTGGACCGGCGATGCCGATCGTGATCGGCGTCGGCGACCGGTTCCGCCGCGACGATGGCGCCGGCCCCGCCGTGGTGGAGGCGCTGCGCGGGCGGACGCCGGACGGGGTGACGCTGGCGGTTACCGACGGCGAACCCGCGCGGCTCATCGAGCTGTGGGCCGGCGCCGACCTTGCGATCGTCGTCGACGCCGTACGCGCCGAGCCGTGCCGTCCCGGACACGTCCACGAGATCGGACCCGACACCGCGCTCCGTTCCGGCGGGGTCGCGAGCAGCCACACGCTGGGCCTGGGCGAGGCCGTCGCGCTGGGCCGGGCGGTCGACCGGATGCCCGGGGCGCTGCGCGTCCTCGCCATCGAAGGAGCCGAGTTCGGCTGGGGGTGTGAGCTGACTCCCCCGGTCGCCGCCGCCGTCGAAGCGGTTGCGGAGCGGATCGTCTCTCTCCTGGCCCGCCGCCGGGCGCCTCAAGGGGGCAGGGGCATGGCGTGACCCGGGACGTAGCCCGCACGTCACGAACTGGGCACCGGTCCCGCCTGGTTCCATCAGGAGCCGTCGAACAGCGCGATCTCTCCGGTCGCGCATCTCGCGTCCCACGTGACGTATGGAGACAGCCTCTGGTCACCGACGCTTGGAGCTCCCCGGCCGACGGCAGCAGAGGCCCTGCCCCTCCCAACAATCAAGGGCCCTGGGCGACCAATGTGCATCAGCGCCGCATCGGGGCCGTTGAGCGAGCCTAAAGTCCCGGTGACCGGGGCCAAAATCCCCCTGGACGGCAGCCCAGGGTCGCCTAGCGTCACGAATATGAACGAGATCGTAGTCGGAGTCGACGGCTCGGAGCACGCTCTGGTGGCGGTGGATTGGGCGGCCGAGGAGGCGCACCGCCGTGCGGCCAGTCTGCGGGTCGTCCACGTGATGGTGCCCTGGCCGCTCGACATTCCGGTCGATCCCCGCGTGGTAGCCGTATGGGAGGGGCAGGTGAACACCGGTGAGGGGCAGCAGGTCGTCGACGAGGGCCTCCAGCGCGCGCGCCGACGCGTGCCGGACCTGCGGGTGGCGGGGGAGCGGTCGAGCGGCCAGCCCGCCGCGACCTTGATCGAGGCGGCCGAGAACGCGGCCATGCTCGTCGTGGGTTCCCGGGGCACCGGCGCCCTGGCCGAGGTGTTGCTGGGATCGGTGGCCTTGCAGGTCGCCTCGCACGCCCGATGCCCGGCGGTCGCGGTGCCGGCCGTCGGCCCGGAGGTCCATGGCGAGATCGTGGTGGGGGTGGACGGATCGCCGGCCGGCGCGGCGGCGGTGCGCTTCGCGTTCGAGGAGGCCGAGTTGCGCCAGGCGAGGCTGCGCGCGGTGCTGGCGTGGACGCACCCGGCGTCGACGAGGCCGGGTGACATGCAGCCGCTGGTGTTCGATCCTGAGATCGTCGCGGCTGAGGAAAGGCGGCTCCTGAGCGAGTCGCTGGCCGGCTGGCGGGAGAAGCATCCCGACGTCACGGTGGTGCCGGAGGTGACACGGGCGCGGGCCACCCGGGCGCTGGCGGCGGCATCGGAACGCGCCGATCTGCTCATCGTGGGATCGCGCGGCCGCGGCGGGTTCACCGGGCTGCTGCTCGGCTCGGTGGGGCATGCCATGCTGCACCGGGCGCACTGCCCGGTGGCGGTGATACGTCCCCACACGAACTGACGCATGAACTGACAAAGCGGGCGGATCAGCGTGAGCGCTCTGGCGGACAACCGGCGGCGGTCAACCGGCGTAGCGGCGGTCGAGCCGCTCCCACGCCCTGTCCCACGACGCCGCGCGACGGCGGTCGCACACGCGCCGGGTCAGCGCGTACACGAAGGCCAGGGGTGTCCCCACCCCCATGACGACCCAGCAGGCGGCCAGCGCCGTGTCCACGACGACCTGCTCTCGTGACAACGGCCGGGCGACGAGGTCACCATTGGTGTTCACCCAAATCCGCCGGGTGCCGTCCTTGCCTGCGGACGGCCACGCCGGGATCTCCCCGGTACGAGCCGTGCCGTCCGGGGCACGCCAGCGCGCCCACACCGTGGACGGCGACTGATCGCCGGTGTCCACGACGGCACCCGCCGAGGGCTGCCTGATCGTCGCGACGACCGGGTACCGGCCGACCTTCTGGGCGGCCTCGGCGTGCAGGCCCGCCTGGTGGGCGTGGCTCGCCGCCCAGATCGCCAGCGGCGCCGCGATCACGAGGAACACAAGGACGATCGCGACGCCGACGGTGCGTTGTGCGCGGTCGACGGGACGCCGCAGGTCGCTGTGGCCGAATCCGAGCCGCCGGGCGAGCGGGCGCAGCCGCGGGAGCGGGCACAGACGGGCGCCCGTGCGCGCCGCATGTGATCGTCGCATGGCTCCTCCCTCGGTCCCTACCGACGCTAGAAGCGGGCGGCAGGGGCTGGGAGGGGCTTTGTCCCCTCGCCCCGCACCCCGAAAGCCCTTCTTACAGAGGGCTGAGCAGTCGGGACCTTCGTCCCGGCCGCCGAGGTCGCGCGGCCCTGCCAGGTGTCGCGGACGGCGGGCGAGGCTGGCCTTATGACCAGCGTGCGAACCCGCGAGGAGACCGACGAGATCGAGCTGTGGCGGTTCGAGGTGCGCGGAACCGTGCAGGGCGTGGGTTTCCGGCCGTTCGTGTACCGCCTGGCGACGGCCTGCGGGCTGCGCGGGGACGTGCGCAACAGCGGCGGGATCGTGGTGATCAACGCGGCTGGTGCGCGTCCGGCGCTGGACGACTTCGCGGCCCGTCTGGTCGCCGAGGCGCCCCGCCAGGCGTCGGTGACCGGCGTGACGAGCGTGGCGGCGTCGCGTCCGGCCGAGGCAGTGGTCCCGGCGGGGTTCGCGGTGCTCGGCAGCGCTTCGGGCGGGTCGCCCACCCGGGACGTGCCGCCAGACCTGGCCACCTGTGCGGACTGCTTGGGGGAGCTGTTCGATCCGGGTGACCGGCGGTACCGGTATCCGTTCGTCAACTGCACCGCCTGCGGGCCACGGGCCACGATCATCGCGGGTCTGCCTTACGACCGGGAACGCACGACGATGGGCGCCTTCGTCATGTGCCCGGCGTGTGCGGCCGAGTACCGCGACCCGGCCGACCGTCGTTTCCACGCTGAGCCCGTCGCCTGCCCGGCCTGCGGGCCGAGTCTCGCCTGGTATCCGAGCGGCGAGCAGGGGGAGGACGCCTTGGCCGCCGCCGAGGCGGCACTCCGCGACGGCGGCGTGATCGCGGTGAAGGGCATCGGCGGCTACCAGCTCGTGTGCGACGCCACCGATCCGGGGGCGGTCGAACGGGTGCGCGCCGCCAAGGGGCGGGAGGGCAAGCCGCTCGCCGTCATGGTGCCGGACGTGGCGTACGCGTGCGCGCTCGCCGCGCTGGCCGTCACCGACGTCGGCCTGCTGACCTCACCCGCACGTCCCATCGTGCTGGCTCCCCGCAGGCGCGGGACGCTGGCTCCGCAGGTGTGCGACGGCCTGCCGGACGTGGGTGTGTTCCTGCCCTACAGCCCGCTGCACCACCTGCTGCTGCGCGACCTCGCCCGGCCGCTCGTCGTGACCAGCGGCAACCGCGCCGACAGCCCCATGGTGATCGACGACGACGCGGCCCGTCGCCTGCTCGGCCCGGTCACCGACGGCGTCCTGAGCCACGACCGGCCGGTCCTGGCACGCTACGACGACTCGGTGGTGCGCGCCGTCGCGGGGCGGCCGTCCACCGTGCGCCGTGCCCGCGGGTACGTCCCGGCTCCGCTGCCGCTGCCGGTCGCCGCCCCGGAGCCGATCCTGGCGCTGGGCGCCCAGCTCAAGCACACCTTCACCGTCGCCAACGGTGGGCGTGCCGTCGTCGGACCGCACACCGGTGACCTGGAGAACGCCGAGACCTTCGCGGCGTTCGAACGTTCGCTGGAGCGCTGCCTGCGCGTCGAGGACGTCCAACCGGCGTATGTCGCGCACGACCTGCATCCGGAGTACCTGTCCAGCAAGCACGCGGCGCGGTGGCCCGCAGGGCGGCGGATCGCCGTCCAGCATCATCATGCCCACGTCGCCGCGACCGCCGCCGAACACGGCGTCCGCGGCCCGTTCCTCGGTGTCGCCTACGACGGTCTCGGATTGGGGGACGACGGCACGTTCTGGGGCGGGGAGATCATGCTGGCCACCTACACGGCCTACCGGAGGCTCGGCCGCTTCTCGCGGGCGCCGTTGTGCGGGGGCGCCGTGGCCGTGCGGCGCCCGGCCCGCATGGCACTCGGCTATGTGTTCGGCGCCGAACCACTGGGGGAGAGCGGCCCGGATCCGGAACTGGCCGCCGACCTGCTGGCGCGGTTGCCGCGACGCGAGGTCGCCGTCGCGCGCCGCATGATCGACCGCGGGGTGAACTCGCCGTTGGCCTCCAGCGCCGGGCGGCTGTTCGACGCTGTGGCCGCCCTGCTGGGGATCTGCGACGACAACCGCTACGAGGGCGAGGCCGCCATGCGGTTGGAGGCGGCCGCCATGAGGCATGGGGACACCGACCCGCTCGCCTGGCGGGTTGTGCGGCGCGACGGCCAGTGGGTGTACGACGCCGCGCCCACCCTCCGCGAGGTGGTGCAGGCCCGGGCGGACGGCCGGCCCATCGGAGGCATCGCCGCGGCTTTCCACCAGACCCTCGCCGCCGCCACCGCCGTGCTGTGCGAACGCGCCGCCACCGAGACCGGCGTCGGCACCGTCTGCCTGTCGGGGGG
This sequence comes from Actinomadura miaoliensis, assembly GCF_039536785.1. Classification (NCBI taxonomy): domain Bacteria; kingdom Bacillati; phylum Actinomycetota; class Actinomycetes; order Streptosporangiales; family Thermomonosporaceae; genus Actinomadura; species Actinomadura miaoliensis. The sequence goes on from NZ_BAAAZG010000024.1 coordinate 41,069, forward strand.
TGTGTTCCAGAACCGCACGCTCGCCACCGCCGTCGTCACCGCGCTGGAACGCGCGGGCTTCACGGCCTTGCTCGGCGAGCGGATCCCGGTGAACGACGGCGGCATCAGCTATGGACAGGCCGCGATCGCGGCGGCCCGGCTGGCGGCCGCCGACGGATCGCGTGGCCCGGACGGAGGGTGAGCGTCATGTGCCTGGGCATCCCCGGACGCGTCGTCGAGATCCTCGACGCCGACCCGCGCATGGGCGTGGTCGACTTCGACGGCGTCCGCCGCGAGGTCTGTCTCGCCTACGCCCCCGAGGCGGGTTTGGGCGACTTCGTCATCGTCCACGTCGGTTTCGCGATCAGCACGGTCGACGAGGAGGAGGCCGCGCGCACCCTCGCCGTGCTCCGGGCCATCCCCGACGCGCTGCGCACCGAACTGGGCACCGGCGAGGAGAGCGGGGGAGCGGCATGAGATTCCTGGACGAGTACCGAGACCCCGTCCTTGCCCGGCGGCTGCTGGCCGACATCCACGCCGCCGCCACCCACCCCTGGACGATCATGGAGGTCTGCGGCGGGCAGACGCACACCATCGTCCGGCAGGGCATCGACGAGCTGCTGCCCGCGACCGTGCGCATGATCCACGGCCCTGGCTGCCCGGTCTGCGTCACGCCGCTGGAGACGCTGGACCGCGCCCTGGCCATCGCCGCCCGTCCGGAAGTGACCTTCACCAGCTTCGGCGACATGCTGCGCGTGCCGGGTACCTCCGGCGACCTGCTCGGGTCGCGCGCCCGCGGCGCTGACGTGCGTGTCGTCTACACTCCGCTGGACGCCGTCCGACTGGCCGCCGACAACCCGGGCCGCCAGGTCGTCTTCTTCGCGGTCGGTTTCGAGACCACCGCCCCGGCCAACGCCATGGCCGTGCTGCGCGCCCATGCCCTGGGCCTGGACAACTTCTCCATGCTCGTCAGCCACGTGCTGGTGCCTCCCGCCATCACCGCCATCCTCGACTCCGCCGACAACCAGGTGCAGGCGTTCCTGGCCGCCGGACACGTGTGCGCGGTGATGGGCTGGACCGAGTACGAACCGATCGCCGCCCGCTACCGGGTGCCCATCGTGGTCACCGGCTTCGAGCCGCTCGACCTGCTGGAAGGCATCCTGATGGCCGTCCGCCAGTTGGAGGACGGCCGCTGCCAGGTCGAGAACCAGTACGTCCGCGCCGTCCGCCGCTCCGGCAACACCGCCGCCCAGAACGCCGTGCGCCGCGTGTTCCAGGTGACCACCCGGGCATGGCGCGGCATCGGCCCCATCCCCGCGAGCGGTCTGGCGCTGGCGCCCGAGTTCGCCGCCTACGACGCCGAGCGTCGCTTCGGCACGGGCGACCTCGACTCCGCCGAGAACGCCGAGTGCATCGCCGGAGCGATCCTGCGGGGCACCAGGCTGCCCACCGACTGCGCCGCGTACGGCACGCGCTGCACGCCCCGCCACCCGCTGGGCGCGCCGATGGTCTCCAGCGAGGGCACCTGCGCCGCCTTCTACAACGCCGGGAGAACGCGATGACCGATCCGACCACCATGAGCTGCCCCGTCCCGGCGGTCGAGACCGAACGGGTGCTGCTCGGGCACGGGTCGGGCGGTCGACTGATGGCCGAGCTGCTCGGCGACGTGATCGCCGCCGAACTCGGCGGCGACGTGACCAGCGAGGACGCCGCCACCGTCGACACCGGCACCGCCGAGGTGGTGATCAGCACCGACTCCTTCGTCGTCACGCCCCGCGTCTTCCCCGGCGGCGACATCGGCGCCCTGGCCGTGCACGGCACCATCAACGACGTGGCCATGCGCGGCGCCCGGCCGGTGGCGCTCAGCCTCGCCTACATCGTCGAGGAGGGCCTGCCGCTGGACGAGCTGCGCGCGGTCACCGCGTCGGCGGCGCGCGCGGCGGACGCGGCGGGCGTGCGGATCGTCACCGGCGACACCAAGGTCGTGCAGCGCGGCGCCGCCGACGGACTGTACGTCACCACCACCGGGCTGGGCGTCCGCCCGCCGGACGCGCAGCCGTCGGCGGCCGGGGGCCGTCCCGGCGACGCCGTCCTGCTGTCCGGGCCGATCGCGCTGCACGGCACCGCGATCCTCAGCGCCCGCGAGAGCCTCGGCTTCGAGGCCGAGATCGCCTCCGACAGCAGGCCGCTGCACGCGCTGGTCGCCGCGATGATCGAGGCCGCCGGACGCGAGGTGCACACGCTGCGCGACCCGACTCGCGGCGGCCTGGCCAGCACCCTCAACGAGCTCGCCGAGGCCTCGTCGGTGGGCGTGGAGATCGACGAGGACTCCGTGCCCGTTCCGCCGCCCGTGGCCGCCGCCTGCGAGCTGCTCGGTCTCGACCCGCTGCACGTGGCCAACGAGGGCTGCCTGGTCGCCTTCGTCGCGCCCACCTCGGCCGGCGCGGTCCTGGACGCGATGCGCGCCCGCGCCGAGGGAGCCCAGGCCCGCCGGATCGGCGAGGTGACCGCCGGGCATCCCGGGCGTGTCCTGATGCGCACGCTGCTCGGTGCCACCCGCGTCGTCGACATGCTCGTCGGCGAACAGCTCCCCCGCATCTGCTGACACCGCCATCGGACAAACCCGCGAAAGGAGGCATCGGTGCCCGCCATCAGAGACCTGCTGGAGCGGTTCCGGCCCGCGGGCGCGCCCGGTGCGCCCGCCGCCGCGGTACCCGCCGACCGGCGCACCGCCCTGGCCGCCGAGCTCGAACCGGTCTTCGCGCTCCTGGAGCCCGTCGGACAGGAACGGCGCGCGCTGCTGGAGGATGCCGAACGGGAGGCGGACGCGATCCGCGCCGCCGCCCGGGACCGGGCCGCCGGGATCGTCGCGGCGGCACGCGCCCGGGCCGCCGCCGAACGCGCGGCGGCGGCCTCAGCCGTGCGCCGTGCGGCCGCCGACGACCATGCCGCGGCGCTGGCGGCGGCCCGCGATGAGGCCGCGCGGATCCGCGAGTCGGCGGCCGGACGACTGCCGGAGATGGCCGGACGTGCGGTGGACGCGGTGCGGGCGCTGGCACGGGAGACGCCGTGAGCGCGGGCTGGGTCGCCGGAAGCGTGCGGGCACGGGCGCTGGCGCGGCGGCGTCTCGGCCCGGGACGGGCACGGATGCTCGCCGGATGCGACTCCCTCACTTCGGCGCTGGACATGCTCGCCGTGTCCCCGTACCGGCGAGGCGTCGACAAAGGCCAGACCGTGGCCGAGGCGCAGCATGGCGTCGCCGCGACCCTGCTGTGGCATCTGCGGGTGCTGGCGGGATGGCTTCCGCGTGACGGGGTGACGTTGCTGAGGGCGGCGGCGGGCTGGTATGAGCTGGCCAACATCGACGGGCTCATGCAACGGTTCGACGGCCTTGACGCGGAGAAGCCGTTCACCCTCGGTGCCGTGCAGACCGCGTGGCCCCGGCTCGCCGACGCCACAGGCCGAACCGACCTGCGTGCCCGTCTGGCCGCCTCGCCGTGGGGCGACCCCGGAACCGGCGACCCGTACGGGGTGCGCCTGTTCCTGCGGCTGTCCTGGGCACACCGGACAAGCGGGGCGGCGGCACGGGTACTGCCCGTCGCTGCGGGCTCGGCGGCGGCACTCGTGGCGGGGGAGCGCTTCACGTCCGGGAGGGACCTGCCTTCGTCGGCGCGGGAACGCGCCTGCCTGCTGCTCGGCGAGCGGGCCGTCCAGGCGGCGGGCCTCGCCGAGATGACCGATCGGCTCCCCGCCGCCGCACGCTGGGCACTGGCAGGCATCGACGACCCTGCCGACCTGTGGCGGGCGCAGGCCCGCTGCTGGACGCGATTGGAGCGCGACGGCGAGGCTCTGCTGACGTCCGGGGGATTCGGTCCGGAAGCGGTTGTGGGCGTCGTGGGCGTTCTCGCCGCCGATGCCTGGCGCGTCCGGGCCGCCCTGGAGATCGCCGCTCATGGCGGCGGGCCGTTGGGAGTCTACGATGCGGTGGCCTGAAACGCTGCGGCCGCTGCGCATGGCGCGCGTGGCCGTCGTCGCACCCGAAGAGTCGCTGCGCCGGGCCCTCGCCGTCACCGCCGACGCGGGCGTCTTGGAGCCCGACCTGCCCGACCCGGAGTCGCCAGCGCCGGGCAGAGCGTCCCAGGCGTTGCGGCGGACGGGCGGCGGGTCGGCCGAACCGGCGCTCACCCTGGACGCCCCGGACCCCGAGCAGCTTGCTCGGGATGGGCGGCTGGACCTGCTCGCTGGAGAGGCCGAGCTGGAAGCGCGTTCGGCTGCCGTGTTCCGCCGGGGAAACGTGGCGGCGCTGGCCGGATGGACACCCGAGCGGGCCCGTCCCGCGTTGGCGGCGCGGCTCGCCGAATCGGGTGCGGCCGTGGTGCCCCTGCCGTACCCGCGCGGAGCCGAGACGCCCACCCTGCTGCCCGGCCCCGGCCGGGGCGGTGACGGCCTGCGCGGCGGCGGCCTGCGCGGCGGCGGCCTGCGCGGATCGCTGGCGCCACTCGTCGAGACCTACGGGACGGTGCCGTACGCCGACATCGACCCCACGCCCCTGGCCTGGGCGGCGTACGTGCTGATGTTCGGGATGATGTTCGGCGACGCCGGGCACGGCCTGATGCTGCTGGGCGTCGCGGCGGCTTTGCTGGCCGGATGGCCGGGACGGCTGCGCCGCCTCCGCCGGGCCTGGCCGTTCGTGCTGGGGGCCGCGGTCACCAGCATCTTCTTCGGGCTGCTGTACGGGGAGTTCTTCGGACCGACCGGTCTACTGCCCGTGCTGTGGCTGAATCCGCTGGCGGAGCCGGTGACGCTGCTCGTCGCCGCCATCGGCGTGGGTGCGGTGCTGCTGGGTGGCGCGTACGTGATCGGCATCGTCAACCGGTGGCGCGAGGGCGGTTGGCCGGTGGCGCTGTACGAGCCGTCCGGCATCGCGGGCGCGTCGCTCTTCCTGGGGCTGGGCGTGGTCGCCGTCGGACTACGCCTGTCCTTGCCAACGCTGACGATCGCCGGGGCGCTCGTCGCCGGGACCGGTCTCGCCCTCGCCTTCGCGGGCTTCCTGGCGGGCGCGGGGGGTGGTGGCACGGGCGTCGCCCAGGCGATCGTCGAGCTGTTCGACTTGGTCGTCCGGCTGGGCGCCAACGTGGTGTCGTTCGCCCGGCTGGCCGCCTTCGGGCTGGCCCACGCCGCACTCGCCGGGATCGTGTGGTCGGTCACGGCCGGATCGTGGGCGCGCGGCGGCGCCTTCTGCTTGGTGGCCGTCGTGGTGTTTGTTGTGGGCACTGCGGTGACGTTCGCGCTGGAGGCGCTCGTCGCCGGCATTCAGGCGTTGCGGCTGGAGTACTACGAGCTGTTCTCCCGCCTCTTCCGCGTCCAGGGACGGCCGTTCCGGCCCTGGCACATCCCGATCCGTCCATCTGCCGAACGGGAGGGCATGTCATGACCGCTGAGATCGTCACCGCGGCTGCGGGCAACTGGGCCCCGCTGCTGGGCAGCGGGATCGCCGTCGCCGGGGCCGCCATCGGCGCGGGCATCGCGGTCGCCTACACCGGCGCCGCCGCGCTGGCCGCGATGAGCGAGCGTCCCGAACTGTTCGGCCGGGCGATGGTCATCGTCGGGCTGGCCGAGGGCATCGCCATCTACGGCCTGATCATCGGCATCATTCTCATCGGCAAGGCGTGAGCGCGATGGGCCGGATCGCCGTCCTGGGGGAGGACGCCCGGGTGCGGGGCTTCGCGTTGGCCGGGGCGCTCGTCCGGCCCGCCGACGGCCCTCGAGAGGTGGCGGAGGCGTGGAACACGCTGCCCGCCGACGTGCGGGTCGTGATCCTCACGCCCCGAGCCGCCGAGCACCTGAAGAGCGCACACCTGGAACACGAACGGCTGACGGTGGTGATGCCGCCGTGACCCCAACACCGATCGACGCACCGATCACGGCACGCACCGCCTCATCCCCGGCGCACGACGCCTTGGCCCCGGTGCGGGACGCCCTCATCGGCGGCGCCCGCGCACAGGCAGGACAGACACTCGCCGCTGCGCGGGCAGACGCCGACACGATCGTGGAGGCCGCTCGGCGGGAAGTCGACGCCATCCTGGCCGAGGCCCGTGCGGCGGGCGAGGCCGACGGGCGGGCCGCGGCCGCGGCCGAAAGGTTCGGCGTACGCCGCCGCGCTCGTACTCTCGTCCTGGCCGCACAACGCGAGTTGTATGAGGAACTCTGCCGTCAAGTCCGCGCCGGCGTGCGCGAGTTGCCAGCCGATCCCTGCTACCCGGCCCTGATCAAGAAGCTGGCCCGGCTGGCCAGGCGACGGCTGGGCCCGGCGGCCACCGTCGAGGAGGCCCCGGGCGGCGGCATCGTCGCCCGAACCCCGGATGCCGAAATCGACCTTTCCGCTGACGCGCTCGCCGAACGCGCCTTGGCCGACCTGGGAGCGGAGGTGACGCGGCTGTGGACCCGGAAGTGACACGGGTGAACGGCCCGCTCGTCGAGGTCACCGGGCTGACCGGCGCCGCCATGAACGACGTCGTCGATCTGGGTGCGGGCCGCCTGCCCGGCGAGGTGGTGGCCCTCACCGGCGGCCGGGCGGCCGTCCAGGCGTACGAGTACACCGGCGGTCTCGCGCCGGGCGCCGCCGTCCGTTCCACCGGACGGCCGCTGTCGGCGCCGCTCGGCGACCACCTGCTCGGCGGGGTCTTCGACGGGCTGCTGCGCTCGCTGCGCGACTCGGACGTCTGGCTCGCCCCGTCTCGCCGCTCCCGCCACCCCACCCCGGGCACGAGCGCGTGGCCCGTGCGGCGTCCCCGCCCATACGCCGAGCGGCTTGACACCGACGTCCCGCTGCACACCGGGCAGCGCGTGATCGACCTGCTGTTCCCCGTGCCGCGCGGCGGCACCGTCGCGGTGCCCGGCGGATTCGGCACCGGCAAGACGATGCTGCTGCAGCAGATCGCCAAGTGGTGTGACGCCGACGTGATCGTCTACGTCGGCTGTGGTGAGCGCGGTAACGAGATGGCCGACGTGCTCGCCGACCTCGGCGAGCTGACCGACCCGCGCACCGGCGGCCGCCTGGCCGACCGGACCGTGGTGATCGCCAACACCTCCAACATGCCGATGATGGCGCGGGAGGCGAGCGTCCACAGCGCCGTCACCGTCGCCGAGTACTTCCGCGACCGGGGCCGTGACGCGGTGGTCATCGCCGACTCCACCTCCCGGTGGGCCGAGGCGCTGCGCGAGCTGGCCTCCCGCACAGGCGAGCTGCCCGCCGAGGAGGGATACCCGGCCACCCTGCCCTCCGAGCTGGCCGCCTTCTACGAACGGGCAGGCCGTGTGCGTACCGCCGCCGGCGGTGAGGGCTCCGTCACGATCATCGGTGCGGTCTCTCCGCCCGGCGGCGACATGACCGAGCCGGTCAGCACCTACACCCAGCGGTTCGTCCGGGCGCTGTGGACGCTGGACCGTGATCTGGCCTACGCCCGGCACTACCCGGCTGTGTCCTGGGCGGGGTCGTTCGCGCGCGACGCCGCCGCCCTCGCGCGCTGGCACGGCGCCCACGGCGACCCCGGATGGGCGACGCGGCGGGCGCGTGTCGGAGAGCTGCTGGCCGAGGCCGACCGGCTGTCGGCCATCGCCGAACTGGTGGGGACGAGCACCCTGCCTGGCCGGGAACGCGTCGTGCTGTTGGGCGGACGGCTGCTGCGCGAAGGGGTTCTGCAGCAGAGCGCGCTGAGTCCCCGCGACGCCTATTGCGATTTGGAACGCGGTGCCGCGCTCGCCGACGCCGTTCTCGCCGTCCTGGACCGCTGCCAGGAACTCGTCGACGCCGACGTCCCCGCCGCCGCCATCGAGGAGCAGGACTTCTCTCCGGTGGTGCGGGCCCGCGAGGATGCAGGCGGCGTCGCGGATGTGCGGGCCCGCCGTGAGACCGTCCTGCACCGGCTAGGGGAGCTGACATGACCGACGCCGACACGACCGAACCGCGCACCTGGGACGAGACACCCGGTTGGGCGTCGATCACCTACACCAGGATCACCGAGTTGCGCGGGCCGCTCATGACCGTCCTCGGAGCGGCAGGCGTCGGATGGGACGAGTTCGCCGACATTCGCGTCGTCCCGCAGGACGGTGACGGTGAAGAGGAGCGACGGCACGGTCTGGTGCTCGACACCTCCGCCGACCGTGTCCTCGTCCAGATCTTGGAGGGGACCGGCGGCATGCGGCCCGGCGGCACGCGGATCACCTTCAGCGGCACCCCCATGCGGATCCCCGTCGGCCCCCAGTGGCTGGGACGCGTGTGCGACGGGCTGGGTCGCCCCTTGGACGACGGCCCTCCGGTGTTCGGCACCGCAAGCAGCCCGGTCGCGGGGTTGCCGCTCAACCCCGTGCACCGCGAGCCGCCCGCCGAGGCCGTCCTTACCGGCATCTCGGCCATCGACGCGCTCACCACCCTGGCCCGCGGGCAGAAACTGCCGGTCTTCTCCACGGCAGGACTGCCGCACCTGGAACTGGCCGCGCAGATCGCCGCGCAGGCGTCGGCGGGCGGCGAGCCGTTCTGCGTCGTGTTCGCCGCCATGGGCCTCACCCATGCCGACGCCACGGCCGTCCGCCGCACCCTTGAGGACCGGTCGGCGGCGGGGGACCTGGTGCTGCTGCTCAACCTGGCCGACGCCCCCGTTATCGAACGGCTGATGACCCCCAGGATCGCGCTCACCGTGGCCGAGCACCTGGCCTTCGACCTCGGCCGCCACGTGCTGGTGGTGATGGGGGACATGACGGCCTACTGCGAGGCGCTGCGCGAGGTGTCCGCCGCGCGCGGCGAGATCCCCGCCCGCCGCGCCTACCCCGGCTACCTCTACAGCGACCTGGCCTCGCTGTACGAGCGGTGCGGCCGGATCCGGGGCCGCACCGGCTCGGTGACGCTGCTGCCCATGCTGACCATGCCCGGCGGCGACATCACCCACCCCGTCCCCGACCTCACCGCCTACATCACCGAAGGCCAGATCGTGCTGTCGCCCGACCTGCACGCCCGCGGCGTCTACCCACCCGTCGACGCGCTCGGCTCGCTGTCGCGGCTCATGCGCAAGGCCGCCGGGCCCGGCCGCACCCGCGCCGACCACCTCGACGTCGCCGCGCAGACCCTCGCCGCCCTCGCCCAGGCCCGTCGCGTCCGCGAACTCGGCGAACTGGTCGGTACGGCGGCGCTCAGCGACACCGACCGGCGCTACCTGGACTTCGAACGGCGCTACGAGAGCACCCTGGTCAGCCAGAGCGTCGCCGAGGCCCGCCCGCTGGAGGAGACCATCGACCGTGCCTGGAAGGCGCTGTCGTCTCTGCCCCGGCGCGAGCTGACCATGCTGCCGCGAGAGTCGATCGAGGCCCACTACCCGGAGGAGCAGCGATGATGGGCACCCCGTCGGGAAGGGCCGGACGGCTGTGGCTGCGGCATCGCCTGGATACGGCCGAACACGCCGTCGACCTGCTCCAGCGCAGCCTGCGCGTCATGCGCGACGAGCGGGAACGGATGCGCCTGCGCGCGGCCCGCACCGAAGCGGAATGGCGGACGCGTTGCGCCGAGGCCGAGGCGCTCGTCCTGCGCGCCACCCTCGTGTGCGGCCGCCGCGCACTCCCGCTGGCCACCCCCGCCGAGCACGCTCACGTCACGATCGACCACGCCGTCACCATGGGCGTGCGCCACCCGGCCCACGCCACCTGCACGGCTCCGCACGAGCACTCCCGCGCCCCCGACGGTCTCGCCTTCGCCTCGGCCCGGCGGGCCTGCCAGGACGCGCTGCAAGCCGCCTGCGCGCACGCCGCCACCACCACCGCCCTGGCGGCCCTGGACCGTGAGATCACCGCCACCCGGCAGCGCCTGCGGGCGACCGAACGCCGCTGGCTGCCCCACCTGCGGATCGCGCTCGCCCAGATCGAGTTCGTTCTCGAGGAACAAGAACGCGAGGACAAAGCACGCCTTCGGCGCGGCACCGCCCGCGAACCGGCGTGATCGCCGACGCCCCCGCCGGATGGTTACGGCTGCCCCTCGGCCTCGCCCATGTGTTCCACGTGAACTCCTCCCGGGTGCAGGGGGAGGCGGCGGCCGGTCACGTGACGGGCCGCGATGCGCACGAAGTAGGGCCTGGCGTCGGTGACCCAAGGCGCCAGCCCCAGTGTCTCCAGCCACCGCTGTTCGTCGGCGTCGGTGATGATCGTGGCGGGGCCTTCGGCCAGGACGCTCCAGCCCACCTTGAGGGCCGGTTCGACGTCGTCGGCCTCGAAGATCATCGGACGCTCCCGGGCGACGGCGGCGAGCTTGGCACCCTCGGCGGTCCGGAAGACCACGGTGTCGCCGTCCATGACGAAGTTGACCGGGAGCACCGTGACCCGTCCGTCGTCGTCCGCCCAGGCGACGCGCCCGATCGGCACGCCGCGTAGCAGGGCCAGGCACGTCTGGCGGTCGAGAACCTGGATCGGCTCGTCGGTGCCGGGCATGTCGTCCTCCTTGAGCACTCGGACGGTCGGCGACAGAAACCGGCCGGGGTTGCGGTGCGGCATCCGCCGTTCAGAAGTCCTCGGTCATGGACTGGTCGGCCGGGCGACGCACGCTCGCCGGCGCGGCGTCGGCCCTGCCGAGCCGCAGCAACATCTGCGGGTACCGGCCGCCGCACAATCGGCAGCGGATCAGCTCCCGCAGTTCGGGGATCTCCAGGGCCTGGGTGTGGAACGCGGCCGCGACGTCCTCTTCGGCCCCGCGCAGCAGCATCCGTTGCAGCGCCTGCCCGGCCCCCAGCCAATCGCATGGCGTGTCCCCCGACGTGGCGATCAGCATGACGAGCCCCGTCACCGCGTCCTGGTCGCCCGTCCTTCCGGCGCCGGGGCCCGTTCCCCAGCCTTGGCCGCGGGCGAAGTCGCGTCCGGGAAAGAAGTAGGGCTCGGTGCGCGGCTCACGCCGCGGGTAGGCCGCCGGGTGCACCCCCTCCGGACGCGAGGTGCCCGGCCGGGGCGCCCAGCGGGCGTACTCCCGTCGGTACGGCGCGTCGAGCTGCTGCAGGCTCTCGGCAGCCTCCGTCAGCGCCGCCAGGACCCGGAGGGCATGAGGGTCTTCCATGACCAGCGGTGTGGCGCCCTCCCGTCGCGCCTCCAGTTCCATCGCCGACCGCAGGGACGGTGAGATCTCGTGACCGGGCAGGAAACCGCCCCGGTGGGTGCGCCTGCGCCGGATCTGCTCGTACAGCCGCCGGTCGTCCTCACTCTCGCCGGCTCGGCCGCCCAGGATGACGTCGGCGAGCAGGTTGGGACGGTCCGGGTCGGGCAGCAGGCGCACCTGCGGCTCGTACCCAAGCCACCGCACGGCGATCCGCAGGGTGAGCAGAGCGGCGCCGCAGCTGATCAGCATCTCTCTGCCCGTGGGATCGGCGACGCCCAGCCGCCGATCCGGATCGGCGCGCAAGGTGATGCGTGATCCGTGGTGGCTGAAGCTCCACGGCTGCGTGTTGTGCACGGAAGGCGCCCACACCGCCGCCTCGACGGCCTTCTGGACGTCCTTCGCCAACGATTCCGCCGGACCGTTCCGGCCCCACCGCCGGGTCGATTCCACGCTGACTCCTCGCGCCGGACTACCCGTCCAGCACATCGCACGGGCCTGCGTGCCGGTAGGGACGAAAGGCACATTCCGGATGGTGCTTATGTCGGCGTTCCTCCGTGAACCGCCTGCTGGTGGCGCTTTGTCGTGTTGCCGTGGACGCGTGCATGCATCACCACGGCTGATGCGCTGGCACTATCGCCACTGAGCAGGTGGCCTGCGCGAGCAGAAACTGGGGGACGGGGCCAAGGAGCGCCTGCGGGGTCGAGCCGATGCCACGGTCGCCCACCACCAGAAGCGCCGCGTCCTTGGCGGCGTTGGCCAGGGCGTGCCGTGGCGTGTCCACAACGAATTTGGCATCGACCGCCACCTTGGGGTACTCGTCACGCCATGGCGTGACGGCCTGCTCGAATTTGGTGATCGCCTCGTGCCGTACCCTCTCGGCGTCGATGAAGGGCGCGCGGTCTGGACTGGGTAGGGCGGCCGGGTCCCACCAGCCGCAGACGGCCGTGACCGAGGCGTCGCGCAGTTCGGCCTCCTGGAAAGTGAATCCGAGCGCTGCCTGGCTGGCCGGGGAGCCGTCCACGCCGACCACGATCCGCGCGGCCGGGCGTTCGGCGGATGGTGTCGGCCGGACGACGATGACCGGGCGGGAGGCGTGGGCGGCGACCTGCGCCGCGGTGGACCCCACGGTGAGTCCCTCAAAGCCGCCGTGCCCTCGCGCTCCGAGCACGATCAAAGTGGCGTCGCGGGACGCCTGCAGCAGCACGGAGGAAGCCGACCCCCGCTCCAGGCACCAGCGGACCTCCAATCGCGTGGCGAGCGCGCGGGCCCTGCGCACCCCCGCGTCGGCGACGATGGCATGGGCCTTTCGCACACCCTCGTCGGCGACGACCGCTCCCGCGCCACGAAGGATCTCAAGGGTGTCCTCGTCGGGCGCGGCCAACGAGTACGGCCACTGCCACGCGTGACAGACGGTGAGTGGAAGATCGCGGAGCTGAGCCTCCTCCACGGCCCAGCGCAGTGCCTGGTCCGCGGCCACCGACCCGTCATAGCCGACCAGGACGGGGCATCCGTCGCCGTTGCCGCTCATTGGCCGCCTCCCATCTCGACCGGAGATGTGTCCAGCTCACCAGGGCGCAAGCGCACCAGACAGGGACGGCAGTCCCTCAGACGAGGGACCTTCGGACCTCCGGCCCCCGCCCTTCCCGGACGACGCCACGTGGTCGTCTTCGGCAAGCTCTGGCTGCTCACTCATTGGACCGCGTGAGCGGTGCGGGATGCAGGATGCGATCGAGGCGGACGGCGACGTAGCCGAGCACGGACAGGCCGAACACGACGCCCACTTCCGCGATGGTCAGCGGCTCGGTGCCGAGCAGGTCGCGCAGGGGCGGCAGGTAGAGCCCGGCGAGTTGCAACGCCAGGGCGGACGCGACGGCGACGAGCAGCATGGGGTTGCTCCAGGAGCCCGGCCGGGAGCGGGAACCGATCGCGACCGCGAGCTGCGTGGCGCCCAGGGCGAGGAAGGCCATGCTCTGCCAGGGGTGTCCGGTGTGGTGCGCCCAAACGGCGACCCCGATGGTGACGGCGGTGAGGACGACGGCGATGCGCAGGACACGCTGCCACAGGCCGGCGCCCATGATGCTCTCCGTGGGCGGGCGGGGTGGCCGATCCATGGCGCCGGGTTCGACGGGCTCGCCGCCCAGGGCGACGCCCGGTAGGCCGTGGGTGATCAGATTGATCCACAGGATCTGTGCCGGCAGCAGCGGCAGGGCCAGCCCGAACGGCGGTCCGAGGAGCATGACCGCGATCTCGGCGGCCCCGCCGGACAGGGCGTAGACCAGGAAGCGGCGAATGTTGCCGTAGACACGGCGGCCCTCCTCGGTCGCGGCGACGACGGTGCCCAGGTCGTCGTCGGCCAGCACCAGGTCGGCGGCCTGGCGGGCGACCTCGGTGCCGCGCCGGCCCATGGCCACGCCGATGTCGGAGCGGCGCAGCGCGGGCCCGTCGTTGACGCCGTCGCCGGTCATCGCCACCACCTCGCCGCGTTCGCGCATGGCCTGGATGATGTCCAACTTCTGCGCCGGGGTGGCGCGGGCGAACACCGCCGTGCCGGCACTGTCGGCAACGTCATGCGGGACGCGGCAGTCGGCGACCGGGTCCTCCGGGCCGATGACGCCCAGTTCGGTGGCGACGGCGCGGGCGGTGCCGGGATGGTCGCCGGTGATGAGGACCGGCCGGATCCCCGCGCGGCGGCAGGCGGCGATGGTCGCGGCCGCCGCCCGCCGCGCGGGGCGGGTCGAGGATCGCGACCAGTCCGAGCAGGCGCAGGCCCTGCTCCAAGGGCTCGCCGTGCCGAGGGGAGGACGGCCGCGTGGCCTCGGCCACCGCCAGCACGCGGAAGCCGGCCCGGGCGAGCTCGTCGGCGCGGGCGGCGGCCCTGGCCACCAGCTCTGAGTCGTCGGTCAGGACCGTGCTGCCGAGCACCGCCTCCGGCGCCCCCTTGCACACGACGCGGAACCCTCCGCCGGGCAGCCGGTGCACGGTGGTCATGCGCTTGCGGTCGCTGTCGAAGGGGCGTTCGTCGTAGCGCGGGAAGCGGTCGTTCAGGTCGCGGCGGTCGATGCCGACCTTGGCGGCCGCGGCGAGCAGGGCCGCCTCGGTGGGGTCGCCCAGCGCCGTCCATTCCCCGTCGGCGGTGCCGGGCGGGGACAGCCGTGCGTCATTGCACAGCACCGCGGCCATCAGCAGGTCGGCCATTCCATACGGGTCGGGCCCGTCGAGCGTCCGGTCGCCGATCTGGATCCGCCCGCCGGGCGCGTAACCGGAGCCGGTGACGGTGGCCTCCGCCGCGGGCGTCCACAGGCGGCGCACGACCATCCGGCCTTCAGTGAGCGTGCCGGTCTTGTCGGTGGCCAGCACCGTGACCGACCCAAGCGTCTCGACCGCCGACAGCCCGCGGATCAGGGCGTGCCGCGCGGCCATCCGGCGGGCGCCCAGCGCCAGGCCGAGCGTGACCACGGCGGGCAGTGACTCGGGGACGGCCGCCACCACCAGGCTGATCGCGGTCACCACCATCAGCTCGGCCGGTTGCCCCCGCACCAGCCCGAGCGCCAGCACGACCGCGCACAGAAAGACCGCGACACCGGCCAGGACCCGGCCGACCCCGGCCAGGCGCCGCTGCAACGGCGTCAGAGCAGCGCCCTCGCCGAGCAACGCAGCGATCCGGCCGGTGGTGCTCGCCGCCCCCGTGGCGGTGACGACGGCCCGGCCACGGCCCTTGACGACCACCGTGCCCGCCGAAACCGACGCCTCCGCGGGGACGGCGACGCCCCCGATCGGGGCAGCCGTCTTGTCCACCGGGACCGACTCCCCGGTCAGGGCGGACTCGTCCACCAGCAACGCCGCCGCCTCCACCACCGTGGCGTCGGCCGGAACGATGTCCCCCTCGGCCAGCACCAGCAGGTCGTCCACGACGACCTCGGCCGCGGGGATCTGCCGCTGTGTGCCGTCCCGCACCACCCGCGCGGCCGGTGCGGTGAGCTCAGACAACGCGCTGATCGCGCGGTCGGCACGAATCTCCTGGCTCACCCCCACCGCGGTGTTCACGACAATGACCAGGAGGATCACGGCCATGTCGGTCCAGTCGCCGGTGGCGACGGTCAGCGCGGCCGCCGCCAGCAGCACCACGATCAGCGGGTCGCGTAGCTGGGTGGCGACCCGCCGCCACGGCGGCACCGGCGGGCGCGACGGCAGGACGTTCGGTCCGTCACTCCCCAGCCGGAGTGCAGCCTCGGCCGCCGACAGGCCCCGCGTCCAGGTCGCCGAGATGTCCTCGCGCCGCATCACCGGTCTCTCACCCACCTCGCTGTGCTCGTGCCACGCGATGGCACGGGCACGGCTCCCAGTCTCGGCGGCCCCCAACAGCGCGGACAGGGACGAAGGTCCCGCCGATCGGGCGGCGGGACCTTCGTCCGAGCGTGCCGTCGGCCGTCCGGCCTGGCGGGTCAGGGTTTCATCTTCATCGCCACGGTGTGGTCGAGTTCCAAGGCGCGCCGCAGGTAATTGCGGCCGATGCGGCCGAATCCGTTGATGCCCACGCGGGGACCCATCAGGTTCTCCTCTTCAAGGTTCTCCAGGTTCCAGCGTTGGACCTCGGTGGCCGGCGTCGTAGGGCCTTTGGTCGCGTCTGCTACGCGCTTCGTCCTTCGACGTGTCCAAGGTGAGCATCATCGAATCCCGCAGGCACTGCCCCTGGGGGATGGCAGAACTCGTGCGTCGCATCTGAGCAACCGCCCAGTCCGGTTGGTTGACCTCTCGGAGGGCCCTCAGCAGGCGGAGCGTCTGTACGACACGAAGACGCAAGTCCAACGGCGATTGAGCTACTTGGCGACGCCCGTGCTGCTGTGGCGGGTGCCAGGCTGGGTGTGACCTGCGGTGTCGTCATCTGACGGTCCAGACCGCGCGGCCGATTCCCGATCGACATCCGTGGTGCCCGGTCACCGGCGCATGTCGACATGACCGATGACGGACGGACGCTAGAGAGCCCATGTCTCCAGGGCGAGCAGATCGCGCATCGACACCATGCCGACCAGGCGTCCCTGATCGTCCACCGGCAGATGCCGGATGCCCGCGTCCAGCATGCGGCGGGCGACATCGCGCGAGTCCTCGTCCAGGGCGGCGGTCCTGATCTTCGTTGAGGTGTACGCCGCGGCTGTCTGGGAGGCCGGGTCGGCCGATGTGGCCAGCGCGGTGACCAGGTCACGCTCGGTGATGATCCCGGCGAGGCGTTCACCGTCGAGCACGGCCAGCGCGCCGACCTTGTGTTCCACCATCTGGCGTGCCACGTCGGCCAGCCGCTGGGTTCCCTGACAGCTGAAGATCATCGGCCGGTACACGTTGCTGATCAGCATGTTCCCTCCCCGCTGGGTTGATCACTTTCGCCGGCCGGACGAACACCGCCTGACCGTCAGGTTTCCGGGACGATCACGACGGCGGACAGCGACTGGTGAAGCAGGGCGTTGCCGACGCTGCCCAGAGCCAGCTCCGTGGCACCGGGGCGGTGCGTCGCGCCGACGACGACCATGGCGGCCTGGTCGGAGGCGGCCACCAGCGCCCGCGCGGGATGCTGATCGACGATGGTCCGTGAAACCCGCACGTCCGGATACTTCGATGGCCATCCCGCCAGCGCCTCGGCCAGCAACGTGTTCTCGCCGGCCTTCTGGCGGGCCGCGCCGAACTCGCCGCCGAGCGCGTGAACGGCGCTCAGGTGCGCACCCCGCAGCGAAGCCTCCTCGAAGGCCCAGCCAATCGCCCGGGACTCGCGATCCCGTTCGGCGACCCCCACCACGATCTCGGCAGGCGCGGCATCGGCATCGGGAGCGCCATCGGTGATCACGAGTACCGGGCAGCGGGCGCGCGCCACCAGGCGCAGGGCCACCGACCCGAGGAGGGGACCGCCGAAGTTCTCCAGCCCGCTTGTACCGACGACGACCAGTTCCGCGCGCTCGCTCTCGAACACCAGGGCCCTGCCCGGCTCCTGGGCCAGCAGGCGGATACGGACCTCCAGCCCAGGATGCAACGCCAGCGCGTACGCCTTGGCCTCGCTGAGCAGGCGGGTCCGTTCGGCCTCCAACGCGTCGTAGGTGGCCTCGCTCAACGATCCGTCGCGGTACAACAGCATCGATGCGTGCACAAGCTCCAGCGGACGGCGTCGAAGCCGTGCCTCGATAGCCGCCCACGCGACGCAGCGTGGAGACACGGCAGACCCGTCCACCCCCGCGATCAAGGGTGCGTTCATGAGCCTTCCTCAGTTCGTATCACTTCTCCGGGCGGGCCCTCTGGCGTCCGGCTGCATTTCGTCGGCCGAGGCTGCTGTACGGGCACCACCGTGACGGGACGCCTTCGACAGCAGGCATTGGCCGCCTCCTCACGACCAGAGTGGGCCCAGCCTCGCCGGGCGGAAACGGCCCAGGTAGGGGCCGCCGTCCCTTGGTTCGAGGGACCTTCGGCCTCCCTCCACCTCGGACGTGTGATCAGTGCGCGAGCGAGCGGATCCACCGCGCGGAGCCTTCGATTCGCGCTCGGCGCGTATGTCTCGGCAGCGCGGTCTTCACGGTGTCTGCCGTCAGGCGTGGCTGTTGTAAAGCCGCGGTGCGCCGTCGGGTATGAGATCGCACGCACCGTCAGTAACGATGCCCACCCAGCTGCTTTGTCGGTGACACAGACGCGGGTGGAGGTCCATGAAAAGCGGAGAGGCGCCAGCGTCACGCAGAGCTCCTTGAGCTCATCGCGCCGATCCGAACGGGTGGGGCAAACGTCGTGGTGGGCTTGGTTGTGGCTGGGAGGGGTGCGCGGTTGGGTGCCAGCGGCGTAGCCGTCCTGCGTTCGTGACCACCGACAGGGATGAGGCGGCCATGGCGGCGGCGGCGATGATCGGGCTGAGCCGCAGACCCAGGAGCGGGTAGAGAGCTCCGGCGGCGATCGGGACACCGACGGTGTTGTAGACGAGAGCGAAGAACAGATTCTGGCGGATGTTGCGCATCGTGGCCCGCGAGAGCCGGATCGCGGTGACCACGCCGGTGACAGAGCCGGAGATCAGGGTGATGTCGGCGGCTTCGATGGCGACGTCGGTACCGGTGCCGATGGCCAGGCCGATGTCGGCGGCGGCCAGAGCGGGAGCGTCGTTGATGCCGTCGCCGACCATGCCCACGCGGCGGCCTTCGGCCTGCAGGCGGCGGATCTCTTCGGCTTTGTGTTCAGGCAGGATCTCGGCCAGCACGCGGCCGATGCCCACCTGGTCGGCGATGGCCGCGGCGGTGCGCCGATCGTCTCCGGTGATCATGACCACCTGGAGGCCGATGCGGTGCAGGGCGGTGATGGCTTCGGTGGAGTCGTTCTTGAGGGTGTCGGCCACGGCGAGCACGCCGGCGGGGCGGCCGTCGATGGCGGCGAGCACCGGTGTCTTGCCCTGGGCGGAGAAGGCGGCGGCGATCGGATCAAGGGTGCTGGTGCCGATGTCGGCGTCGCCGAGCAGGCGGGCGGTGCCCACCAGCACGGCACGGCCGTTGACGGTGGCCTGTACGCCTTTGCCGGTGACCGACTCGAACATGCTTGCCGCGGGCAGTGTCAGCCCGCGTTCGCGGGCGCCGGCGACGATGGCGCCCGCCAGCGGGTGCTCGCTGTCGGCCTCGGCGGCGGCCACCACTGCCAGCAGATCGGCTCCGGTGAATCCCGAGGCCGCGTGCACGTCGGTGAGGGCGGGCTTTCCGGTGGTGATGGTACCGGTCTTGTCCAGCACGATCGTGTCGAGTTTGTGCGCGGTCTCCAGAGCTTCGGCGGAGCGGATGAGGATGCCTTCCCGTGCCCCTTTGCCGGTGCCGACCATGATCGACAATGGGGTGGCGAGCCCGAGCGCGCAAGGACAGGCGATGATTAGTACGGCGACTGCGGAGACCAGGGCCAGGGTGAAGGCGGGAGCGGGTCCGGTGGTGAACCAGAGGGCGAAGGTCGCGATGGCGATCGCGATCACAGCGGGCACGAAGTAGCCGGAGACCGCGTCGGCGACACGCTGGATCGGCGCCTTGGAGGCTTGTGCCTGCTGAACGAGGTGGATGATCTGGGACAGCATGGTGTCGGCGCCGACCTTGGCCGCCCGTACCCGCAGCGATCCGGTGCCGTTGACGGTCGCGCCGATCACTTCGTCACCGGGGTGTTTGGTGACCGGTATCGGTTCGCCGGTGATCATGGACTCGTCCACCGCCGAGGATCCGGACAGCACGACGGCGTCGACGGGCACCTTCTCCCCAGGGCGGATGAGGATCTCGTCGCCGACGGTCACGTCCTGGACAGGGATCTCGGTCTGGGCCCCGTCGCGCAGGACGTGGGCGGTGCGGGCCTGCAAGCCGAGCAGAGCGCGAATGGCCTCGCCGGTGCCGGCCTTGGCGCGGGCCTCCAGGAGCCGGCCGAGAAGGATCAAGGTGAGGATCACTCCGACCGCCTCGAAGTACACCTCCCGTACGCCGGCGGGCAGCATGCCGGGGGCGAGCGTGACCAGAAGGCTGTATCCGTAGGCGGCGCTGGTGCCCAGGGTGATCAGCGAGTTCATGTCCGCCGCCCGGTGGGCCAGCGTCAGCCAGCCAGTGCGGTGGATCGGCCATCCGGTGTAGAACATCACCGGAGTGATCAACACCAGCTGCAGCCAGTGGTTCAGCAGCACGGCCGGCACCCAGGCGGCATGGAACAACTCGTGTGCCATCACCGCGACCAGCACCGGCGCCGTGAGGACCGCGCCGAGGGTGACCCGGCGGGTCAAATCCGTGATCTCCGCGCGCCGTTCGGCGGCTTCGGCCGCCTCCGCCTCGGCCGCGGCGCCGTCATCGCCGGGCGGCACCGCCGGTTTCCCGCCCGCGGGCACGACGGCCACGCTCCCGCCCCCACCGCCGTCGCCGACGCGGACACCCGAGGGCGGTTCGGTGGCCGGTTCGACCAGCAGCGTGCCGTGGATCATGTTCATCCCGCAGGCGAACCCGAATCGGCCCGCCTGCCGGGGACGCAGGCGCACCGTGGTGCGTTCGAACGCCGGCAGCGCCGCGCTCACCCGCAGATCGGGAAAGACAACACGCGCGGTGCAGTCACCTGACTCCTGCCGATCGAACACCAGCTCCACCGGCATCCCCTGGCGAACCCGGATCAGGTTCGGGGTGTAACCGCCCCGCACCCGAATCTGAATGCGCTGCACCCCACCGTCGATCCGCGCGGAGCGGGCGCGTCGTGGCCCGAAGAAGAACCAGGTCAGCCCCCCGATCAGCGTCAGCGCGGCCAGCACCACGACTACGTCGGTGATTCCCATGGCACGCGTTCCCTCCTGTCGGATCCCCCGCCTTTCACTCTCGATCGCCATACCGCCGCAAGGTAAGGGCCGAATGTCCGCCGGATGGGGCCGGATGGCCCTGCCGCCGCAGTCAGGGTGACGGAGTCCTTCCGTTTGCCGAGTGGGCTGGCCGCATCGTCCTCCGCCTGGCCGCCGCCATCGCGGACCGTCATGCTCACCGCCCTCACCGTCGGGGCCGGCTGCCGTGCACGGTCTGCCGGCGGGTGGGTTGGGGCGGGGCTGCCCGGTGCGCTTACCGGGTGACGTCGAGTTCGGTGAACATGCCGGCCGCGTAGTGGCCGGGCAGGTTGCAGATCAGCTCATAGCGGCCGGGCCCCAGGTGCACGGTGGTCCATCCGCTTGCGCCGGGCGCGATCCCCATTGGGTGCCCGGCCCCGGCACCGCACGTACTCGACGCCTCCCCGAGGCTGCCGCTCTCATCGACTGTGCTGTCGGTGCCGATGGGGCGCCGCCCGACGTGTTGACCAGCCGACAGGGGCATCACCATCACTTCATGCGGCCAGGAGCCGGTGTTGTACGCCCGTAGCGACACCGTGCCCTGCCGTACCTGGGCACGGTCGGCGGACAGGCGCATCATGCCGCGCATCGGCATGTACCGCCACCAGTCGGAATTGCCCATCCTTTTGGGATGGCCCGTCGTCGGGCCGGCATGGTACGGGCCGCCCATCATGGCTCCCATGTCGGTCAAGTCCACGTTCACGACCGCACCGGCCAGCGCGGGTGCCCGGCACCCCACGCCGGAGGCGGCGCCGCCCAGACCCGCCGGACCGCCGCCGACAGCGGCGGCGAGGGCGGCCGTTGAGGCGGCGCCCAGCACCAGCGCCCCCGCTGCCCCCGCCGCGAACCATCCCCGGTGGCCGCGGATCGCGATCATCGGCGGGCCCGCAACAGTTCCAGCCGCTGCCTGTACTCGTCCGCGTCGACCTCTCCGCGGGCGAAGCGCTCGGCCAGCACCTCCTCCGCGCGCGGCGGCCGGCTGGTCGCATCCGGGCCGCCGGTGTGCCGAGCACCGCCGATGTAGCGCACCAAGGCGACGATCCCCGCGACGATCAAACCCCAGAAAAGGACCATGATCACGCCCATGCCCAGCCAGTAACCGGGACCGTAACCCCACATCATCACCGAACCCTCCCCGAGGGCGCATCCAGAGCGTCCATACCGTCAGCGTGCACCGATCAACGGCCGGTCCCGAAAGGGCCGTTCGGCCCCGGGCCCAGCGCCGAAAGTCCATCCCATGGGTGGACAGGGCTGGCTGGACGGTTCAGCAGTCGTGCTCACAGACGTCCTCTGGCTGGCACAGCACGTCTGACGCCCTCTGGTGCGGTAGGCCCCCTTGCCGACCAGGCTCTGCTGAAACAGAAGCCGGCGCAGAGTGAGGGGGACGATGGCCGGACGCAGGGCGGCGCGTTTCCGGAAGCTGGAGCGGCTGGCCTGCCGACCGCGGGCGGTCCTGCCGAGGGAGGCGCTGGAGGGTAGGGCCACCGTTGTGGTGGACGACGGGATCACAACGCGGGCGGCCGTGCGTGTGGCACGTAGTGTCGCGCGGACCGAAGGCGCGGACCCGGTAAGGGGGAGGGCGCGGACCCCCGCATCGGGAGGGCACGATGCGTGGGCCCTGGACGAGACAGCTTCATCGCCGGGGGAAGGAGTCTGGCCGGACATCCCAAGAGCCGTGAGCCTGCGATCAGTGCTTGTGGGCGTCATCGGCGCCATGGCGAGGCGTGGGCACCAACGAGGGGACGGTCGTCGGGATGGTGGCGCCTACTCCTCTGATGGCTCGGACCTCTGGTGTGTCTGTGAGGGTGCGCAGGGCCCGAGGTAAGGCCTCAGAGGAAGTTCAGAGGGTTCATGCGCTCGAACTCATACTCTCCTCAGAGGAACCTGGTCTCCTCGGTTCGGCCGATGGCGCAGAGGAACGGCGGTCCCGGCATCGTCCGCGTGACAGGAGGATGTCGATCTTCAACAGCATGCGTGGCGGTGGGCGGTGGCCAACCGTACGCCGGGCGGGAGCCTTCCATCGGGGAAGGCGATCGCAGACCAGTTCGGGCGTAGCGAGCGCTGGGGGCGGCTGGTCAAACAAGCTGGCCTTGCCGGACGACTCGACGCGGCTGCCTCTTGAGGATGACGGCCAAACGTGCCAGCAGATAGGCCGGGGCGAGGGCGGCCAGGGCGAACGCGCGACTGCCGCCCCGTTGCTGGGCATGATATGTGGGCGCACCTGTACCAGGCCCAGCGCCAATGTCCGCGCAACTCGGAGACTGTGTCCACCCAGCAGACCCCCCGGCTGGCAATCGCTAAGAGATCATCTCGGACGTGCGAGCCAGGGGCCGAGCTGGGTCAGTTATGAGCGGTACTTGCTCGTTCGTCTGATAGTAGCGGTCTCAAGGGTGCGGAGATTGACCACTTCCGGTAATAGGTTTACGTGGGGATTGAAGTACGCCTACCGGCCTCTATGCTTGGTCGGTGTACCAAGAGTTGCCGAGCTCGGGAGTGGACGAACCGGTCACCTCCCGGGAGCAGGACGCGGTGCGCATCCTGCTGCTCATCGACGGTGCGTGTGAGCCTGTCAATGATGTTGAGCGTGCCGATCCGAGACTCGCCGAGGCAGTAGGCGTACTCAGGACTCAGGTACTGCTGCAGAAGCTGGATTTCTGGCTGCGGAATCCCGACTACCTCGCGGATGAACTACTCACAGAGTACGAGGAGAACAAGGATTCGTCGCTGCTTACGCATGCCGCGACCATCTTGGACTCTGAGGAGCCGGAGGTGCGGCGTTATCCGATGCTCCGACATCACTTCGGGGCGTATGAGCCCTTGGAAGACGCGTTGGCGGTGCTGCGTAGTGCGAACCTGGTGGTGCAGCGCCGTCGTGGCACCGTTAACCGGGTGCGGCAGTACGACTATTTTCTGCTGAGAGCGGGACGGACCGTGGCTCGCGAGGTGATCCGTGAGGCGCCAGCCTTCCAGTACTACATCGATCGGATTCGCTTGGTGCTGATGCTGGCGGGTGGTCTAGGGGGCAGTCAATTGAAGATGCGGCAGTACCTTCAAGCTGAATACGCCGATGCGGTCCGCGGGGAACGGATCGGTTCTGTAGCGGCTCGTGCCCGCATGCGGCTGGAGAAGCTGCGGGAACAGGCACAGGTGGCAGAGGCCCGGATGAGCAAGCATGACTGATCACGAAGTGCTGCTGGAGACGCGGATCGCGGATCGCGCCGGTGTCCAAGTAGAGGATGTGCGGGACGTGTTCACCGCGTACGGGCTGCCGTTGATCAGCCCACCCGCTAGACCGCGCAATCTGCGGCTTCATCGGCTGCGCGTCTCCGGGGTGCGGTCCGGGAAAGTATATCCGGGAGAGTTCGACACCACTCTGCGATTCCATGAAGGTTTGACCGGTTTGGTGGCGGCCAACCTTCGAGGCAAGACCAGCGTCCTGGAATTGGTGACGTGGTGTCTGCGTGGGACCCCCCGGGAACTCAACGGGGTGCGGCATTGGCTTCAGGAACTGGACCTCGACGTCATGGTGGCTGGACAGCCCTTGGGCTTTCGGCTGAACCTGGCTGATGAGGAGGTATCCTCAGCGGTCGTGTTGGCAGCTTCTGACATTGCGGCGCTTGGGGCGGTACGTGAACCAGATCCTGCACACGACATTGTGCCGTTGCTACGGGCAGCCAACTCGGAGAGCTACTCCGAGCAGGTCCAAGCTTTGATGATGGACAGGCTGGATCTGCATCCGCTCGTTAACAGCTACCAGGAGACCGGATCGCAGACCCATGGTTGGCCCGCCTACTTCGGCGCGATCTACCTGCCCGCCGGGCGCGACAAGGCTCTGCTCGGCGATGTGCTCACAGGCGGCCTGCCGGGTCGACTCCTTCAGGTGTTTTTGGATCTGCCGGCGGCCGCTGCGCTGACCCGGGTCAAGACCACCTCTGATGTGCTGGCCGCCAAGCGTAAGGCCCGGCAGGCCGAAGACCGAGCCGCGCGCGACAAGCGCAATGCGGAACGCAGCCAGATCGAGGCGCAACTCGGCCAAGCACGTGAGCGCCTTGCTGGCATCAGCGTTGGTGAGCCCGGAGATCGGGAGTCGTTGGCCGACCTTGCGGCAACAGCGGTCAGGTTGGCCCGTGACCTCGCGGATGCTCAGGACAGCTGGAATGAGGCGATGCGCGCACATCGCCGCGCTCGTGGCCAGCGACAACGCGATGAGAAGCTCCTCAACGACGTCACCGAGAGCGCCACAGCCCGAGCTCTCTTCCACGGGCTGGATCCGAAGGCGTGCCCACGCTGTGACCAGCCGATCGCCGGAGAACGCCGGCGTCAGGAACACGAGAGCCATGAGTGCGCTGTTTGTTCCCGGCCGGTACCGAGCGATGACGATACTCCGGAGGAGGTCATCTACGAGGCCCAGCAGCGGCTGGAAGACAGCAGAACGATCGAGAAGCTGGCAGGGGAGGCCTTGGAAGACCAGGAGGCGGTGGTGGCACGGCTGTCGGGGGAACTGGAGGACTCTCAAGAGCGCCTCCGCCGCGCCGAGTCCGCAGCGCAGGTGCCGGTCCGGGCCGAGGCGCGAGAAGAAGTGCTGCGCTTGGAGGGAGCCTTGAGTGTGTTTCCAGAGCTCCCGCCTCTGCCAGATGATCCGATTGAGGAGAAGGCACTCAAGGTTCTTAGGGCCGCCACCAAGATCCTGGAAGGGGACCACGAGACGGCTGCCAAGGCACTGTTTGCGGAGCTCAACAAGGCCATCGTCGAGCTCGGGGTCCGGTTCGGCATTGACTCGCTGGAGTCGGTGAAGATCGACCGGGCCGCGCGCCTGGAGGTTACCAAGGGGGGCGGCCGCCCCGGTTTCTTCGGGGCGCAGAGCCCTGGGGAGCGCCTGCGGCTCCGCATTGCTGTGGTCATCGCGCTGCTACGAATCGGGGCCGCGCACAACGTGTCGACTCATCCGGGACTCTTGCTGATCGACAGCCCCAAGGCGGAAGAGACCCAGGACCTCGACCTCCGCACCCTGTTGGGGGAGCTGTCCGCAGTAGCCTCGGAGAACAACCTGCAGGTATTGATCACCACCGTAGACCGTGCTCTGGCCCATGATGTATTGCCGAAGGAGAACATCATCGAGTCAGAGGGCAACAAACCGTTGTGGTGACGCATGCCGGTGCCCGGAAGGAGACCAGGCGTGGCGGAGCTAGCTGACAAGCTGGGCGCGCTGGCGGCTTCTGGCCGGACAGTTACTTTTCACGCTGCGGGTCTCGAGGAGGCCCTGGTTCGGACCCAGGTAGCCGAGGTAGCGGCTGGCCCTTACGCCCCGCTGCTGGCCGAGGCGGTTGCCCACGCTTTCGAACACGCCGATCCGCAATGGGCAGCAGTGGCGAAGCTGTTCCCGGTCGGGTTCGCCAACCAGCGCAGCTTCCTCGCCCTGGCCGAGTCTCTTGAGACGCTCCTGGGCAGCGCTCCAGCAGCCCAAGCCTTGGGCAAACCACTGAACGCAGCTCTCTTGGACGGTCTGAACGAGGCTGTGGACGAACTCCCGCTGGTCGCTGCCGCGCGCTTGGAAGGCGCGGTGCGGCTGGCAGCATCGAACGCGGTGTCCCCCTACCGAGTATGGGGCACCCTGGATGAGTTGCCAGCCGATGGCCCCGAGGATTTCTTGGAACGCCTGCCACGCATCCTTGGTGTTGCCCTTGACTGTTGGGCAGAGCAAGAGGGCAACGTGGGCAACACCGCGAGGGACATGTTGGAACGGCTGTCTGTTACCGAATCCACCGATGCCGACGCATTGTTCGAATTGGGCTGTGACCGGCTGCGCAGCGCGCTGTCGTCGCGGGACCTGCCTACCGCGAGCACTCGGATGAGTGAGGCCCGGGCGTTCTTCGCATCTGTGGATGTGGCGGAAGAAGCACGCGAAGACGCTGCCACGTATCTGGCTGCATGCGAGGCGGTATTGGGATTCACCACAGGTGACACAGCCAGGGTGGTCAGGGCCGCCGACAGCATAGAACGAGCTTTGGAGCAACGGACGGCGTGGCTGCACGGCACCCACCAGCCGACCTGGATGCAACCGCGTCTAGTTACGGAAGCGGCATGGGGGCGGTTTCTTCTCCTGCTCCGCACCGGCTCGCAGACGCTGGACGAGCCTGTGTGGATGGACTCTTGGCAGGCGCTGGACGCCGTGCTCGCCGTCTACCAGGCTGCTCGAACAGTACGTCCAGTTGGGAGCAGAGGGGATGCCGCCGGGTTGGCCGCCTTGGTCGAACCTGTCATTGAAGACGGTTTCCTGCGCGAACAATCATTTATGAACGCCCTCAGACGTGCCGCCGCCCGACCACAGGACTACCCCGGGCCAGTGTTCGACACCGCAACGGCCACCACCATCATCGAGCGGATCGATGCGCGGGAGGCCAAAACCGAGGCGGCCAGGGAACACGAAGAGGGTGAAGACGAGGACTCTGGACGAGAAGCGGCAGCTGAACGCCTGCATCGACTTGCCCCGACCGTCATCCAGCGACTCGGATTCGACCGGGCGATGCGCCTGGTGAAGGGACTGGACGATGCAGCGGTTAGCGATGTGGAGGGTCTGGCCTATGCGAGCGATGTGTCGCGCCTCAAGGCCTCCGATCCTTTGATCATCCCGCTCCTGGAGCGTTTCATCCAAGAGCTGTCGGACCACCCGGCGTTTACCGGCGACGTCCGTCACACATTTAGCGTCCTGGTTGAACAGACTCTGCTGTTCCTCAAGAGCCGTTCCGACCTGACGCGCACGAGTCTTTTCGGGCCCGGCAAAAAGAATGACCCCCCATACGACTACAGGCGCAAGCCAGGGAGGGGGCAGCGCGTAGCCGTCGAAGGAGATTTGCAGCGCGACTTTCACGGATGGTTGATGGCCGGTCCGCTGCAGAGCATCGTTCTTGTTGAGCCCATCGATATCGGAATGGGTCGTGCTGACGTCATGGTCCACTTCGGGGCGCTGCGCTATCTGACCGAGATCAAGCAAGACAGTGCCGACAACACCCACGCCCATATCGAAGCCGAGTACCTCACCCAGGAAACCGAGTACACCAACACCAATGCTCCATTCGGTCAGTTGCTAGTCCTCGACCTGACTCCAAAGACCCACTCCGAAGGAACCAGGCGCGTTGACGAACTCGCCTGGATAGCCACCCATCGGCCCAAGGGCGCTGAGACTGACCGCTACGTACTGGCGGGGATTGTGACCGGGAATCGAATCACGCCTTCCGCGTACTCCCGCTAGTTGAGAGCGTCCGGGCCAGGCGAGCAGTACGGCCCGGATTTGCTAGGGATCGTCCGTGTTCTACGCCGTGATCCACTCGGTGGACCAGATCGCACAGCGTCTCCCGCCTGACCACCGCTCTCATGCCCTAGAGAACAGGCGATCCGGACATCCAGCAGCGCGCGTGGCAGTGGGCTTTTCGCGGGTCCCCGTCGTACCAGAAGGTCGAACCTAGGCACGTGATCACGTCACAGCGCGCTGATCCGCAGCCCGCGCTGTGACAACGCCTGGACCGGTGCTGGGTTCCGGGAAGGTCATCTCTGTCATCGCGGTAGGGGGCGCCCAATGCAGGGGTTTCCTTGGTGGGCGGTCGCGGGTAGTACTGGCGAGCACCTTTGGAATCCGACCCCGGGTGACAAGTTGTGTCCATGACCTTCGTGCCTGCAGAGTGTCGGTGGTGCCCTGCACACTCATGTAGGTGACTCAGTCCAACTTCACTGGATCTCGCTCGCGTGAGTCGTCCGGACTGGACGGTGCGCTCGTGGGCCTGGCGCAGGATTCGTGGATCACCTATGTGGCCGACCCGAATCTGAGGATTCCTCCGGAGCCTGGTCGCCCGGGGAACAAACCGGCTGGCGAAGATCTGGACCTGAAGATCGGCTGGGAGCGGTTCGAGAAGCTCGTGCTGGCGGTGTCGCGTCGCGTCCTCGGGCTTCGCGGTATCAAGTTCCGTCGGTACGGCGTCCGGGGCCAGACACAACACGGCATCGACCTGGCGGGTCGTGAGCTGGACGGCCGCCACACCGTCATTCAATGCAAGGACTACCAGGAGTTCACCGCTGGGGATCTGCGCGCGGCGGTCGAGAAGTTCGCCGACGGAGAGCGGCCGTTCGATGCGTACCGCCTGATCATCGCCACATCCGACTACACCCACAACACCAAGATCGTTGAGGAGTTGGATCGACTCCAGGACGAGCATTCCGATCTGGAGTTGGATCTGTGGGGAGCCGAGCAGATCAACGAACTTCTCCTCTGGCACGCCGACATCGTCGCCAGGTTTTGGACGCGCGAGACGGCGGAGGTGTTCTGCACCGGGGCACCGCTTCCGGGAGTGCCGGCACCGCCGCTCGACCGGCAGGAACAGGCAGAGCGCATTCTCATCGGACCTCTCCAAACCGCTGAGGTCACGCCGATCCTGCGTGAGGCGGACGCCAAGCTCTCGCAGGGACCGGCGGAGTCCGCCGAACTGTACGGCGATCTGGCGGTCCGCTTGCGTGACGCCGGCTTTCGCGGGCATGCGACCGTGCTGCGCAACAGGCAACTCGACGCCCTCCAGAAGGCCGGACTGACCGATGACGCGGCGGGGCTTGCGGCACATCTCGCCGCGATCGCGCTCCACCACGGCGACCGGCATGAGCCGAGGATTCTTCAACGCCTGCTGGAGTCGCTCGCGCGCGACGCGATGTCCGCGGGAACGTGGCAGGCGGCCGCGATCAAGCAGCATGCGAGACTGATCCGCGCGGCTGTTGCCACCGTCCAGCGTCCGCTGGGGCCTCCGGACGTCCTTCGTGAGGCCTTGACCGCGGAGACGACCGCCGAGCCGGGGCAGTACCGGCCCCTGTTGGTCTTGCTGCTTGCCGAGGACCTCCTCGCGACCGCGCCCGACCAGTTGCCGGAGCTGGACGACCTCATCAACGAAGCCATCGCCCAAGCCGCCCAGCGACCGATTTCCGACGTCGAAGACGACATCGTCGTTCGACTTCGGCTCATTCGCGCCGAGTACGACGCAGTCGAGCGTCGCCAACTCCTAGGGGAAGCTCGGCGCCATCGCGTGCCGGGTCGACATGCCGCACTGATCAGCGCGCGTGAAGCCCGGCGATGCGCACTGGAAGGCCGGGCCGAAGACGCGGTCGTCAGTTGGCGAGACGCCGTACACGACAGCATCCACGCCGGATTGACCGACGCGGCCGCGGACTGGCTCTACGCCCTCCGAGCCGTGCACATCCGGTACGGGCTGCGTACCACCGAGCTCGACGAAGAGCACCACCTCGCCCAGGGCCTGCGCGCCATGGGAACGGGCCGACTGCTGAACCGGTTTCGCAATCCCAAGGAACAGGCGATGTCAGCCTGGATCGGCAAGAAGCCCATCGAGGCGGTCCTGTCGGCCCGACGCTGGCTGATCGACAACGTTGTCACCGGTAGCTGGACCCACGAAATCGATGCTCTTGAGCTGCTCGCGGATCTGTATAGGGAGAACCGCGAGCCCGCACTCGCCGCCCTCCACTACCAACGAGCCGGCAAATCCGCGAAGCTCACCGAGCTTGCCAAAGAGGCGGGAGATCTCCTGCTTCCTGCGGGGCCGCTCGAAAGTGCCCCCTGGTGGGTGCTGCACTCTCGCGCGGCACTGGTGGCGGCGCAGGCGGATCTTCTTGATGACCGTTCCGCAGCCGTACTCCTCGGCGAGCTTACGGAAATGGCCGCGCGGGGCCGGGCTGGTGAGCTGGCCGACTCGCCGAACCAGGCGCTCACCCTCCAGGCCGCCAGAAGCGCCTGCACCCTGGCGGCTCGGGGAACCGCCGCCCAGGCCACGGCACTCCTCGAACTACTCTCCCAAGACGTCCACCGCGAACCCGGCCACTACTGGGACACCGACGATCAGCACGCCGCCGCGTGCGTGAGGATCGCGCGCGCTCACCCAAGTGTTGCCATGGTCGCCTTGACCAGGCTGTTCGACCTGGCCGACCAAGGCGTCGACAAAGCGCTCGAACTACTGGCAGGCGACGAGGTGCTCGCACTGCTGGGAGCGTTTCCGCGTCACGACGGCTACTTCGGCGACTCAGCCAAATCCGGTCCGCTGACCGGGAGCGAGCAGTCCGCGCTCCGCGCCCGGGCGATTCAGTTCGCTGAGGGCGAGCACTACCTGGCCGACGTTGTCGGCTTCGCGCTCGACCCCGGACATCCCTTCGTGCGCGAACGCGCCGAACAAGCGCGTGACCGCATTCTCAACCGGCTCGAACCCGCTCCCGGACACGCTGAGCGAATCCTGGTGGTCAGCGATTCCTACCTCGTCAGCGGCCTCAGTACCGCAGACCAGCGGGCCTGCCTTGAAAAGCTGCTGGACGTCGCAGAAGACGTACGCGAGCTGGCGACGAACCGGCAGAGCGCCCTCACCGGAGCCCGCAACCTCGTGGCCCCACAGCCGGAGGAGGTCAAGCGCGTGGTCTTCTCCCGCAGCAGCGCATTCGTACTCGGTAAACGCAACGGCAGCCGATTTGATGAGCTCATGGGTAACTCCCATCCGCTCAGTTGGTTCAAGGCCGATGCTGGGTCCGCGTCCCTGCGCGGGCATGGACTACGGCTCGCCATGGCTTCGGCCACCACGGACCATCAGCGACAATGGGTTCGGGAGCAGGCGGTCGCGCTGCTGAGCGAGGGCGATGCCAGCGACATGGAGGCCGCCGCGGTGACACTCGCCCAACTCCCATCGGAGATCACCGCTGGAGTCAACGTCAACCTCCTCTCCGCGCACAATCATGTCGACGTCCGCTGCGCGAGCGCGGTGCTGTACACGCGGCGGCCGAGGCGGTACCACAACGCGGCAATGCGTTTGGCCAAGGACCGCGATGCCCGGGTACGGCGCACCCTGGCGGAGGCGGCCGCCAAAGCGCCGCCGGAGCATTCCGAAGACGTAGCGCCGATCCTCGCAGTGCTTGCCCACGACGCTCGCCACAGCGTGCGCACCGCTGTCGTGTCTCCGGCAACCTGACTACGACGCCGCCGAGGAATCCGCCCGCACGACGTTCGCGGTGACGGGAGCCAAGGTGGCTCGCCTGCGCGATCGCGCTCGTCCCGGTTTGCTGACCACGAGGCTGCTGACGCTGGCCACGATGATCGTGTGCCCGTTCGAGATAGCCACCGTCGCCACGCTCGGCGGTGACAGCATGATCGGCACCTACTACGGCCTCTACAACACGATCTCCGGCATCGGCGTCGCCGCTGGCAACCTCCTCACCGGCGCCGCCCTGGACCTCGGCCACCAAACCAGCCTTCCCGCCCTGCCGTGGTGGACCCTCGCCGCACTCGGAACAGCATGCGCGATCGCAGTACACGCTCTTAGTGCGTGTTTGAGAAGTTGATCTCGGTCGGTGTGTCTACGTGATCGTTGGTGCGGGTTCGCCCAGGATGGCGGGATGTCTCGGCAGTCGTGTTACCCCTCAGACCTGACCGACGACGAGTGGGCGCTGGTCGAGCCTCTGCTGCCTGCGGCCGGCAGCGGAGGCCGCCCGGAGAAGCACCCGCGGCGCGACATCGTGGACGCGATCCTGTACGTGGTGCGCACCGGCTGCGCGTGGCGGCAGCTGCCCGCGGACTTCCCGCCCTGGCAGACGGTGTACTGGTACTTCGTCCGGTGGGAGAAACAGCGGGTCACGCTGCGGATCCTGGAC